>CALJIF010000001.1 GCA_937974275.1 uncultured Flavobacteriales bacterium
TGTGACGCAAACGACGAATCGCTTTCTCTTTAATCTGACGAACACGCTCGCGGGTCAAGTCAAATTTCGCACCGATTTCTTCCAGCGTTAAACCGTGCTGGCAACCGATACCAAAGAACAACTTTACTACATCACGCTCACGCTCCGTTAACGTGGATAAAGAACGCTCAATTTCACGCTGCAACGATTCGTTCATCAAACTGCGGTCGGCGCGAGGAGAATCGTGATTCACCAATACGTCCAACAAGCTGTTGTCTTCACCGTTCAACAATGGTGCATCCATTGATACGTGACGACCTGAAACGCGCATGGTATCTGCAACTTTATCTTCCGGTAATTCCAGAATTGTTGCTAATTCCTCTGCTGTTGGTTCACGTTCAAATTCTTGTTCCAAACGAGAATATGCCTTGTTGATCTTATTCAATGAACCAACCTGGTTCAAAGGAAGACGCACAATACGCGACTGTTCGGCCAAAGCCTGAAGGATAGACTGACGAATCCACCAAACTGCGTAAGAAATGAATTTAAAACCACGTGTTTCATCGAAACGACGAGCGGCTTTAATCAAGCCTAAATTTCCTTCGTTAATCAAATCGGGCAAACTCAATCCCTGATTCTGATACTGCTTAGATACGGATACTACGAAACGTAAATTGGCTTTCACCAGTTTTTCCAACGCTACTTCGTCGCCCTCGCGAATACGCTTAGCCAACGACACTTCCTCTTCCGCGGTGATCAAATCTTCACGACCAATCTCCTGCAAGTACTTATCCAATGACGCACTTTCGCGGTTGGTAATCGATTTGGTGATTTTTAACTGCCTCATTTTTAACTTTTTACTGCCTTTCGGCGTTACACAACTGTTAATTACTCCAGTTTGCCACCACAAAATTACGCTAATTAAGAGGTGAAAGCAAACGTTATCGGTAATCTTTCCTTTACAAAACGTTAACTAGTACGTATTATTTCGTCAACCGTTCACAACATTCGACCAATGGCGTAATTCAGTCGATGTAAAAATTACATACCAAAAGCGTAGTAAGCACGCATGCCATTGGGGTAAATTCCTTCAATTAAAACTCCGCCTTTTTTCGATTCCAATGTGTTTTTGAGCTCCTCCGCCGAACTTACCGGTTTTTTATCCACATGGGTAATGATAAACCCGTCTCGGATGCCTGCACTACGCAATTTTCCTGTCGTTAGTCCGGTTACTTTAACGCCGTTTGATACATTCAAACGTTTCAATTCTTCTCCCGGCAAGGCTTCAAAATTGGCTCCTAAGGAGGTTGATCCTTCTGCCTTTTCTTCGCCGCGTATAACTGAAGTAGAATTGTTTTTGTTCTTTAAAATTACCTGTGCCACTTTTTCTTTATCGCCGCGACGGTATGAAATACTCACTTTATCTCCGGGACGGAATCGGTTAATTTGCTCCTGCAATTCGGGCACGCTGTTTACTTCGATATCACCGACACGGGAAATCACATCTCCTGCAGTAATTCCGGCATCTTCAGCTGCACCACCGGCAACAACACCATCTACGTATACTCCTTTTACGGCTTTCAGATTTTTCTCTTTAGAAAGCGCAGCATCCACCGAACGAATGTTCACGCCGAGATATCCTCGCTGTACTGTTCCGAATTCGATGATATCTGCAACAACTTTCCGAACAAGATTTACCGGAATTGCGAAGGAATAACCTGCAAAAGCCCCGGTACTGGAAGCAATCGCAGTATTAATACCCACCAACTCGCCGGAAGTATTTACCAATGCACCACCTGAATTACCCGGATTTACGGCAGCATCAGTTTGAATAAACGACTCAATTGCTCCCGCGCCGCTACCGTTGCCTTGAATAATATTAATGTTTCGGGCTTTAGCACTTACTATTCCTGCGGTAACAGTGGAAGTTAAATTAAATGGATTTCCGACAGCCAATACCCATTCTCCGATCTTTACCTGATCCGAATTTCCGTAGGCGATAAACGGCAAATTTTTCTCGTCTACTTTTAAAACGGCCAAATCAGTGTTTGGATCAGCACCAATAAGGGTTGCGGGATAGGTGCGATTGTCATTCAAAACAACTTCAATTTGTTCCGCTTTTTGAATCACGTGAAAATTGGTAACGATGTAACCGTCATTCGTAAGAATAACGCCCGAACCGCTTGATTGCTCTTCTCGCGGTACAACTTGCATGCCGCTGTGTCCGAAAAACCAACCTTGAAAAGGATCGTAGTAGGTGTGTTGTGAAGTGTATTTGGTTTTAACGTGAACAACACCGTGCACAGTGCGTTCTGCAGCTGCCGAAAAATCGGGTGTTAATCCGTTGGGCAAACCGGAATAATTAACAGTCGTCCCTGCAATTGGCGTATTTGCAGCAACTGCAGCAGGAGCATTTTTACCTTGGATAAAGATGTTCAACAACGTAGCAGCAATACCACCGGTAACCGCTACCAGAAAGTAGATGGCTAATTTTCTCATAATTATTTTCTTAAGTAAGGCATACAAATTTCTAATGGGTAAGACGTATTTCGCAAGATTTTATTGGATGTTTTTTCGGCTTTTAACAAGATTTAAGCCCTTGTTAATAAATGCCGTATTTCATAAAATCGGATTGCACGTCGGGTGCAGCGAATTTGTAACTTCACAGTCGCAATGGAAGGCTCCGGTTTTTTCAAAAGTTTCAGAGATCGATTTACCATTTTCCTGCTCGGATTCCTTTTTGGTATTGTGCTGGGCGGTGGTTTTTTTGTGCTGAAATTGGATGAATATGTGAAAGAACTGGCGCTTTACAAGTCTATTACAGAGCCGGCCAAAGAGCAGGAAACACCACCTGCAGAGGAGCCGGACCGCGATAAGAAGAAACCGATTAAAAAACAAGTGACGGAGCGCGTTGTTCAGAACGATTCCACAACCGTTCTGAGTGATTCGGGTGCTACTTCCGGCTACACGATGTCGTACGGTGCAAATGATGAAATCGTTATTCGCAAAGACGAAATGATTGCCACACAACTGATCACCGTTGTGAATCTGGATCCGTTTAACGCAACGGACAGTTTGTTGCAGAAAGAAGCAGGAGTGAAATTGGACGCAGAACGAAATGTAACTGTCGAGTTTTGGCGCTCGCCGTTAAATTATAAAGGTTACAAAATGTCCCGATCCCGATTAGTATTGTTTGGCATTCCTCAGGCCGATTTACAGTCGGTGACACGATTGAACGGTGTAACATACATGCGTACTGTTTCAGGAATTTATAAGTTAGAACCGACTGCTGAATTCCGACAGCCGGAGCGAGTTACAGATGAATCGGTGTTGAGCAAAATAAAATGAACGTAGCATTTAAGAAGTATCAGGGAACGGGAAACGATTTCATTTTAATTGACGATCGCGCCCAACAATTTCCCGACAACAATCACGATGTAATTGCACGTTTGTGTGATCGTCGTTTCGGAATAGGAGCAGATGGCTTGATGTTGTTGCGAAACAAAGAAGGCTATGATTTCGAAATGGTGTATTTCAATTCCGACGGTAAAACCGGCAGTATGTGCGGAAATGGCGGTCGTTGTATAGCTCGTTTCGCAAAAGATATTGGCGCGGTTTCGAAAAATGAAATTCATTTTCTGGCCATAGACGGACCACACGAAGCAATTATTGGAGATGGGACAGTGAAGTTGAAAATGAACGACGTGAGCGGAATTGCGGGCATTGATGGTGACTTTTATTTAAACACAGGATCGCCGCATTACGTGAAAATTGAATTGAACGTTCCCGAATTGGATGTGTACAATAAAGCACGAAAAATTCGCTACAACGAACGATTCGCGAAAGAAGGCACCAACGTCAATTTTATGGAGCCGCGTGATAACGGCATTTATGTGCGTACCTATGAACGCGGTGTGGAAGACGAAACACTTTCTTGCGGAACCGGAGTAACTGCTGCTGCTTTAATTGCAGCGCTGGTGGGCGTTGCCGGACAAGACGGAACCTGTGCCGTTGCTACACGAGGTGGAAACTTGCACGTACATTTTCAACGCGATGGCGAACGTTTTCATCACATTTGGCTGGAAGGGCCGGCTGTTCACGTTTTTAATGGCGATATCACGTTATGAAATTTATTGATAGCATCCCGAATACGGATAAGATCAACTACCTGAACATCGGGTTACTGGCTATATCTTGTCTTGTTGCATTTTTTGTTCCGTTCGAATTATTTCTGTTTTCATACGCCGTGTTGGGACCTGCGCATTATCTCACGGAAATTTCCTGGCTGCACGAACGCAAATATTTTTCCAATGGTAAGCGCGATTACTTATTATTAGGTGCCGCTGCCGTGCTGCTGTTTGTAGCAGCGTACGTTTTGCGTCCTCAGAAATTAATGAGCGGAGAAATGACGTTACATTTTTCCACGGCTTTGGTGTACATCGCTTTTCTGGCGGGATTAAGCATGGTGTTGTTAAAAGAACCTTTTCAACGCTTTATTGCATTTATCATTATTTGCGCTACGTCTGTTGTTGCTAAAGACTTTGTGCTTTTTTTCTCCGTGTTCCTGCCTACGCTTATTCACGTTTACGTGTTTACCGGCCTGTTCATGTTGTACGGCGCATTGAAAGCCAGGAGTACATCGGGTTACTGGACTTTCGCTGTTTTCCTGCTGTGCCCGATCTTATTCTTCTTTGTCGGTACTGATGGAACTGCAGTTTCGGAATATGCGTTAAAAGCTTACCCGAACTTTCAGGTCTTGAATATTGAAAGTATCAAATTATGGGACATTGATATTTTCGGCCAGTTCGATCCGCAAATCAATGCCGTATATCAAAGTAGTTTCGGTATAATTCTGATGCGTTTCATTGCATTTGCATACACGTATCATTACCTCAATTGGTTCTCAAAAACTACAGTGATCAAATGGCATGAAGTTCCAAAAAAACGTCTGGCAATTATTGCCGTTTTGTGGATTGCATCTGTTGCTTTTTATCTGTACAATTATCGTTTAGGTTTCCACGTCTTGTTCTTGTTGAGTTTCTTGCACGTGTTCCTGGAATTCCCGCTGAATCATGTAACTATTATCGGAATCGGTAAAGAAATTTCCGCAATGCGAAAGGGAACGCAACCTGCAGTAGCGAAAGGAAAACGAAAATGATTCTTAAGAATGTACAATCGGTAAAACGACTTGATCAGATAAATGCCGGTGCATTTGTGGTTTTGTATCAGGCGTTGCGTGTGCCTCCGCATATTTTGTTGTGTTTTGACGGACGGTTGTATTCCTTGTCAATCGCCGGAAAATTTCCGAAACAATCATTAAAAGCTTTATGGCGCAATGCAACGATCAAAAATGTTCCGCTCGTATTCTTCAAATGGAAATTACCGACTTCCATTGAACATGCAGAAGAGCTCGCAACAAGAGTTTTAAATCAATACGATCGTGTCATTCCTTACCGTACAACATGCCTCGATCCGATTCGGGAAACCATTGGCACATTACACAACGTTGATCAAATTCGTAAAGCGCCGTTTATTTTTACCATGCTCAGTGACATGATGAAGCGCGGCATTATTAGCGAGGTGTTGGAATTAAATTGTTCCACGAATAAGGGAACACTGCGTTTACCCGAATATCAGGCTGCTGATGTTGCTGACGCCGCTGTAAAAGCCATTGAAGCGTTTAAGCAGCGACAAAAAGTGTAGTCTGCACTGATTTTTTTAACTTTAGACAATGACACAATTCCAGTTATTATTCGGTGAACGTTTGCGCTTGAGGGCGTTAGAACCTCATGACATTGACTTGCTGTACAAGTGGGAAAACGACACGTCCATCTGGAAGGTTAGCAATACGCAAACTCCATTCTCGCGCTTTGTGCTGGAGCAGTATGTGGCTTCATCGCATTTGGATATTCATACGAATAAACAGTTGCGTTTGATGATTACTACCAAACAAGGACGGGACATTGGTTGTGTGGATTTGTTTGATTTTGATCCGCAGCATCAGCGTGCCGGAATCGGAATTCTTATTGCAGATCCTGCTGATCGTGGGCAAGGTTTCGCGTCAGAAGTGTTGAACCTGCTCATTCATTATTGTTTTTTTCAATTGCACTTGCACCAGTTGTACTGCAATGTATTGGCAGATAATACGGGCAGTATTTTGCTTTTTCAAAAACACAAATTCACCATTACCGGAATTAAAAAAGATTGGATTCGCGTAGGTGATGTGTTTATTGATGAATTGACTATGCAATTGATTCGTCCGGGACACTAAGTGATGCTTATGAAGGTGGAGCGGTTGATGTTGTTGTGTTGTGCACTCCTTGCCGGAATGATGTTCGGTTGCGGAGATGATGAACCGAATACTAAAATTGTCTCTGCTTCAGATTCTTTGGTGTGGCTGAATCATCACGATTCAGTGCAATATGTCGGCATGCAAACCTGTCGCGGTTGTCATGAAAATATTTACCAAACGTTCATTGAAACCGGTATGGGCAAATCATTTGACGTGGCTTCAAAAGTGAAGTCGGCAGGGCGTTTCGGAAGTGATGAAAAGTTTTACGATAAGGTTTCCGATTTCTGGTATCAAAGTTATTGGAGCGATTCATCCATGTTTATTCATGAATGGCGCATGGAAGGCAAAGACACCGTGCATTCCAGACGCGAACAGGTGAATTACATTATTGGTTCGGGACAACATACGAATTCGCATATCATGAATCGTGGCGGTTATCTGCACCAAATGCCCATGACGTTCTATACACAGGAAGGTCGTTGGGATTTGCCTCCCGGATTTGAGAATGGATTCAACACGCATTTCTCGCGAAAAATCGGATTGGAATGCATGAGTTGTCACAATTCATTGCCGCAATTTGTGCAAGGTTCCGAAAATAAATTTGAAGAGGTACCTAACGGTATAGGCTGCGAACGCTGTCACGGACCGGGTTCGCTGCACGTGAAGGAGAAGCGTTCAGGTAAAATTGTGGATACATCAAAGTACATTGATTACACTATCGTCAATCCCGGAAAGCTCTCTCCCGATTTGCAATTTGATGTGTGTCAACGTTGTCATTTGCAAGGCAATGCTGTATTGCATCCGGGCAAGTCGTTCTACGATTTTCGTCCCGGGATGCCGCTTTCAAATGTCATGACGGTTTTTATGCCGAAATACGAAGGCGCAGAAGATCAGTTCATCATGGCATCGCACGCCGAACGTTTGAAAATGAGCGCATGTTTTATGGTTACCGAACAACGCTTACCGAAACAGCAGGAAGGCTTGCGACCGGCAAAAGGAGCATTGACATGTGTAACGTGTCACAATCCGCACGTGAGTGTGAAATCAACCAATGGCGAGCATTTTAACGCGAAATGTAATTCCTGTCATGGACCGAATAAAACATCTACAAAATTGTGTTCCGAACAACCTGAAAAACTGAATAAAGCAAACAACAATTGTGTTTCGTGTCACATGCCTCGCAGTGGTGCAATTGATATTCCGCACGTCACTGTTCATGATCACTTTATTCGGAAGCCTTCCGGTGAAGAAAATGAAGTGAAAACAGTAAAACAGTTTTTGGGTTTGTATGCAGTTAATAAATCTGCTCCATCACCGGTAATTCGTGCACGCGCGTTCATTCAACAATATGAGCGTTTTGAACAAAAAAACTATTATCTCGATTCCGCAGCCTTAATACTTGCGCCACTTTCGCAGCAGCGCGACCCACACGTTTTCCGCACGCAGATTCATTTATTGTTCTTGCAACAGGATTTCAGTAGTATGCTAACGTTGGAACAAAAATGGACTTCACGTTACGTACTGGACAGTTTGTTGGTACGTAAGTCGTTCGATAATGAAGATGCGTGGACAGCTTATCGTATTGGTGAGGCACATTACAAGATGGGTAATGCTGTTGCCGCATTGAGTTATTACCGCAAGGCCAATTCATTAGCGCCTTTCTATCCCGATTTCAAATCGAAGGAAGCGTTAACACTGGCAACCACCGGAAAGACCACAGAAGCGCGCATTGCATATCAGGAAGTGATTGATCAAAATCCGTATTACGTTCCGGCGTTAAATAATTTAGGCTTTTTGTGGTTGCAATCGGGTGATGACGTAAAGGCTGAAACGTACTATCGTCGGGCATTGCAGGCAGATCCTGATGACAGTCGCGCACTGATGAACATGGCGGGGTTGTATGTGTATCGTAAAAACTATAAACAGGCTTTGGTATATTGCGATCGAGTTCTGAAACGCAATCCACAGGATGTTCAGGCGTTACAATTGAAAGCACAAATTCAGAGTTTGAAATAGCATGAAAGGCGTTAAGATTTTCTTTTTTCTTCTGTTCCTGGGCGCTGCGGGTTACGGCGCCTGGTGGTTTTACGGTGTGTTTTATAAGCCGGGAGTTCATGTGCAAGACGATTCACCGTTCGTTTATGTAAATACGGGAATGACGATGGATGAATTAACGACCATGCTATCGGAACGTAAGATTGTAGAGGACATTGAAGCATTTAAGTCGATTGCGAAACTCAAGAAGTTTGAAAAGCCTGTTGCGGGACGTTATCGTATTCAGGAGGGAATGAATAACCGACAGTTAGTGAATTTATTGATGAGCGGCAAGCAAGAACCCGTGAAGTTTACGTTTAATGAAGTTCGCACCAAGGAACAATTGGCCGGTCGTGTAGGAGGAAAGCTTGAAGCGGATTCGCTGGATATCCTGCAATTACTGGAGGATGAGGCCTTCATTGAGAAATATGGTTTTAACGAACACACCATTTTAACCTTGTTCCTACCCGCAACGTACGAGATGAAATGGAACACTTCCGCAGAAGAATTTTTCGAATTAATGGCAGCCGAATACAAAGCCTTTTGGACAGACGATCGCCGGAATCGTGCTTCTGCAATGGGTTTCACACAAAGTGAAGTAGTAATTCTTGCCTCAATTGTTGAAGCAGAACAAAAGCGCGTCGCAGAAGAACGTAAGCGTATTGCGGGATTGTACATCAATCGTTTAAAGAAGGGAATGCCCTTGCAAAGCGATCCGACAGTTATTTATGCACTCGGTGATTTTTCGATTAACCGAGTATTAAAAAGCGATCTGGATGTCGACTCTCCATACAACACATATCGCAACACCGGCTTACCTCCGGGCCCGATTTTATTGGCCGACAAAGTGAGTATTGACGCTGTGTTGCAATACGAGAAGAACGATTACTTGTATATGTGCGCTGAATACGGAACAGGCAAACACAAGTTTACCAAAGACTACGATGTACATTTGAAAAACGCTCGGGAATATCAGGCAGCGTTGGATAAAAATGACATTAAGCGGTAGTTATTGAGAATCTCTTTCGTTACCGCTAATCACTCTTGAAATTATTCCTCTTTCGTTTGTGAATTCCGCTCGCAGTACACCTCCTAAATGTAAAAGGAGATATGCTCCTACGTAGTAAATGGAAAGTTCATGTATTTCTTCCATCGACGATTTCATTGAGCGCGGTCCCAATTCAATAATCAAACCCGTTACCAGAGAAGCAGTCACGCAGATATAAAACAGGATGTATATCCATGCTTTAAATTTTGCTTCACCGGTCAGTTCGTTTTGTAATGGATTGGTAAACTTCATTTTTCCCGTGAACCCCAATAGGAAACGAAGTGCAATTATTCCTGTAAGAGCATACCCTGCATAGATGTGCCATTGCCACATGGGCTGGCGAATTTTTTTGGCTAAAACAATAAGATCATCATTGGTAAGTTGATGTTCTTTGTCCTGAAGAAAAGTGCTCATAATCTCGGAAACATTGAACTTGTTCAGCCAAGTCAATCTCAGTAAAACAGTAATCAATGTTACTGTCATCAATAAGGCGATGCTCCAGTGTATGATGCGAAAGGTTGCAGAGTAGTTTCTGTTCATAAGAGTGCAAGATTACGATTTCTCTTTCGTTATGTTAATCACAACATTCAACTTATTCATGTTCCCCCTGCAGTTAAAGGCCAAATTCCCTATTTTTACGTCCCTTAGATCTATTTTATGTATAAAATCAAGTTTGGAACAGACGGCTGGAGAGCCATCATTGCTAAAGAATTCACAGTAGAAAATGTTGCGCGTGTAACAGAAGGCACTGCGCTGTGGATGAAAAAGAATTTTAAAAATCCATCCGTTGTTGTCGGACACGATTGTCGTTTTGCGGGTGAATTGTTTGCTGAAACAACCGCGAAGGTATTTGCAGCACATGGCATAAAAGTGTTGCTGGCAAAAGGTTTTGTGAGTACACCAATGATTTCTTTAGGTGCAAAAAATCATGGATGTGATTTAGGAATTATCATTACGGCTTCACACAATCCGCCTTCATACAACGGATATAAAGTTAAAGCGGGTTATGGTGGTCCTTTAACACCGGAACTTATAGCAGAAATTGAACCGCTTATTCCTGATGCTTCCGGAATTGATATCGACAACATGAAACTTTCCGATCTGGAAAAGAAAGGCATGTTGCAATACGTAGCATTGGAAGATGAATATATTGCTCACGTTGAAAAGAATTTTGATCTGGATGCAATTCGTAATTCAGGTTTGAATTTGGCTTACGACGCTATGTATGGTGCAGGACAAAATGTGATCAGACGCTTGTTCCCTGATGCTACATTATTGCATTGCGATTACAATCCTTCTTTTGACGGACAAGCTCCGGAGCCCATTCTGCGTAACCTGGAAGAGTTTGCTGAAGTGATCAAAGTTGCCGGTGATATTGATTGCGGTCTGGCGACAGATGGTGATGCAGATCGTATCGGTTTGTTTGATAGCAAAGGAAATTTTGTGGACTCGCATCACATTATCTTATTGTTGATTCACTATTTGGTGAAGTACAAAAAGATGGATGGTAAAGTATGCACTGCATTCAGCACCACGGTTAAGATCAAAAACATCTGTGCGCATTATGGCATGAAACTTGAAACAGTGAAAATCGGATTCAAGTACATCTGTGGAATCATGGTGAAGGAAGATGTGTTGTTGGGTGGTGAAGAATCCGGAGGCATTGCTATTAAAGGACATATTCCTGAGCGTGATGGCATCTGGATGGGATTGGTGATTTGGGAATTCATGGCGAAGAGTGGAAAGTCGCTGAATGAATTGA
>CALJIF010000002.1 GCA_937974275.1 uncultured Flavobacteriales bacterium
ACTAATTTTTATAAAATTTCAAAATATATCTTCCGTTTAATTGATCGTCTGTGATATCTTTAGGTTACAACTTCTGAATTTCAATACGATTCGCATCACGTTTTACTTTTTCCATCAGAATATATACCCCAACATATTCTCCATTAATAACCACTTCTACCGGACGACAACGTGGCGCATACCATCCCATTTCATTGTATAAATGAAACGTGAGCATGCCGCGCATCAACGTTTTGTCGGTGTATTGTGCACTCAACACCCAATCCGATTCAGTCGGAAAACCAAGTAGTGGAGCGTTAATGTCGTTTCCGTTCACATCCCACAACTCAATGTCGTACGATTTTTTCGGGAACGTCGATGAACTTGCGCCACGTGTTTCAATCCCGACTTTACCGTTGTAATGGTTGAACGGATTCGTCATGTAATTACGATTGCCGTTACCATTCCAGATAATGCCCATATCGGCCATGATACGGGGTTCATCAGGTATTGCCTGATTGTTGGTGTTGATCACAAAAATGGGAAGATCGGATTCCAGCAATGAAAAATAAGAAGCAGGATTGTTACCAAACGTAATGCTCCAACTAATCATAGTGCCCGCATCTGCAGGATATGTATCTGTAATGCGCAACTTCCACACACCGTTCGCATTTTGTCCGTTGTTCACACGGCCCATTTGTCCCATTGGACGAAACGTCCCCGTAAACGGCGACCAGCCCGCGGTGATCGGTTGTGAGGCGCCGGTATTAAAACACGTGTTGGTGTAATTATCATCAGACCCGCCCTGACCGCTTACCAGCATGGATGTAGTTCCATCCGGTGCGATGATGTACATGTCGATATCTGCATTCCACGTGTGCGTGAGATTAACACATACCGTTTCTAATCCGAATGTTGTGGTATCAATATTCGCCGGGTTTAATCCGGAAACGGTTAAGTTATATTCTGTGGTGGCGTAATCGTTGATGGGCGCATTGGGCGTAGCTGTGAACGTCTGCGCAGTTGCAGCGAATGAGCATGCAACAGCAATGCATGAAAAAAGATTTTTCATTTATGGCTGAGTGATTATAAGCGTTGATGATTGGCGTGTTGAGCCGTTCACGGTAACGATGTACGTGCCCGCACTTAATGTTGTTGTTGGTAATGCAACAGTGTTGTATCCCGCAGAGCAGGAAACTAAAAGAGGTTCACTGATCAAACGTCCGCTTAAGTCGGTGATGGTAACCGTGATGCTTTCCGGCGTTGCGCAAGAATACCCTAAAGTTGTCGCACCATTCGTCGGATTCGGAAACAAGGCCAATTTCGATTTATTTTCCGAAACAGTTGGTGTGCTTGTTAAGTTACAATTCGCTTGACCGGGAATGTTGGCATCTAACCACGCCCATCGTGCAGTAATGAATGTTTTTAATTCATTGAGTTCGCCCTGATACGTTGTTGGAATAGGAGAAGGGTTCGGCCAAACGTATTGTCCCAGTATCGGCCATTGCTGGAAATTGCGTTGTTGACTTTCGTTGAGGTACACGCCCATAGAGTCGATGTAGTTGTGCAAATACGAAACACTAAGCGCGGTTACTTTTAATTCTTCCCAACGACAACGCAATTGATTCGTAAACGCCGTATCGGTCATAAAGCGATCCCACCAAAACGGAATTTGCCAATAATCTCCGGGACACGCCAGCGCGAAGTCGTACGCCCAGCCTGTAGTTGATGGCGATCCGCAATAGTTGGCATTGCCCCAGGCAATATCATAATCCCAAACAGGACCAATGGTTAGTTTGCCTCCGTTGCTGTCTTTGTCTTTATACAAAAAAGTGCTGAGTCGGTAACCGTCAATGTTTCGGCTCATTTCATTCAACAACAAATAATCGATGAATGAATTCATGTTGATGAAGTTTTTGTAACCCAATGTCGGATGCAAATAATTCGGACCTGCTAAAGCCGTTTCAAAACTATCCACATACGCCTGAATATAGGCTTGTTGTTGGGGCATGATTTCCGTTTCGGAAGGATATTCGTATTGATAAAAAATCGTTTGACCATTGATTGCCGTATCCGGTGCATACGCGGAAGTCCAGCCGTTACCGCCGTTTCCGGTAGTTTTATCAATTTTAATAATGTAACCGCCGCTCAGTTCATCGCCTGTAATATCCGTCGGTTGCAAATTCGCAAGATCCACACGATTGTTATCGCGTTTAATTTTTTCCATCAACACATACACGCCAATGTACTGTCCATTCAATACGACTTCCACAAATTCGCAACGTGATGCGTACCAACCCATCATCGCAGACAGATCATACGTCATGTAATTGTTCAGTAAGGATTTGTCGGAGTACGAGGCGCTCAATATCCAATCGCTTTCCGCAGGCATGCCGATTAATCCGCTGTCGATGGCATTACCGTTCACATCCCACAGTTCCATGCCGTACGATTTTTTCGGGAACATCTGCGAACTTGAGCCGCGCACTTCAATTCCAACTTTCCCGTTGTAATGATTAAACGGATCAGTCATATAGTTACGATTCCCGACGCCGTTCCAGATGATACCCATGTCCGCCATAATTTTCGGATCATCCGGAATCGCCTGGTTGTTGGTGTTGATGACCACAATAGGCAAGTTAGAAGAAGTGAAGTTCAGCGGAGGTGTAAACCATGTTGGTGTTGGCCCATACAGCACACTGTTGTCCGTAATGCCGAAGTGCAGCCACACGCGCGAGGTCAGATCGGATGAATTGGTGGCAACGTTATGCGTTTGAATCGCGAGCACGTTATTGCCCGGACGCAGCACGGCATTGAGTGTTGCGGCTGAAACAAAGAAGTAATCGGCTGTTCCGCCCTGATAAATTTCTGCTTCGTGATTGCCGGCAGCCAGCGTATTGTACGGTGGTTTACCGGGAGTGTTGATGTTGGAGCGCGCGATTTCCACATTGTTGAGGTAGGCTACAAAGCCATCGTCATAATCCACATTCAAAATTGCTTCGTACAATTTTGAAGTATCGGTAATATTGAAAGCGATGCGGTGAAACACGCTCACCGACTGCGGGAAGGTCGTGTTGTCGTCATTATCACCAAACCCGAAACCGCCCGGACCCTGATTCCACGCTGCAGCGCTGAAACTTGGTTTTCTCCAATTTGTATCCGGTTCGGAGGTGGGAACTATGTAACGCCAGGTGTCGTTTTCGTAGACGGCTGTTTCCCAGTGGTTGGTTTGCGCTGCAAGATATTGATAAGTCAATAAAAGCAACAGCGACGTAAAAAGTCTCATAAGGTTGGCGAATTGAGCAACCCTAAGTTAAGAAAAACTTAATGCGGTGTTAAGAGGGTGTAATAAATGGATGCGCTTTATGTTAATTAGTGCTGCGAACGTTTCGGGACTACGCCGCCGGGTTTGTGCAAAGCGCTGACTCCAACTCATTGCTTATCGCGCTTAATCGCCCTCTTCTTAAACAAACTATACCCGATTCGTACATCCGCAAAATGCGCCACATGCAGGTGTGCCTTTAAACTTACACCAACGGAAATATTGGTTGTAACACGATAGTCCAGTCCCCAACGGTGATACCAGTTTATAAATCGTTCATCAACCGGCAATACATAGTATCCCACTTGTTGCCACAAATTGAAGCGCCCCATTAAAAAATCATGATGCAGCGCTATAGAGACAAAATGAAAATGTAAAGACTCTCCGATACGTTTTTGTTTTTCCGCTAAAGAATAATCGAGGTGCGCATCCGCAACAAGACCTATGCTGTGCAAATTGTTGAGCTGTTGATGGTAGCCCACAAATGCTCCGGGTACAAAGAAGCGTTGCTTTTCGCCTTTCTCAACAATTTTACTGGAGGTATATATGCCAAGGTCAAAGCGATTGAATTTCGACGTTGTTTGGGAAGGCGCATATGTTTGTCGCTGAAAACGGTTATCATTTAATTGATAACGGATGCCCACATTTGCGGTTGGCCAATTGATACCTTTATTCGGATCTTTTATGCCTCCGTTAGAAATGTGCAAATAATTAGCGGCAGCATGAATGCCCAGCTTTTTGGTGATGTGATAGTTAACAGATAACCCTACGTGCAAAAAAACACTTACAGGCAAACTATAGCTGTAGTTATCCGGATTTCGCGTAGGGTGAAAGGGATTTGTCAGGAAGGATAAACCCACGCTGCCTCGAGGTGCAAAAAACAAACGTTGCGTTAAAGCAAACGTTGGTTCCAGAAAATAAGTTGCACTAACCGAATGTCCGAGTATTTCATTGTCGTAATCGAAATACACCAAACCAAAGCCTTTGTGCGGATAACAGCGCGCAAGGTTGTACGATGCAGAATCGAATTTAAGCGTGCTGTGCTCCAGCGCAAAACCGAGAGGACGCGAACCTGCCGTGTTTTCTACGTCAGCACTATGGGCAAAAATAAAACCGTAGTGACTGTTTAGACTTAACGACTGCAATTGCTGCCCTTTCAATACTGTGAGTTGGAGCACTACTGCAGCACAGATATGAAACAATTTGCCGTACATGCGCATCGTAACTTTTGTTGCGGTTAAGTTAAGCTAAACAGAAATGTTGTTGATACTATAGGTGCAGGGTTGGGGCAAATTTTAACGCCGGTTCCGCATGATGTGCTGCACGAGTTAGCGGTGCCGGATGATAGCTTCCTTAAATCCGTTTTCGAAAATTATTTCGTCTTATTTACTCTTTTGAATTGCAATTATCTTGTTGTACACATTTCTCACATCGGGTATCATCTCCAACGTTGGAGCTACTTTCACGCCGGGCCACCAATTTAATCCGCTGCCCCACATCATCATCGGATTTTTAGGTCCGAAGTGAATGGTTCCGGTGCCGTCGTTTTTTTCGGTGTATGAAAGATCCGACAATGTTTTAATAGTAACGGACTGAATCGACTTTTTGAAAATTCCGGATTTAATTATAATTCTGTCTGCTGTTATTCCGTAATAGGTATGAGCTCTTTGCTTAGCGTCGATAATAAAACGCCCGAAGACGAAGATCAATCCGACAACCACAAATGGAATTCCGAACATCGCAAACAAAAACGGAGCTCCGGAAGTTAATGCCGTAACGAACCAGAATATGGCGAAGCCGCACCATAATAGACTAAATGGAATTAAAAAAATATCCGCCGCTCTAAAAACAATTCCTGTTTTCGGGCGTCCTGTCCACAGCAGTTTTTCGTTGTGATCCAGGTATTGCTGAAGCTCGGAGGAGGTGGTGTAGTCCATGGGTGAGATGAGTTCCGGTGCGTATTACGGGCAATAGGAACTTAAGTCACAACTTGAGCGCCCGAAGAAAAACGACATGTTATAAATGACAACAAATCCTTTTCTAATTTCTTTTTATATT
>CALJIF010000003.1 GCA_937974275.1 uncultured Flavobacteriales bacterium
CTGTAATTTGGGCTGGGTTGTTACGTCGTACTCAGGTTTTTCGCCTACCAGTTTAATGATGAGCGGACGCATAAAGGCTGCAAAAACACTACTTGCGGCATGTAAGCCCAGTGTGCCGCTGAAAATATCCACCGTTAGCCCGGTGCCAAAAGCAAGTAAAAGCAAAAGCCAGCCCGGAGTTTCGAACGGAAGCAACAGGATGAATAACAGGTATACGTATGGATTCAGGAATCCATAAAAATCGACCTTGTTCATGATCAGTACCTGTATCAGCAACAAAGCCACAAACCTGAAAATATTTGTAATTACCAGTCTATTCATCTTTGAGCCCTTCCGTACTTTTTTCGAGCGATTCCTGCTCTTCTTTCATCAGGTTTTTTACAACATACACGTATTGCAGCGCATTAAAATCCACACTGAACTTGAAAGGAATAATGTAAAAATGGTCGCCCTGCTCAACCCTGAAGTCGGTAATGGTACCAATCATTAATCCCGCCGGGAAAATATAGGAATACCCGCTGCTGACTAACGTATCGCCTTTGGCAATTTTAGAATGCGTCGGTAGATCAATCAAATCCGCTGTTCTATAATCTCCTCCATTCCACAACAACTGTCCGAATGTTCCGTCCTTCTTAACACTGGCGCTGATCTTCGTGTCTTTGTGTAATACGGACATTACGACACAAAAATTATCGGAAACTTCTCTCACGATACCAATAATTCCGGACGCACCAATTACGCCCATATCCGGTGCAACACCTTGCTTCGAACCGCGATCAAGAATAATGTAATTACTGCGCAACGTCACTGAATTATCTACTACCTCAGCTGTCAGATATTGATAGCGTTGACGATAAACCGTATCATTCACGTTAGTTGTTGCCGTATTAAAAGCAATGAACGATCCTCTGTCGCGATTGAGCAATGCTGCCAACTGATGATTCAACATTTCATTCTGATCTTTCAGATTCAGATACGCGGTGAAATTGGAACGTGTTTCGTAGATAGAGCCTGTAAACGAATTCGCAGCGGAAACAGCAGCGGCGCGTTGAAAAACATTATGCTGCACCAGGAAATACATCGACAATCCTTCGAGCAGCAGAAACAGCAACACCAGATAATTTCGTACGAGAAAAACGAGCAGGTTGCGCATGTTTCAACTTCCGCAATAAACGTATTACTTGATCAGGAATGGGAATTTATCAATGTTCTTCAATGCAATACCGGTTCCGCGGGCAACGGCGCGCAACGGATCTTCGGCAACATGCACCGGAAGTTTAGTCTTCTGTGAAATACGCTTGTCCAATCCGCGTAAAAGCGAACCACCACCCGCAAGATAAATACCGGTACGATAGATATCCGCAGATAATTCCGGTGGTGTCATTTCCAGCGCATTCAAAATCGCTTCTTCAATTTTTGAAATGGATTTATCCAGTGCGTGTGCGATTTCCACATACGACACATAAATCTCTTTCGGAATACCGGTCATCAAGTCACGACCGTGTACAGGAAAATCAGCAGGCGGATTTTCAATTTCAGAAAGCGCTGCACCAACTTCAATCTTAATACGCTCCGCTGTACGTTCACCAATCAAAATATTGTGCTGACGACGCATGTATTCTTCGATGCTGGCTGTGAATTCATCTCCCGCAATACGAATAGACTTATCACACACAATTCCACCTAACGCAATAACCGCAATTTCCGAAGTACCACCACCGATATCGATGATCATGTTACCCATTGGTTCTTCAACATCGATACCGATACCGATTGCTGCTGCCATCGGTTCGTGAATCAGATAAACTTCTTTGGCTCCTGCATGTTCAGCAGAGTCGCGAACGGCTCGCTTTTCTACTTCCGTAATTCCGGAAGGAATACAAATTACCATGCGCAACGAAGGCGAGAATAATTTACGACCCGGATTGATCATTCGAATCATACCGCGAATCATATGCTCTGCCGCGTGGAAGTCGGCAATTACACCGTCTTTCAGTGGACGAATAGTTTTAATATTCTCGTGTGTCTTACCGTGCATCTGCATGGCTTGCTTACCAACGGCAATGACCTTTCCCGAACCGCGATCAATCGCAACAATAGAGGGTTCATCAACCACCACTTTATCATTGTGAATGATAATCGTGTTGGCAGTGCCTAAGTCAATGGCAATTTCTTGTGTAAATAAATCAAATACTCCCATGGGCTAATTGTTCGGGGAAATTTATCAATGTTTAAAATGTCTGTTTCCTGTAAATACCATTGCCATTTTGTGATCATCACAATACGCAATAGAATCTTTGTCTTTAATGGATCCGCCCGGTTGCACTACTGCATGAATGCCGGCTTCATCAGCAATTTGCACACAATCCGGAAAAGGGAAGAACGCATCGGAAGCCATCACAGCACCGTTCAAATCGAAATTGAATGCGCGCGCTTTTGCAATCGCTTGCTTTAATGCATCCACGCGTGATGTTTGTCCGGTGCCACTTGCCAACAACATATTATTCTTCGCAAGCACAATAGTATTTGACTTCGTGTGCTTCACCAGCTTATTCGCAAAAATCAAATCACGATACTCTGTTTCGGAAGGAACTTCGCGAGTAACAGGTGTCATATCATTTTTCGATTCGCTCTTCAAATCTTTATCCTGCAACACCACCCCGTTCAATAGGGTGCGGAATTGTTGTTTAGGCAAACTAACTTCTTTACGACGCAGGATGATGCGATTTACTTTCGATTTTAAAATCTCCATCGCATCTGTAGTAAATGCAGGCGCAATGATCACTTCAAAAAATATCTTGTTGATTTCTGTTGCGGCTGCTGCATCTACTTCTCGGTTCGTGATGAGAATTCCTCCGAAAGCAGAAACAGGATCGCCTGCCAACGCATCGTTCCACGCTTCCAATACTGTTGAACGAGATGCTACACCACAAGCATTGTTGTGTTTTAAAATCGCAAATGTGCAATCACTGAAATCATCAATGAGTTGCACTGCAGCATCAATATCAAGCAAGTTATTGTATGAAAGTTCTTTACCGTTCAGTCGATCGAACATAGCGTCCAAATCACCGAAGAACATACCGCGCTGATGCGGATTCTCTCCGTACCGCAACACGTGCCCATTATTTTCCGCATGACGGAAGAGCGGCTCCTGTTGTGCTGTATTGAACCAATTAAAAATTGCAGTATCATACTGTGACGAAACAGAAAACGCTCGTGTTGCAAATGCTTTACGCTCGGCAAGCGACGTTTGTCCGTTTTTCTCTTCCAGCAAATTCAACAGTGCAGGATATTCACTTCGCGATGAAATGATCAAAACATCTTTGAAGTTTTTAGCACCTGCACGAATCAACGAAATTCCTCCAATGTCAATTTTCTCAATGATATCTTGCTCTCCCGCACCGGAAGCAACGGTTGCTTCAAACGGATACAAGTCAACGATCACTAAATCAATTTCAGGAATTTCGAATTCTTCCAACTGCGCGATATCCGAATCCAATTCACGACGACTTAAAATTCCGCCAAAAATTTTCGGATGCAACGTTTTCACGCGACCACCCAAAATGGAAGGATAAGAAGTAAGATCTTCTACCGGAGTAACCGGAATTCCTAATTGCTCAATAAATGTTTGCGTGCCGCCTGTACTGAACAAACCTACACCTAACTTATGAAGCTGTTTAATAATCGGTTCCAAATGATCTTTGTGATACACTGAAACCAATGCATTTTTTATCTTTTTCAATTCACTCATAATTTACCCGGAAAAACGTTGTGAAGGTACGAAGTTTAAAAGCGCCGAAAACCGCTCAAACCCTTGTTTTTTCTCATTGTTAATAAGATCGATTTTCTGTTCATAACTGCAAATGTGGGCAATCGGTATTTGAAATTCCGATTCAAAAAAACAGGTGTCGGGATTGTCTGAAAAAGTGCAAGAAAAATGCAGCTAACTGCAGCCGTCTGTAGTACCTTTGATTTGATGATTTTCCTGACGCTTTTACGAGAAAGTATTTCGTTCGCTTTTCATGCACTTCGCGTGAATCGCTTACGCACACTGCTTTCCCTGCTCGGCATCACCATCGGCATCTTCGCGATTATTGCAGTATTCACTGCAGTAGATTCCATGGAATACAAGGTGCGTTCGAGCGTGCAGTCGTTAGGGGAAAATGTAATTTACATTGAAAAGTGGCCGTGGGCACCTGAAGATGGCGTGGAATACGAATGGTGGGAGTACATGAATCGCCCTGTAGCACAGGTTTCAGAGGCCGAAGAACTTGCCAAACGATTAACGCTGAGTGAGGCTGTAGTGTTTACAGCACGACTCCGTAAAACCGTCAATTACAAAACTTCCTTCGTAGAAAACGCCCAGGTTCAGGCGGCCATGTATCCGTACGACCGCGTAAAAACCTTTAATATCAGTACCGGTCGCTATTTTACCGAACAAGAAACTGAGGCCGGTAAAGCAGTGTGTATCATCGGCGATAACATTCGCAAAGCACTCTTTAATCTGGAAGACCCACTGGGTAAGGATATCAAAGTATTCGGGCTGAAAGTGACCGTGGTAGGCGTTTTCGACCCGGAAGGTGAAAGTCTGCTGGGCAACAGCATGGACAGTCAGATTCTGATGCCACTGGAGTTTATACGCAATATTGCAGATGTACGTAAAGAAGAGTTGTCTCCCAATATCATGGTGAAAGCCTTGCCGGGCGTGGCTGTGGCCGATTTGAAGGATGAAGTGAAAGGTATTATGCGCAGTATTCGTCGTTTGAAACCCACGGAAGACGAGAACTTCACGCTAAATGAAGTGAGTATTCTGTCTTCCGGCTTGGAACAAATGTTCGGGATTATCGGCACTGCGGGCTGGATTATCGGAGCGTTCTCTATTCTTGTGGGAGGATTCGGCATCGCGAATATCATGTTCGTATCGGTGCGTGAGCGAACCGGACAAATTGGTATTCAGAAAGCTTTGGGCGCGAAAAA
>CALJIF010000004.1 GCA_937974275.1 uncultured Flavobacteriales bacterium
TATTACTACGGATTTCAATACCGTGAATGAGCGATATTTTTTCAGCACAACCCCAATGCCGATTGGTACATGGCAACACTTTGTTATAACGTACAATGACGATACGTTGGCATTGTATATTGACGGACAATTGGAGAATGCTATTTACAAAGGTTTTGTTTCATCATTTTCCCCAACAGAGGCGGTACTGTTCGCCAAATCCGGAGTTGCTCAGAATGATCGCTACTTCAATGGTGCCATTGATGATATCAGAATTTATAATCGCGTATTGTCTGCACAGGAAGTGGATAGCCTTTATAATGAGGCGAATCCTGTATCTGTTGGTTTTAATGATACCGATTCACAAAACTCATTTGTACAGTATTATCCTAATCCGGCCGAAGATCAGTTGTACTTCTCTCAGCCTAATTGTAATGTAATGCTTTACAACTCGGAAGGCAAGCTGGTTGTAGCTTTAAATAATGTTGGAGGTCTTGATCTTAGTAATCAAGCGTCCGGACTTTATTTACTGTTATTCACCGACAGAAACGGGCAAATCGTGCAGCGTGCTCGAATTGTAAAGAAGTAAGACTTTTAAATGTTCGGAAGAGTTAGCGGGTTTTAGTAAATTGCTCATACTAAAACCCGCTTTGCTATGACCTACATCAAAACTGATATTCCGCAACCCGGAATTGTCGAACTGTTGTTTTACAAATCCTCTACGGGCAGCGCCTTGTCTAATCTTGCCCACACCTTATTACTCGGGCCGTCAACGTTAACATCCGGTGAACGGGAATTGATTGCAGCGCATGTTTCGCGGTTGAATAACTGCGAGTTTTGTCACGAATCGCATGCGGCCGCTGCAACTACTCATCTTGGTGACAATGGTAAGGCCATAGCTTGTTTGCGGGAAGACATTGAGAGCATGCCTGTAAGCGATAAGCTGAAAGCGTTGTTACACATTGCAACGCGTGTGCAACAAAGCGGTAGAAATGTTTCTCCGGATCTTATAGAAAACGCGCGTAAAGCCGGAGCGTCCGACGAATGTATTCATGATGCCGTATTGGTAGCTGCCGCATTTTGCATGTATAACCGTTATGTGGATGGCATGAACACGATGTTGCCGGAAAGCAAAGACGAGTACATTGACATGGGCAAACGTATGAGCAAAGGTTATAAGTATCCTCCTGCAATTATCCGCTGGTTCGTGAAGAATGTCATGCGCAAGAATCCGGTGAAGTTAAAACCAAGAAACGAAAAGGCTTTCGCGGAATAAATCAGAAATTGTAGCCGGCATTAACCATGACGGTGAGTTCTGAAGTAGCACGAGTGGTGACGGTAGCAGGTAGTCGATTAACGTAATTCGCATTAACGCTGAATGAAGGTGTTCCGTACTTTTTGTTTTTCAGTTTCGGATTTATGGCGCAGGTGAATCGATGATTCATCAAATGTGATTGTAGTTCATTCAATACGAGTGAACGATTGTACGTTGAACCAAACGAAATACGTGTAATTCCCAATGTTTTTTGAGCTTGCAAGCCGGGACCAAGTTGCATGGTAGAAACGAGATTGTTTGCAGTAACCGCCGCATTACTCATTAAGCTAACGCTCCATTTTTTTGGTGCATTAGCAACAGTCCATGCAATATTCGCATTGGCCATATGCGTTCCGGGAAGCGCAACTCCGCTTTGCTGTTGTCCTGTTTGTTGATACATCAATGAACCGGAGATACTGTTCTTCCATGTTTTCTTTCCAAACGATTTCACGATCATCAATTGGCCTTGTTGTGCAAGCTGATAGAAGTCTAGCGTATCAGCAGGTGTTGGAACCCAGAACGGATCCGTAATCGGACGACGATTGGTATATGCCGTGAAATTCGAATAGGAAGCAGTTGCAGAAAAACCTTTAGTTGTTTGAAATGCAGCATTCACCGATCCAACCCAACGAAACGATGTTGCTGCCTGCAAACCATCCAGATTGTTGCGTTGTCTTCCGATGTTGGTTTGTATGTTTAATTTTCCTTTGAATAAACGCACGGCCGGCTGAACTGTAATGTTTTGAAGGTCATTATTGAAGAAATAGGCACCCAAGGATTGGTAGTCGGGATCCACGTGTTCGTACTGTAGTTTCACGGAAAATATTTTATCCGCATAACCGAATGCAAATTTTCGTGCTTGTTTAAATGTAGTGGTACTTCTGGTGGTCAACATCCATTTTTGCCAGCCGGTAAAGTCTGTAGTTTCTTCTTCCGAAAATATATTTCGTGTTAATCCACTCATAGCAGCATCTACGTCCAATTGAAATTTCTTCAACAACTTAATATTCGTCTGAATGGATACTGCCGTGTTTTCCATAGGCGTTAAAAAGGAAGCAGCTGGGAAGACGAGGAGCGATGCAGCGTCATCGTAGGCATGAAAGTACGTCGCTGATACACTAATCTTTTCACTTCTGAATCCCATTTTTCCGGCCAATCCCATTCTTTGGAAAGAAGCCGATTCGTTCGCAAGTGATGAAGAATCGAACGCTACCGCTTTCTTCAAACGTCCGTACATCGCAGCAAACTCTAAATTTTTTGGTGTTAGTTCAATAGCTCCTCCTGCAAACACATGGCCTGCTAACGTGAACGGAGAATAGTTAACCGAAGTAATTCCAAAATGCCCTTTGGCCCATTTGTAGGTGGGATGCACGCTTTGCATATTGAATGGCTGCGTGTAAGTAGCTTGATTATTTGTGTAGGAAAATGTAAATGGTAAACTCACATCTAAAATATTCACGGCAATATTTCCATTAAAGTACCAGGCGAATGGATCTCTGCGCGCATCAAATCCTTGTGCATCATAAAATATTGAATTCAGCTGCAGTCCGCCGCCAATGCTAACCATATCCTTCTTTCCGATCTTCTCCAGATTTTGTGTAAAACCGTTTAGCGTAAATAGTAACGCTGTTAAGGATATCCACCAAGGAAATTTATGTAAACGAATGTTCATCATTGTGTGACAACAATAATGAGTTCTGCAGCATCAAATTCTGCAATTACTCGAACTACATAAGAGCCGGGAATAGGATTTGGAATAGCTACCGGTCCGGTCCAGTTATCTGTTTCTGCAACAGGAATGCGAACGCGTTCATTTCCCGAAGCATCGTGGACTGTAATCACGAAATGTTGTTTGGCATGTAAGGAAACGTTCAGGTTAAATTGCCCGTTATTCGGATTCGGATAAACGATCATCGTGTCTATTCCAAGATTGTTCCAATAATCGGCATACGTGGAATCAATTGCCCCGAAACAAACGGATTTAGTGAGTGTTAATTCGCAGGAGCCGTACCAGATGTGCATTGTTGCATTGAAGCATCCGGTGTCTTGCGAAATAATGTAAGGTGAAGCCGACGTTCCTCCAACTATAGTCACTGTATTCGGGAAATCCCACGAAACGGAATCAGGACGCGGATTCGAGATGTCAACAAATACCAGCGTGTCGTTTAACTGTGCTTGTGTCGATACGATGAAGTTGGCCGCAGGAAGTAAGCTGTTTGCATCTATGTCTGCTTGCAGTGTGTGGGTACAGCCTAACGAGTCGCGTACAATAAATGAATACGAACCGAATGGTAATCCTGAAAAGATGCCGTTGTTTTGCCACGTCAATCCGTTGTCAATGGATATCTCGTAAGGTGGAACACTTCCATAGGGATACACTTGTATCTCGCCGCCTGCACTGTTCGGGTCGCATGGTTGAAATGACAAGGTAGAATCATTTATTGGTGATGCAGGAGTAACCAAAATAGAATCTGTTCCTATACAACCTGCATTATCAGTAACAACAGTTGTAAAGTACAAGGTATCATTCGGATAAACGGTTACAGGACTACCGTTGCCGGTATTGTTATTCCAGGTAATTTGAAATGGCGGCGTTCCACCAATCGGCGCGGCTTGCAGCACTGCACCTGATGCATGGCATATAACAGTGTCGTTAGATGTTGTCAGTAAAAGTTGAGGTAAATAACTGACCAAAACGGAATCTGTTCGTGAGCATCCGTTTAAAGAATCCGTTACAATAACATAATGCCATCCTGTATCCGCTGTGGTTATTTGAAAACCGGAGTAGTTTCCTGAAGGTGTTGTCCAATTGCAATTGGCAGATGGTGTGAGTGATGTGTATTGAAGCGTAGCGCTATCGTTACTGCATGTAATGGTCGGGTTTGTTGTGATAAGGTTGAGATGCGGCGGTGTAAACCAGGGCTCGATAATCGCGAAGTTGGTATTATTGACACAACCGTTAATCATGTTCGTAACAACGAGTTGGTATGCGCCTGCAATGTTTACGTTAGCGGGATTTCCCAAATTGGTTTGCGCGGTGTCTTGCCAGAATAGTGTCGTTCCTGTTGTTGCTGATGAGCCGGTTAAAAGGGTAGAAGGCTGTGCGCATGTGAGAGTGTCGTTGGTGACAGTGAACGTCGCATTAGGGAGAACACGATTTTCATCAACGAATAGTGTATCAAATGAAGAACATCCATTCCTGCGGGATGTTACCTGCAATAAGTAGTGATCGCTGATAACAGCATATGCCGGATTGGTGAATGATGATAAGGAAGGACTCGTCCAGGTGATAGAGTCGTTCGGATAAAGTCCTGACGCATCTAATACAACCGTATCAACAATACACGTTAAATCCGAAATTGAAGGCCAGGGTTGAATTACGGGTGGCAATGTATCCGCAACAATTGCAGCACTGTCCGTATTCGTGCAACCGTTCGGTGCCGTAACCAATAGTGTATACATCCCGGTGATTCCCGAAGTAATAGTATCTGCGCCTGAACTTGCAGGTCCTGACCAACTATACGTTACACCGGGTGTTAGACTACTTCCTCGCAACGTTGCTACCGGTTGATTGCAAGTTATAGAATCTGATGTGCCCGCATCTACATCCGGTTTGGGGAGTACAGTAATGGTGTACGATCGTGCTGATAAAGACACGATGCCGCATCCCGAAACTCCGCGTACCTGAATCGCAAATGTTCCTGTTGTTGTATTGGGAACAGCAACTTGAACGGAAGAGCCATTAGGAATTAATGTTGCAGCATTACTTGGAATGCAAATCCAGTTGTACGAGTAGTAGGAAGCAGATGGCGCAATTTGTAAGAATCCCGTATCACCTTGACAAATTGTGTTGGTAGGAAAAATAAAATTATTGGGTTGCTGCTGAGGACGCAGGCAATAACTGAACAAACGAACAGATGTACTTGATGTATTAATATTGCCATGCTGCGTAAAACGTTCCGCTTCGAGCAAGTATCCGTTCATAACCATCAAACCATTGTTGATGTAAGAGTTCATCGCGGTTTGATTGCTGTTGTATTGTTTAATCGTTTGCAAAGTAGCACCGCGATAAAAGCATTTGTATAATCGGTGACCCGGATTCAATCTGGAGTTGCCATCAAATGTGGCGAGGAATAAAGTGTCCCTATGCAATTCAATCTCCACACGAACGTTGGGCATCTCGAAAGGAACGTTCAGTGAAAATGCAACATGACGTTTGTAATAGTTGATCGTGTTTACAACAACAAAATTCTCCGCTGTTTGCTGATTGGTTGACATGTAAAAGGACCCGACTACATATGCAGTATCACCACGTACTACAAAGTCGGTGAAGTAATGATCGGTCAACGCGTCGGTTTGCAGTATGATTTGCGGAGTGCCTGTTGTTGTATTGATTTTGTAAATGCGCGATTGAGGCAGCGAGGTAGATGCAGTACGTGCAAAAATTTGATTCGTACCCGGAAGTAATTGCCGCACAACTCCGGTAAGTGTTGATGTAAATGTGGTTACACTTCCGGCGAAAGTTAGTTGTGCAAAATTGGTACGCGCGGTGGATTGAATTGTTGTAAATCTTCCTGCCACATACAAGAAGTTGTTGTGAATGAGCAGCGAGAATATGGTGTCGTTGGTTGAACCTGTTCCGGTTGTTAGTATGTTGATCAAGTTCCCTGTAGTTGCGCTTACTGCAGCTATATTCCTTCTGTTCACTCCATTAATTTGATCAAAACGTCCTCCGATATATATTGTGTCCCCGTACCTCGCTATCGCATGTACTTCGCCACCTGTATTTACTGTTACTGTCCATGGTAATAGTGCTCCCGTGTTCGCTGTAATTGCTGCAAGTCCTTGTCGCGCTTGTGTTCCTGCTGTGCTGAATTTTCCTCCAACATAAATAGTGTTATGTGTAGAATCGCCATAAAGTGCACGCAGGTTGGTTGGATTGACATTTTGAGCGGGGCAAATTCCGCTGTTACATTCCAGTAACGGGAATACGGTTCCTGACGGAGTTTGTCCGTTGCAAATAAGGCTAAACGTCAATAACAGTGCAAGAATGAATGTCCGCATAAAAGGATGCGGAAGTTAGAAAAACGGCACGGGTCGATTCGGTAACAAACGGTTAATTTCGGTTTCACCGCATCATTCCATCACGCCTTTTCCTTTTAGAATTTTCGGAATACATTTTTCAATGCGTGCTTCTCGTGTGGCGCTTTGTTTCGCCTGACCAATGTGTAGATAATATCCGCGTTTTCTGCCCGGAGTTAAAGCTTCAAATGCAGCTTTTAATGTCGGGTCACAGTTTAATTTGCGCTGCAATTCTTCAGGTACTTCGTATTCTTCAATGGGTTTGAATTTCACCTTAGCGCCTGAATTCTCTAATTCTATTGCTTCAAAAAGATAAGCGCGGATATCATCTTCCAGTCTGATGATCTCGTTGATGTCTGTAAACTTAAACTGCCGCGTAGCTTGCGAATCAGCGCCCGGCTGTATCAGCAATTTCTTTTCATCGCGAAGTAATGCGCCTTTAAAAAAACTCAGCGAACAGAATTCTTTGAACGCACCAATAATTACTACATTTTTCTTGTTGTGCGTGTAGCAAGCAACGCCCCATTTCAATTCTTCACTAAGGTCACACGAGTTTACGATATCGCGCAGCAACGCCATTTCCGGACGCCATCGATTGACCTTACACTGCGGCGTTGCCATCAATTCACATCGACCACAACCCTGGCTAAAATAAATGTCAACTTTCGGATTCATGGTTGTTCCATAATTATTTTCAATTTACTCAATCCTATTTCCAAATCATCACCAATCATTTTTTCAAAATCCATGAATAAGAAAATGATGTTCATCGGATAGTCCACTTCACCGTGAAATCCCCATGTCACTTTGGTTGTAGCCGAATCAATTGCAACTGTGCTCATAAATGCCGGTTCAGTTGACTGAAACGGTTCTATAAATCGTAATTCATAATCGATACGCTCTCCCGGTACTATTTTTTTTATTTCTTGTTCACCTGCTCCAACATCTTCATTGGTGCTGCTCCATGCCGAAACAAATCCTACGGTGCCGTCTATTCCACGGTACGACTTATTCATGTTAGGATCCATCGCTGCCCATTTACTATAGTTGTCTTGATTCTTCAAATATTTCACATAATTGAAAACAGTGTCTTTCGGTACGTGAATGACAATTTCACGAACAGCGTCATATTGTTTAGTAACAAACAAAGCCATTAGGAACGGTATGGCAAGTAGAATGAGCAAACCAATCAGAAGTCTCTTGAAAAATTTCATCGTTTTGTCAAATGGTAATAACCAAATTTACAAAATGTGAGCATGTACTTGAATTGTGAGTATTTGCAACACATGATCAGGAGCGCATCTGTTTAGCTTCAAACCACCGGTTCTCCCGCTTTCGTGCATTCACTTGCGTTTCGCACTCAATCGGGGCTAGTAAATCCCGGCAGTGCTTTACATCAACAAGCAGGCGTCGGAGCTTCGCGTAGAATATATAGAGTAGTGCCAATAAAAAATCCCGATGTGATTCGGGACTTTTTATTGTTATGTCAATGACCAATTAAACAGTCATGATTTCTTTTTCTTTCGCTTCCAAATGCTTGTCTACTTTAGCACTGTACGTGTCGGTCAGCGTTTGAACTTTCGCCTCAGCTTCTTTCCCTTCATCCTCAGGCAATCCTGCTTTGATCAACTTTTTAATTTCTTCATTAGCGTCACGACGGGCATTACGTACGCTCACTTTGGCGTGTTCACCTTCTTCCTTCGATTTTTTTACCAATTGTTTACGACGCTCTTCGGTCATTGGCGGAATGGAACAAATGATAACAGTTCCGTTATTGCTGGGAGTAAAACCCAGGTTAGCGGCAAGAATCGCACGCATCAGCGGATCCAACATTGATTTTTCCCACGGTTGAATGGAAATTGTTCGAGCGTCGGGAGTATTTACGTTGGCAACCTGACTGAGTGGAGTCATCGACCCGTAATAATCAACAAGAACACCTTCAACCATAGAAGCACTGGCGCGACCGCCACGAATTTTGGTCAGTTCCACTTCCAGGTGGTTCACAGCATCGGACATGGACTCTTCCGTAGTATCTAAAATCAATTGAACTTCTTCATTCATAATTAAAACGTTTTACGGTTCTAAAGTTAGCAAATAGCTGTAGCTTATTTCAATTCCACGATAGTTCCAACGGACTCTCCGTTTACAACGCGCAACAAATTGCCTTTGGCATTCATGTCGAATACGATGATCGGTAAGTTGTTTTCTTTGCACAGTGTGAATGCCGTTAAATCCATCACGTTCAGATTTTTCTCATATGCTTCATCGAATGTGATGCGCTCGTACTTCGTTGCTGTTTTATCTTTCTCCGGATCGGCTGTATAGATACCATCCACGCGAGTACCTTTCAGAACAACATTGGCTTCAATTTCAACCGCGCGTAAAGTTGCCGCAGTATCGGTGGTGAAGTAGGGATTACCTGTTCCGGCTCCAAAAATGACGACACGATTTTTCTCGAGGTGGCGTACGGCGCGCCTGCGAATAAATGGTTCGCTGATTTGACGCATTTCAATTGCGGATTGTAATCGTGTTGGAACACCGGCTTTCTCCAATGCCGATTGCAATGCCAGACTGTTAATCATTGTAGCCAGCATGCCCATATAATCGCCTTGAACGCGATCAATGCCGCCTTTTTCGGCTTGTATTCCACGGAAAATATTTCCACCTCCAATTACAATGGCCACTTGTGCACCAGCATCGACGATTGTTTTTATTTCCGCTGCGTATTGTGTAAGCAGATCGTTGTCAATGCCATACAGCTTCGATCCCATAAGCGCTTCACCGCTTAACTTCAATAGAACTCTTTTGTACTTCATGCCATTGGTATTTGGTCAAAAAAAATCCCTCCGAATGGGAGGGATAAATTATGCAATAATTAATTATCCGAGAGCGATACGTTTGAAGCCGGTGATTTTAGCTTCCTTGTCTGCGTCTGCAAGATATTGAGCAACTGTTTTCTTTCCGTCTTTAATAAACTCTTGGTTAACCAAAGTAGATTCTTTGTAGAATTTGTTGATTTTACCTTGTGCGATTTTCTCAACCATGTCTTCAGGTTTGCCTTCAGCACGAATTAATTCGCGAGCAATTTCCAATTCACGGTTCAACATTTCCTGATCTACATCGTCTTTGTCAACAGCTACAGGAGCCATAGCGGCAACTTGCATAGCAATATCTTTCGCAACGTTTTCAGGAACAACTTTTGAGAAACCTACAATACAAGCTAATTTGTTACCCGGGTGGTTATACGCGATAACCATTCCTGCTTCGTGTTGCTCGTATCCTGACAATTCAATCTTCTCTCCGATCTTGCCCACCATTTCGATTACCTTTTCGCCGATAGAAACACCTTCATAAGGTAATGCTACCAAAGCAGCTAAATCGGCAGGCTTGCTGTTCAATGCAATTTCAGCGAATGCATTAGCAGTCTTATCGAAATCTTCGTTTTTAGCAACGAAGTCAGTTTCGCAATTCAGAACAGTAACAATTCCACGTGTTCCGTTTGATTTAGCAATAACTAAACCTTCTTTAGCATCACGTTCGCTACGGTTAGCAGCAACTTTTTGACCTTTCTTACGAAGAATGTCAACCGCTGCTTCGAAATCACCATTAGCTTCGGTCAACGCTTTTTTGCAATCCATCATACCGGCACCAGTCATGGTGCGCAGTTTATTTACATCTGAAGCAGTAATAGTAACTGACATGGTAATATTGTATTCGAATTAGTAATTAATCTTTTAAGCGCGACTTGGTCTGCGAGCACCGCCTTTAGAAGCAGGACCTTTGGAAGCAGGACCTTTAGAGGCAGGACGCTTCTTACGCTCACCGCCATCTTCAGCATCAACGTCAAACTTGCTCTTGCGAACACCATCTTCGTTGAATTCTTCGCCATCATCTTCACCTTTGTCTTTATCGTTCTTACGCTCTTCCAAACCTTCAGCGATTGCCTGATTCACGATATCAATGATCAACTTCACAGAAGTAGAAGCATCGTCGTTCGCGGGAATTGCGTAATCAACTTCGTTTGGATTTGAGTTGGTATCAACGATTGCAAAAGTTGGGATGCCCAAGCGGTGTGCTTCCGCAACAGCAATATGTTCTTTAACGATGTCTACGATAAACAATGCAGCCGGCAAACGGTTAAGATCTGCAATAGATCCCAACTGGTGCTCTAACTTCGCACGCTCACGAGACAACATTAATTTTTCTTTCTTCGAAAGGTTGTCAAAAGTGCCGTCAACAGCCATTTTGTCGATTGACGCCATTTTGCGAACCGCCTTACGGATAGTTGCAAAGTTGGTTAACATTCCACCCGGCCAACGCTCAGTAACATAAGGCATGTTAACCTTCTTAACTGATTCCGCAACGATATCTTTTGCCTGCTTTTTAGTAGCAACGAACAAAATTTTCTTGCCTGAACGAGCGATAGCTTTCAATGCGTTGCACGCATCATCCAACTTCACTACAGTTTTGTTCAGGTCGATGATGTGGATTCCGTTCTTCTCAGTGAAGATATACGGAGCCATTGCAGGGTTCCACTTGCGTTTGAGGTGACCAAAGTGTGCACCTGCTTCTAGTAATTCGTTGAACGATGTTCTGGACATGTACTTCGACGCTATAAATTGAATAATCTGGATTAACGTTTGCTGAACTGGAAGCGACGACGTGCTTTACGACGACCGAACTTCTTACGTTCAACCATTCTTGGGTCACGAGTCATGAGACCTTCCGCGCGCAATTTTGTTTTTAACTGCTCATCGTTGTCAACCAATGCACGAGCAATGCCCAAACGGATTGCTTCCGCCTGGCCATTCATTCCGCCACCGCTAACATTGACAGTTACATCGTACTGACCAAGAGTATCGGTAGTAGCGAATGCTTGCAACACTTTATTTTGTAATACTTCTGTTGAGAAGTAATTTTTTAAATCACGGTTGTTGATGATTACGTTACCGTTGCCACGCTCCATGTAAACTCGAGCTACAGCGGTTTTACGACGGCCGATTGTATTCGTAACTTCCATTATTGACGTTCTTTAACTGTGTTCAAATCTACTGTTGCCGGATTCTGCGCTTCGTGCTTGTGTTCAGTACCCGCATAAACGAATACATTACGACGCAGACGATCACCCAACTTTGTTTTAGGTAACATACGCCCGATAGCCAATTCCAATACCTTTTCAGGTTTTGTAGCCAGGAGTTCGCGTGGGGTAGCAAAACGCTGCCCGCCCGGATAGCCGGTGTGACGCGTATACACCTTGTCGTTCAGCTTGCTTCCAGTGAAGCGCACCTTATCGGCGTTGATGATAATTACGTTATCTCCACAGTCAACGTGCGGAGTGTAATTGGTTTTGTGCTTACCTCTAACAAGGTATGCCACTTTAGATGCTAAGCGACCAACGGTTTCGTTTTCCGCGTCCACCAGCAACCAATTTTTCTGTACCGTAGCTTTATTAGCTGAAACGGTTTTGTAGGATAAAGTATCCACGAGCCTTATAATTGAATAGTTCTACTAATGCAGATTGTCCCTTCTAACGGGGGTGCGAAGATAAGCAGAAAATTACTTCTACCAAATTTATCGACAAATAAATTGTGCAAAAGATGTTTGGAGCGGGCCGGGTGATTTAAGATGGATATTGAATATGCGTGTAAATAGCTGAAAAGCAATAAAATAGGACATTAAATTCGATGTGCGAATGTACGACATTTCTACGGTTTCTCTGTGAATAGCATCGACGAATGGTGGATTTGGGGAGGGAAAGAGTGGGATTTGGTCCTTTAATACGTTGAAGGTTTATTAAACCTTCAACGTATTACGCTCGAATTTGATGTCCACCAATGAACAGGATTATTTGGTCTGCACGTCGATAAAGGAATTAAGTTAATGACTGCTCAGTTATAAGTCTTAGACCTTTAAGGTTTTTAAAACCTTAAAGGTCTAAAGTGGAATTCTTCATCTATCTCACCCGAATCCCAACCATCAATACATCATCAATCTGCTCCAACGTCCCTTTCCACGTGTCAAAAGTATTGTTGAGCCAAGCCTCCTGCTGACTGCAGGACTCAGTACTTATTCTTACGAGTTCTTCCCGCAGTCTTGAACTCTTGTACTTCTTGCTTCCTGCTGAACCTCCAAATTGGTCAGCATAACCGTCGGAACCACTGTAAATCATGTCGCCCGACTCTAATGCGTACTCGTGCAGTGTAAATGGAGCCGCAACTTCACCCCATTTCCCTACGGGTTGCTTGTCCGGTTTTAATGTTGTCATTATTCCATTGCGGACAATCCAAACGGGATTATTGGCTCCGGCTGACTGTAATGTGCGACGCTTAGTATCTATACGAAGTAAAACGGCATCCATAGAATCGAGCGTGCCTTGTGCTTTTGTTCTACTTAATGTTGCAGTAATTTTCTCGCGCAGTTTTGTGAAAATAACACTTGGTGTCGCTTCTGGATGAGTGACAACGGTTTCATTTAAAAATGTCGAACACATTACACTCATAAATGCACCCGGAACTCCATGGCCTGTACAATCTGCGATGCAAATCCAAACATCATCACCGCGATCCTGGATCCACCAAAAGTCTCCCCCAACAATATCCTTTGGTCGATTTATGATAAAGGAGTCTGCGAAGTGTTGCAATAAATGACTTTTGTCGGGCATGACAGCCTCTTGTATTTTGCGCGCATAGAGAATGCTGTCAGTGATGTTTTTATTTTTTTCTTCAATGACTTGCTGTGTTTGGCGAAGTAGCTCTTCTGATTTCTTGCCCATGTTTATCCTTCCATATAGCAATGCCATCAATACGATCAATCCTACAATAGAAAAGAGAACCACGCTAACCAACCAACTTTGTCGGACATTTTGTTTTTCCAGAATGGCTAACTCTTTCTCGTTCTTTTCTTTTTTGTACCGCTCTTCCGTATCACGAATGCTTTTTGCTTTTTCAGCGTTTAGCAAAGTGTCCTTAATGGCTTCGTATCGCTCAACTTCAACTAAGGCTTCTTTATGTTTCCCGGACGTGAACAAGATTTCCGCCCGGGCTTGCCTGT
>CALJIF010000005.1 GCA_937974275.1 uncultured Flavobacteriales bacterium
CCTACAGAAATTAATAAAACGGCGAATGAATTTCGTTTAATTACAGCAGAGACTGCATTTTTAATACGCACATTTTTCTTTTTGTTGTTCGGCTACTCGTTCGATTTAGTGCTGTTGAATGATACCGAAGTGTGGATCGTTGGAGGACTTGTTGTGGCATTAATTCTTTTAGTTCGAATTATATTCTTGCGCTTCATTGCCAAAACACACGTATTCCCCGAAGTGTTTATTGCACCCCGGGGATTGATTACGGTAATTTTGTTTTACAGTATTCCTGCCGCATTCAAAACACCATTGTTTAGCGAAGGAATTTTATTAGTTGTCATACTAAGTTCAGCTATTCTGATGATGATCGGCTTGATGGCATCAGGTCGCAGGTACGATCATACTTTAGAAGATATCTGATGTCGTCCGGGAATACTGGACTTTAACATTAATCGTTCCACATACAATCCGTAAGCGCTTAACAGGTTTTTGATGATTTCTCTTTTGGATTTCATCGTTTTGTAAAACTGTTCTTCAGTAATACAAGCCCAACCTTTGGTGTCTAAGCGCTTATTTACTGCCTGGCGGTAATCATACGTTTTTCTTTCGTGATTGAACACGCCATACCAAAGGAAAAGATCATCAATAACGACCTGGAAAGCCAGAGGTAAACCGGTTGCAGTGTCTTTGGCACTACGTATATAAAATTGCTTTTTCATGATAGATAGTTTTAGTGAGAAAAGGCATTCGTGTATTCAGCCATTTCTTCGTTTATAATTTCAAGATCGTTCAACCAAATCGCCTCTTCGGAATACGGCGCAAGGAACGGTTTCATCGCGAGTTTAGGATCACGCGCCTGCAAATACGTCAAAACAAAATAGCGTTGTCCATCGATTTCCGTAACTCCCTGAACTGCCACTTTTCCCGGTGTAGCCGACATACTCGGACCACGCACTGTTCGCGCAAGGCCGCTAACGCCGCTGTAAGCATTACGAAATATTCTATAAGCACGAGCCAGTGGAACTGCGAAATAATCTTGTGCACCGGTATCTCTCGGGATAAACATGTAATAGGGAATTAATCCTTGTCCTACTTGTTCGTTCCACATTTCTTTCCAGATAGAAGAATGATCATTGATCCCACGCAGAATTGGAGACTGTGTGCGCAATTGTGCACCCGTAAGGCGAATATTACGAATGGCTTCCTTTACAGCCGGAGTGCTCAGTTCAACAGGATGACTAAAGTGTGCCATGAATGCAAGATGTTTGCCGGTTTCAGTTACTTCTTTAAAAAGTCGCAATACTTCTTGCGCATCATCATCCGTTGTGAATCGATAGGGCCAATAACCCAATGCTTTGGTTCCAATACGAATGGAACGAATGTGCTTCATCTTTTTCGACAACAGCGGACGAATGTATACTTCAAGGATTTTCGCTTTCATAATCATCGGATCTCCGCCGGTAAACAACACATCTGTTACTTCCGGATGTTGTTCCAGATAATCCACCAATACTTGCGCATCTTTTTGTGCAAACTTGAATTCATTCATTCCGGTAAACTGCGGCCAGCGAAAGCAAAACGTACAGTACGCGTGACAAGTTTGCCCGTTGGAAGGGAAGAACAACACAGTTTCTTTGTATTTGTGTTGCAGTCCGTTCAGTTTTTCTCCGTTTAATTCGGGAACGTTGTGTTCCATTTGACCTGCGGGATGCGGATTTAGGGCTAATCGAATTTTGTTCGCAACGGATTTAATAATGCTCGCATCGGAAGTGCGATCCAATGTGGTTTTCATCATCTCATAATGCGATGGATTTAACATGCCGCGCTGAGGAAATGTCAAGCGAAACATCGGATCGTTCATCGGATCATTCCAATTAATGAGTTGTTCGGTAACGTAATTGTTCGTTTTGAATGGCAGCACTTGTCCCACTACTTGTATGGCTTCACGAGCTTCGTCGCTGAGTGTATTCCATTGCGGCAATTGTTCCACATTATGCAATGCATACGCCTTATACACATGATTGTTTTTCATAGTACTTGTTTTTTGGTTCAACATTCACCGCATGGCGGCACAGCTACTTATCCTTGGCACACAGAATCGAAGAGTAGATTCCTTGACGATAGTGATACAAAATTCGGACAAGGAAATTAGAAAAGCATTGACATGCGTCAACGCACAAAAAACAATGTCATTAAAATTTAAAAGCCCTGCAACACAAGTGCTGCAAGGCTTTGTCTTAAACCAACCCATAAGACGAAACAAAATTCGTTCATCATAAAATGGATTGCATTGACTTATGTCAATTTTAACAGTTTATCAACTCGTATATTTGAGTGATGAGTACAGGATTGGACAAATTCATTTTCTCTAACGAGAAGTTTCTTCATACGTTGCCCGTTAAAGTGCGGTTGCGACTGGAGAAAGCCATGATCCGTAAGAAACTGAAAAAAGGTCGTGTGTTGTATCGTCAGAATTCGATACCTCGCGGCGTGTTCATGATACGCAAAGGGAAAGTGAAAATTTACCAGAGTAACAAAGATGGACGCGATCAAATTATGTACATCTATACAGCCGGAGATTGGTTAGGATATCGTCCTTTACTCGGTAATGATCGCCATCCGGTATCCGCGATGACCTTAGAAGAAACCTCTGTTTCCTATATTCCATCCGCAACTTTTTTGGAAATTTTATCAGAGTCGCCTGAATTGAGTCAGCAATTGTTGATTACGCTGAGTCGTGAGTTTAGTGTTTGGGTCAACAACATAACGGTATTTGCGCAGAAGCAGGTTCGGAGCCGTGTAGCTTTAGGATTATTGCTATTACATCACAAATATTCGGGTCCATCGGGAAACGATATTAATTTATCGCGCGACGATTTTGCATCGTATGTGGGTACCGTGAAAGAAACGTTGGTGCGCGTATTGCAGGATTTTAAAAAGCGCGGTTGGGTGGAATCGCACGGAAGAAAAATATGGGTGCTGGATCCTGATGCGTTGCTGAAAGTTGCAGATGTGAACGATTAATTGGCAGAAAAATCTTCGGGATATTCGGCTACGACACTATAATCATGTCCCATATTTTTAAGCGCTTGTTTCCACATCCGGTCAGGTGCGGTATTAAAAATCCAATCAACTTGCTGCTCACTAATAAACCAACTGCGCTCATCCAGTTCACGACGCAATTGATTTTTTTCCCAACCGGCATATCCTGCCATAAAGCGCACATTATCTGCAGTGGCTATATTTTCGTTGAGCAATTCAATCATCGTGTCCAACTTGCCTTGCCACCAAATTCCCGGCATAATTTCGTAACTGTCCGGAATTAACGCGCCCAGACGATGAATGTAATAGAGTTGATCTTTTTGAACAGGACCTCCGAAATGCAGTGGAATCGGTAGTTTCGGAAAATCACTCATCGCTTCATGAATGTGAATGCCAAGCGATTTGTTCAGCATAAATGCTACAGTTCCTTTGGAGTTATGTTCCGCGATGATACCAACGGATCTTCGGAAATACGGATCCATCATAAACGGCTCGGAGATCAAAACACGACCTGCACCAGGAGATAATTTGTTTTCGGGAAACACGATGCAAATTTACACAACGGTTTGGTAAATGAGCAAGGTCATGATTGTTATGAATTGTGAATACTATCTTTAACACAAATTCATCATATATGTCAGACTTACGCGATTACATCAATCAATTACGTCACGATTTTAAAAAAGCTACGCTGGACGAAGCCATGTTGGTTGAAACACCGACTGCTCAATTTGAAAAGTGGTTCCGAGATGCGGTTGACGCCAAGATTTATGATCCGAACGCAACGGTACTATCGACGGTTGATGGTTCTGGTAAGCCTTCTGCTCGCGTATTGTTATTGCGAAATTTTGATGAAAACGGATTTGTGTTTTATACGAACTACAACAGTAAGAAAGGCAATGATCTTGCAGTGAATCCTAATGCATGTTTAACGTTTTGGTGGCCCGAGTTGGAACGTCAGGTGCGTATAGAAGGTGTAGTGAGTAAACAAAGTGCAGCCGACTCTGATGCGTATTTTATGAAACGTCCTCGTTCATCGCGTTTAGGTGCATGGGCTTCTCCGCAAAGTGAAATGATCGCTGACAGAAACGCATTGGATGACATGTTAAACAATGTCACGAAGAAATTTGCAGCAGGCGAGGTGTTACGTCCGGAATGGTGGGGTGGATATGTGTTGAAGCACAGTCGGGTTGAGTTTTGGCAAGGACGTGAAAGTCGATTACACGATAGGATTTGTTATATCCTGCAGGAAGATAACAGTTGGCATAAAGTTCGACTGGCTCCATAATAAAAAGAGCTGTTCTATTTGAACAGCTCTTTTCCTTTGTTAGGTATTCTTATTCACCTTTTTTGGCAGTTTTCTTTGCCGGTGCTTTTTTCGCTGCGGTTTTCTTCGCTGCTTTTGGCGCTGCTGCCGTTACAGTTTTCTTCGTCTTACGTGGTCGGGTTACACCGTAAGAGCCCATTTGAATTTTACCTTTTCTTGATTTTTTATCTCCGCGTCCCATAAGTAATGTAGGTTTGGTTATTGGTGATTACTGATTGAATTCTGTTTAGTTATTACAATTCGCATTCACTACTACAATTCAGGATCCGAATCGATCCTGCTTATACAACAGCTTCCGATCAAATATAGAAAAATTGTTACTGCTTTTCTTCAAATTCTTTTTCCAGCAAATCCGGGCGTTGAACACTGGCGCGCACCCAATCGAGTTTCAGTTGCTCTTGTTCCTGTTCGCTTAAGCGCCACGCAACATTCGATTTCTTCATGCGTTTGGTAAGTTCATATAAACAGATAGCTGCCGACACCGAGATGTTGTAACTCTCCGTAAAGCCAACCATAGGAATCTTCACAAACTCATCGGCTTCCTGTTTTACCAAATCCGATATACCATCGATTTCAGTGCCGAATACCAATGCTATCTTACCGCTCTCAATTGGAAGATCTTCGATGAGACAATCTTTAGTATGCGGTGTTGTTGCTACAATGCGATATCCTAGTTTTTTCAATTCACGGATACATGCAATCGTATTATTCTCGTGTCCGTTGTACCGATGAATATTCAGCCATTTGTCTGCACCCATCACCACATCCGGATTTGGGGTGTACTTGTTCCGATTTTCAATCACGTGTACATCCTGAATACCCATACATTCCACACTGCGCAATACTGCACTGGCGTTATGTGCCTGGTAAATGTCTTCTACAACCAACGTAATATAACGCGTTCGTTCAAGCACATTGCGCTCGAATTTTTCCTTCCGCGACTCGCTGATGAACTGACACAAATATTCGTAACGTTCTTTTGTATCGCTCATGATACTCGATTATTGGATAATGCCATCATGTTACACATTCGGAATAACATGCGTGCACCAACGTTTGCATCCCATTCATCACCGTCAGGTCCGGGCGTTACTTCGTTCAAATCACAAGCAATAATTTTCTTCCCTGAACGTGCGACCTGTTCAATCAAATAAGCAGCTTGTTCAAACTCAAATCCTCCTGCAACAGGTGTTCCCGTGTGCGGACATAATTTCGGATCCAAGCCATCGATATCAAAACTGATGTACACGTGCTCCGGAAGTTGTGCAATGATATCATCAACTTGCTGTGCCCATGTTTTGCCGCGATAATTTTCAACCTTTAAGTCACGATCGAAATAAGTTTTAATTCGATCAGGTTGCGATTGAATGATTTCAACTTCCTGCAAACAATAATCACGAATACCAACCTGTACCAACTTAGTTACTGCAGGAACCTGCAAGGCATTATACATGATGCTGGCATGAGAATATGTGAATCCTTCATATGCGATGCGTAAGTCTGCATGCGCATCAATTTGCAAAATACCGAACGACGGATGTTTTTCTGCCAACGCCTGAATCATCCCCATCGGAGTACTGTGATCACCACCTACCAGCATCACCAGTTTTCCTTTGTTCATCCAATGCAGTGCTTTCGATTTCACCCACGCGTTCATTTCGATGGTTGCTGCATTCACTTTACTTAATATAGCTTGTGACGTTGCGTCATTCTCCACATCAACCCCGTTTGTAAAGGCATCAATATATGCTTTGGCTTCTTCACGCAGTTCTGCACCTTGTTCTTTCAACTCTTCAGGAATTTCGTCCATCGCAATGCCAATCTTCCAGGCATCAGGAATTGTAGGTTCATACAAGTCCACTTGAAATGATGCATCAAATATGGCCTCAGGACCTGCAGAAGTTCCATCACTGTACGAAACCGTAACATCCCAGGGAACAGGGATCACAACAACTTCTGCTTCATCGCAGGTAAACGGCAGGCCGAATAAATTAGCATTCGGGTCTCCGGGACTGTTGGGATCAAAGGATTTTATTTTATCTGCTTTGCTCATAGTTATGCTGTTTGTTCCGTTGCAGTTTTGTGCTCGGAGGTAAAATGAAATTTAATATCACCAAAATATTCCATAGCCATATTCAAGGCCCAATCGCTATCGGCGAGAAATACAGGATCTCCGTCTTTATCGTATGCTATGCTGCGTTCCTTTTGTTCCAGGAATGTCGCCAACTTCGCAGGATCATCACAAGTTACCCAGCACGCTTTTGTAAACGGAGCCATTCTGAATTCGCAGGATGCTCCGTATTCGTGTTGTAAACGAAATTGTAATACTTCAAATTGAAGATCACCTACAGTACCGACAATTTTACGATTACCCGGTTGTTGTGTGAATAATTGTGCAACACCTTCGTCGGTAAGTTGATTGATACCTTTGTCAAGTTGTTTACTCTTCAAAGGATCTTTATTCACCAATTCTTTGAAAATTTCGGGAGAGAAGCTTGGAATACCTCTGAAATGGAGTGTTTCACCTTCGGTGATGGTATCTCCGATTTTGAAATTTCCGCTATCGTACAATCCGATTACATCGCCTGGATAAGCTTCTTCAATGATGTTTTTTTCATTGGCCATGAAACTGGTCGGACTTGTAAATCGAAGTTGTTTGTTGAGTCGTGTATGCTGATAAAATTTATTGCGCTCAAATCTTCCCGAACAAATGCGCAAGAAGGCAATGCGATCGCGATGATTAGGATCGAGGTTAGCATGAATCTTAAATACGAATCCTGAAAACTTCGGCTCAGTGGCTTTCACCATGCGCTCTGTAGCTTCACGGTCGATAGGAGGTGGCGCAAATTCAATAAACGTATCCAGCAATTCCTGAATACCAAAGTTGTTGATGGCACTTCCAAAGAACACGGGAGCGGTAGATCCGTCCAAATAATTTTTTACATCAAAGCGACTGTACACACCGTCAACCAGTTCAACATCCTCTTTTAACTTGTTCAAATATTCTTCTTTCAATTTTTGAGCAAGTATAGGATCGTTCAAATCAGCAACACTGAAAATGTCATCAGAAAGTTTGGTCTTATTCGAAGTGAACAAGTTCAAACTCTTATGGTATAAATTGTACACACCTTGAAACGTTTGTCCCTGACTAATCGGCCAGCTCAATGGATGTACTTTAATATTCAATTTAGCTTCCACTTCATCCAACAGATCAAAAGGATCTTTTCCTTCACGATCCATTTTGTTGATGAAGATGATAACGGGAATGTTGCGCATACGACACACGCCCATGAGTTTTTCTGTTTGTTCCTCCACACCTTTTACACAGTCGATAACCAGGATAACGCTGTCAACTGCAGTTAACGTGCGGTATGTATCTTCCGCAAAGTCTTTGTGGCCGGGAGTATCGAGGATGTTTATTTTCCGCCCTTTGTATTCAAATCCCATAACGGAAGTAGCAACCGAGATACCGCGTTGCTTTTCAATTTCCATAAAATCGGATGTGGCGGTCTTTTTAATCTTATTCGATTTTACGGCACCAGCAGTAAGAATTGCACCACCAAAAAGCAGGAACTTTTCTGTGAGTGTAGTTTTACCGGCATCCGGGTGAGAGATGATGGCGAAGGTCTTGCGTTTATTGATTTCTGCTTGTAGATCCATTGGGCGCAAAGATAGCTGTATGGATGATATTGTTTGGACTGTAAAGTCCATTAGTAATAGGAAATAAAAAATCCCTTCACCGTGAAGTGAAGGGATTTTCGCAACAAGTTTAGATTACTTGTTTACAGTCTTAGCAAGCTCAGCACCTGCTTTGAATTTTGCTACTTTCTTAGCAGCGATTTTGATGGTCTTACCAGTCTGTGGGTTACGACCGGTACGAGCAGCACGCTTAGCTACAGAGAAAGTTCCGAAGCCAACCAAGCTAACTTTGTCACCCTTCTTAAGAGCCTTAGATACTGACTCCATAGTAGCGTCTAATGCACGACCAGCGTCAGCCTTAGAGATCTTCGCACTGTTAGCGATTGCTTCGATTAATTCTGCTTTGTTCATAGTTGTTTGTTTTTAATTGGTTAATGAATTAATTACTGAACGAAGCAAAAATAGACGCATTCCCACATTTGTCAAGGGGTACAGCCTATAAAACAGCGTTTTTGTTGATAAATAGGGTGTTTTGTTAATAACTGCGCCCGAAATGCCCGTTATTAGCGGTTTTCAGGCTGTTGAAATCCTGTATTTCGCTTATAAAGCCGGATTCCGACGGCTCTAGTCCTGAAACGTACCGTATAAGCGTATTTCAGACTTTATATAAAGTAATCGGATGATGTCAATTTATATCCGCGCAAAAATTCTTCTGCACTCATTCGTTTCTTACCCGCAGGTTGCAAAGATGTAATACGTATGCGACCAACACCGCATTGCACCACTAAATCATCACTTACTTTTCCTGCTGCAATCACTGCATGCGAATCAGCATTTGCAATAACAGTTGAATATACTTTAACCTGTAAAGCTTGCTCACCGCGCATCAGAGTAGTCCATGCTGCAGGATAAGGACTAAGCCCGCGCACATGATTATGAATTTGTGATGCCTGTAGTTCCCAATTGATTTTACAATCGTCGCGAAAAATTTTTGGTGCATCCGGAATCACTTCATCGGAATGTATAAGCGAGTCTTGTTCCAATGTTTTTACATTTCCGCTTACAATCGAATCTACAGTCTTTTTTACCAGCTGCGCTCCAATCACCATCATCTTATCATGCAGTTCACCTGCGGTTTCATCAGGACCGATAGGAATAGTTTCTCTGAAGATTACAGCGCCCGTGTCAATTTCCTGACGCAGGAAAAATGTAGTTACTCCGGTTTCTGTTTCACCGTTCATGATGGCTCTATTAATAGGAGCAGCGCCACGATATTTTGGTAACAGCGAACCATGCAGATTGAATGTACCTAATGGCGGCATATTCCATACCACCTCGGGCAACATTCGAAACGCCACAACAATTTGTAAATCGGCATTCAGGTTTTTTAACGCTTGTAAAAAATCCGGGTCCTTCAACTTTTCGGGTTGCAGCACAGTTATGTTGTGAGCAAGTGCAAATTGTTTCACCGCACTCATTTGTACTTGTTGACCTCGTCCTGCAGGTTTATCGGGAGCTGTGATTACTCCAGCAACACGATATCCATCTTGCACTAAAACAGACAAACTGGCAACGGCAAATTCCGGCGTACCCATGAATACGATACGCAGCGACTTCGGATCTTTCATCATGTGGTGATTAACGTTTAACCATATCGGTTACAACCACAGTTTCTCCGGCCATACAAATGCTGAGACGATCATCATGTTTGTATTTTACCCAAACCGCAAGTGAATCTTTTTGAAAGTCGGATTTCACAAAATCCGGTTCCAGTTTTTTCTTGTCTTCCAATTGAATCATGTATTTGCAGCCATCCAACTCATAGTCAATGATCATGGCCTTTACATAGCCCTGACCTGCATAGTCAACGGTTGCAGTAGTTGCTTTTTTTTCTTTGCAAGACGAAGCCGCTAAAAGAATAGTAGTTGCGACGAGAAGATTAGTAAGTTTGTTCATCACTATATTTTTTTCAAAAGTAATGAAAGCGCAGCAGCTTCATAGAATAATAGGACCAATGTTAGCCGCACTGATTGTTGTGATCGGTGCAATTAATGACGGGCAACGGGAGCTGATTGCAATGGGTGGAATAGGAGTGTGGATGGCGTATTGGTGGATGACCGAAGCCGTGCCTATGGCTGTAACCGCGTTGCTTCCAATTGTATTTCTGCCCTTATCGGGAATTGCTCCTGCTAAAGAAGTGGCACGCCAGTACATGGATTCCATATTATTTCTGTTTATAGGCGGATTTATTCTCGCTTTTGCTCTTGAGAAGTGGCATTTGCATAAACGTATTGCATTGCGGATTTTGAGCGCGCTAGGTACCCAACCATCGCGTGTGCTGTTGGGTGTAATGCTGGCTGCTTATTTACTTTCAATGTGGATTTCGAATACGGCAACGGTGATGATGCTGATGTCCGCGGTTGGTGCCGTTGTTATGCAGATGGATGAACACACCAATGACACAACCGCTAAAAATAAACAAGCGGCAGGTTTGTTTCTGGGATTAGCGTTTGCAGCGAATATCGGAGGAATGGCAACGTTGGTGGGAACACCTACAAACATGATTTTTTACCGCGAATACTTACGCGCATTTCCGGATGCCACTGATATGAACTTTTTACAATGGGCGCTTGTCGGTGTTCCGGTTTCTCTGTTATTGTTAAGTGCAGCATATTTTATTCTGCGCCGCTTGTTTTGCAGTTCAACCGTTCAAAACGCTGTCTCACACGATTACTTTCACCAACAATTAAATGCTTTAGGCAAATGGAGTAGAGAAGAGAAAGTTGTGGCAAGTGTTTTTACCATTACAGCGCTATTGTGGTTTACGCGCAACGATATTGACTTAGGTGAAATTCACATGTCGGGGTGGTCGGGTTGGTTAGGAGAATATTCAAAATATGTTGATGATGGAACCGTTGCCATTGCTGCTGCGATTTTCTTGTTTTTATTTCCATCATCGCGCAATGGAGAAAGTATCATGACCTGGAAAGATGCAGAGCGCTTACCATTTGATATTATCCTATTGTTTGGTGGAGGATTTGCACTGGCATTTGGATTTGAACAATCCGGATTAAGTGTGTGGATGGCTTCGGGCTTTTCCGCAATGGAATCATGGCCTTTAATTGCCATGGTTGCAGGCCTTGCAGCATTGATTTGCGTAATCAGTGAATTTGCTTCAAACGTAGCCAGTATTCAGTTGATGATTCCGGTGTTGTTGGCGCTTGCTCCGCAAATAGGTGTTACAGCTTTATCCTTACTGGTGCCTGCAACATTAGCGGCGTCTTTGGGCTTTATGCTTCCGGTGGCAACCGCTCCCAATACCATAGTCTTCGGCAGCAGGCGCATCAAAACAACCGACATGATGAAATCCGGTTTCTGGATTGACTTGATCGGTGTTGCTGTGATTACAATGTGTTGTTACTTGTTGCGGTAATCACAACTTTATTCCACGTACAACACTAATCCTTTCAAATACTCTCCTTCAGGATGATAAATGTTAACGGGATGATCCGTAGGCTGTGTGAGATGATGCAGCACGCGCACGTTACGCTTGGCTACAATAGCCGCTGACATGATCGTATCATGGAATAAACCGCGACTCACCACTTGAGAGCACGAAAACGTAAACAGAATTCCTCCCGCGCGAATTTTGCTGATGGCTTCCGCATTTAATCGTTTATAGCCCATAACAGCATTGTGACGAGCATTCACATGTTTCGCAAATGCAGGCGGATCCAAAATGATTACATCGTAAATGCCGTCTTTATCTTTTAAATAATCGAAGGTATCCACAGCGAAAGAAGCATGATTGGTCAAGCCATTCAATGCCATATTCTTGTCGGTTAAGTCAATTGCCTTCTTGGAAGAGTCCACACTGTGCACTTCTGTTGCTCCTGCTTTCCCTGCATACACAGAAAATCCTCCGGTATAGCAGAAGGTATTGAGTACGCGTTTGCCTTTGGAATATTTCGCCAGCAATGCGCGATTATCACGTTGATCAACAAAGAAGCCGGTTTTTTGACCGTGTTCCCAATCAATTAAAAATTTATGACCGTTCTCTAAAACTTCACCTGCTCCTTCTGATGATCCCAAAATATAACCGTTCGTACTTTCACCACCTTCATTGCGGTGCAAGGCTTCGTTACTCTTATCGTAAACAGCACGAAGTTGGTCGCCCAGCACTTCTTTAAGCGATTGCGCAATGGCTTCGCGGAACTGATGCATCCCCACAGAATGCGCCTGCAATACTGCAACGCCGTTGTAATAATCAATGATTAGTCCGGGCATGCCGTCACCCTCTGCATATATTAATCGGTAAACGTTCGTGTCCGGATTATTGGCAATACCAACGCTTAAACGATAGTCAAATGCTTTGCGAATTTTATCGGACCAAAATGCAACATCAGGTGTCACCGGTTGAAATGAAAACACGCGCACCGCAATTGTGCCTTCCTGATAATGTCCGGTTCCTAAGTATTCGTCGTGATTGGAATACACATCAACTACAGCACCATCGAAAACAGGTCCTTTAATTTTTTTAATGGCCCCTGAAAATACCCACGGATGAAATCTGCGAAGTGATTGATCCTTTCCTGATCCTAAAATTATTTTGGTGCGTTCTTCCATGTGCGCAAAGGTATCGATGTGTGCTATATCAGATTGAAGTCAAGGCTATATTTTTCAACGCCATTGATCACAATTTTTAATTTATGCTTCCCGGCTAGATGTTTTCGGGTAGTAAGATCGGTGAAGTTGAGTTTACGTTTAACCGAATGAGTTCCCGGCTCGACAACACCGCGCAACACTTGAAATACTTTGTATGACAGTGTTCCGTTCTTTTTCAGGAAACCGATGTGGTATTCAATTCTAATCTTTTCCCGGTTTTTACCTGTCAGTTTCCAGTTGAAATGCAATTGTCCTGCAGTACCGATACGAATGGTATTCGGAGTTAGTTGTGCTGAAACTACCTCAGTGTCGATTTGATGGGAATGACCAAACAGCTTCAGCACCTTTTGATTACCTGATTTTAGAAGTGTTCTGGCTCCGTGATGTAGTAAGCGATCCGTAACATCATTTTTTCCGAGATGTTTCTGCAATAGATTCAAAACTTCATCGGGTTGATTCTTAGAAATATCATTGATACTGTTGGCAACACTTTTACGCACATATTCGCTGGAATCCTGCATCAATCGTTCAATAACTGTTAATACAAATTGAGGATTGTCAATGTATTCGCGTAGTGGAGAAGCCCAAGGTAAAAGTGGACGAATTCCTTCGCTGCTTAAACGTCGAATATGTTCGTTGGAATGTTTCGTCCATTTTAATATTTGCCGCTCCGTAATTTTTTGATGTGTGCGGATAAACGGGCGTATGGCAAATTCACCGGTAGAACGTTGCGTGAAATGCTCTAATGCTTGAA
>CALJIF010000006.1 GCA_937974275.1 uncultured Flavobacteriales bacterium
ACTAATTAATTTGTCAATAATGTAAAAGGCTTCCTAAACGAGAAGCCTTTATTATTATTATTGGTTGTGCTATAAAACAAGAACGTCCGGCCACACACACAAGCCGAACGTTCCACACACAAACACAGATTTACAACACACGATCTTTACGAACTCAATATCTCTTTTACAATTACAGAAATCAATTTACCATCCGCTACACCTGCAAACTTCTTAGTGGCTGCACCCATTACTTTTCCCATATCACCGGGACCGGACGCACCGACTTCGCTAATCAATACTTTCAGTGCATCTCGTAATTCCGCTTCACCCATTTGCTTTGGCAGATAAGACTCAATTACACCAGCCTGAAATACTTCTACATCAGCTAAATCCTGGCGTGCCTGCGAAACATACAACTCGGCTGTCTCCTTGCGCTTCTTCACTTCTTTCTGCAAAGCTTTAATTGCAGATTCCTCCGTTAAACCATCGGGAGAAGTTTTTAATAGCAGCAGTACAGATTTGATTGCACGAATAGCTTCCAGCTTGGGTTGATCCTTCGCCAGCATCGCAGCCTTCATATCAGCCTGAACTTTCTCTTCGAGATTCATCTTACTAGTCTACGTTATCGTGTAAGAATGAATTGTTCGGACGAATTTCGATCTTCTTGTCTTCGTTCTCGCTCAAGGTATAACGAGACACCTGAGTTTCTGAAGAATGAGGAACGTTATCCAACTGAACATTGCGACGCTTATATGCCGGCTCGTTTTCAATTTCGCTTAATCCAGCCTGAGTTTTCAACTTCAAGCTCATCTCTTTCAGCTTCTGTACACGATCACTCATTCTGCGCTGCTGCTCTTCCTTTTCTACACGAACCACTTCCTCCTGAGCACTTTCATTTTTTTCTGTTGGTTCAACAACCTTCAATACAGGCTCAAGCAATTCCGGCTCCTGAACGAGTTCTTCTTCCTGCATTTCAACTTCAGAAATATTCAACTCCATTTGCACTTCTGCAACGTTGTTTACTTCAAATTCAATTACGTTAGATGAATTTGATACTTCATTGCTGATCACTGGCTCTTCATTCTTGGAGATCAAGAATGGTTCCAGCGGATCAACAGTTGCTTCAGGCGCTTTAACTTCCTGCACCGGTGGTGAAAACAATTCCTGTACCGGAGTTTCGTCCAACTGCTTTACGATTATCTCTTGTTCAGGTTTACGCGAATATTCGTAGGCTACAGGATTGCTTTGATTGAATCCCGTTGCAATAATTGTAACGTTAACCGCATCACCTAATTCAGGATTTACGCCGTAACCTTTAATGATCTCAGCAGTTTGACCTGCTGCTTCCTGAATGTAGTCGGTAATTTCGCCCAACTCATCCATTGTAATTTCTTCTGTACCGGAAACGATATTCAGCAACACATAACGTGCGCCGGAGATATTGTTATCATTCAACAATGGCGACATCAACGCTTGTTCAACAGCACGTACTGCACGATTCTCTCCTGACACTGAAGCAGACCCCATGATGGCTACTCCGCTATCACGCATGACAGTGCAAACGTCAGCGAAGTCCACGTTAATCTGCTGAGAGATGCTGATGATCTCTGCAATGCTCTTCGCAGCAATGGTCAATACATCATCTGCGTGACCGAATGCATCGCTAAGTTTTAAGTTACCGTACATTTCGCGCAACTTGTCATTACAGATAACAAGCAACGTATCTACATTTTGTTTTAGTTGCTCCAAGCCTTGTTCAGCTTGTTGCTTACGCTTATTTCCTTCGAAAGCGAATGGTACTGTAACGATACCAACAGTAAGCACGCCCAACTCTTTCGCGATACCTGCAATGATCGGAGCTGCACCTGTTCCCGTTCCACCGCCCATACCTGCAGTGATAAATGCCATCTTGGTATTGTTAGCAAGAAGCTGACGAATATCTTCGATATTTTCAATTGCAGCATTACGACCAACTTCAGGAATTGAGCCGGCGCCACGACCTTCAGTTAGCGTTGCTCCAAGCACTACTTTATTCGGAACGGGACTCATGTCTAATGCCTGCTTATCGGTGTTGCATACGACAAAATCCACACCTTTAATTCCCATGCGATACATGTGATTAACGGCGTTGCTTCCGCCTCCTCCTACACCAATTACCTTGATGATGGAAGACTGATTGGGTAAATCAAAAGTCATAGTTAAATCTGTTTGAGTGTTTGTATGTTGTGTTGTGTTTTCAAATTCTTGTTGCACAAAAGCTGCAGCTCCTACGAGTCCCAGAGGATCCGCTTCGGTAACGGGAAACGGTGTTTCAGAAATCATTTCAACTTCGTTCGTTACCTCCGACTCTACACTATTCTGTGGCATCCAGTCCTGTTCCTCCTCATTCACGATACTATCAGCAGTTGAACCATCCAACTGCATTACAACGATCGATTCATCCGAAACTATCATCTGAATTTCCGCGCTTTCTTCACTTGTTGATATGATGGTCTCTTCAGATACTGAATCAGAAACTTCATGCTCACCGATAATATCAAATTCAAATGCAGCCACCTCATTTGAAGCAACAGCATTAACTTCAGAATTGTTATCAGCTACATCACCGGACTCTTCCATGGACCCGGATGCGTTAAAGAATCCCATCTCGAACTTCTGTTCTTGTTCGTTATTTTGGTCTTCGTCAAATATTCCGTAAAAGTCCATTTCTTGTTGTTTTAATAATAATTGCGTGAAAATTAGTTCACCTTACAATTTAATTTTCCGTCGTGCTTTGATATTTATAAACGGGCAAATGTTGATTACTGCTAATTCGAATCCTCTTCAAACCACTGTTTTCCTTTAGTAAAAATCTGATCAAACCATCCGCCGCGTTTGCGATCATCGGAATGTCCTTTCACCTTAGTAGGTTCCTTCACCTCGTTTTGTTTTGTGCCTTGCACATTTTGCAATCCACGCATAACAAGGCCTACACCAGTTGCGAACATTGGACTGGTCACTTCTTCAGAACTTGCAGCCAGATGTTCATTCGGATAACCAACACGAGTATCCATACCGGTAACGAACTCCATCAACTGTGTGATGTGCTTCAACTGAGCCCCACCGCCGGTAACAACAATTCCTGCAATTAATTTCTTTTCAAAACCGCTATTCTTGATTTCGTAATACACGTGTTCAATGATTTCTTCCATCCTGGCCTGAATAATATTAGCCAGATTGCGAACAGAAATTTCCTTGTGTGGTCGACCTCTCAAGCCCGGAATAGAGACGATTTCATTCTCCTGATTTTCGCTCGCTAAAGCAGAACCGAATTTCATCTTCAGTAATTCAGCCTGGGTTTTAATAATGCTGCAACCTTCTTTGATATCTTCAGTAATGATGTTACCGCCAAATGGAATTACAGCAGTATGACGAATGATTCCATCGTGAAAAATTGCGACATCCGTAGTTCCACCACCTATATCAACGAGCACTACTCCGGCTTCTTTTTCTTCTTTACTCAATACTGCATCAGCAGAAGCCAACGGCTCCAATGTGAGATCCTGCACCTCGAGTCCCGCCTTGTTCACACATTTGTAAATGTTACGAGCTGCTGCAACTTGCCCTGTGATAATATGGAAATTCGCTTCAAGACGTGTACCGGCCATGCCAATCGGATTCTTAATTCCGATTTCATTATCCACAATATACTCTTGCGGTATTACGTGTATAATTTCCTCACCGGGCGACATTACCAATCGATACATGTCTTCGATTAACTCATCGATATCTTTCTGACTAATTTCTTCATCAATGGAACGGCGTG
>CALJIF010000007.1 GCA_937974275.1 uncultured Flavobacteriales bacterium
AAAATAAATGGACAATAGAAACATAATAACCACCGTGAGTAAAATACCTCCGATGATCAGGTTTCTCAGAAACATTAAATGGTGGGATGAATAGTAGTGTTCCGCCGAAACAATAACGTAGTATGATCCCGAAGGATATGTGAATGCTTTGCCGGCATATAATGTGTGTCCTTCTTTAAAGTTGACAAAATTGTTGGCAACCAATTCTTCTACCAATGCTTTAGGCAATTTGTATTTCGTTGCAATTGCTGTAATGTCATTTGACGCGGATACGGGAATGATATATTCCATTTCGTTATCTAATCGCTCCAAATGCTCATTTCGTAAGGTTCTCAGTGCATCGGTGTTCAGCGTGTCCGGAGCGAAATTAAATCGTGCTTCAATTCCGGCTCGTGCCTCCAAGCGTTTGTAAAAATCCTGATAGGAATATTTGTTTTGAAAGTAATAGATGGAGACACCAAACAGTACTACCAATGTAGTACATATTAGCCCGATTAGTATTGCTATTTTGGTTTGTGATCTCATTTATCTTTCAATACATATCCCATTCCCACTACGGTGTGAATTAGTTTCGGCTCGAATGTGGTGTCCAGTTTTTTTCGCAGGTAATTGATGTAAACATCAACCACATTAGTTCCCAGGTTGAATCCGATATCCCAGGCGCTTTCAAGCAGATCAGTTCGTGATAGCACCCGATTTTTGTTTCTGATGAGAACTAACAAAAGGCGGTATTCAGTTGCTGTCAGGTTGATTTCACTTTCTCCGCGGTGAACCGTTTTTGCATTATCATCGATGCGAAGATCAAGCGCTGTGTACACGTGGTCTGAATCTGTTGCTTTGAAATCACCACCGGAATATCTACGCAATAATGCGTTTACGCGTGCATTCAGTTCAATAAACTTAAACGGTTTGATTAAATAATCATCAGCACCTTCATTTAAGCCGAGTGCAATGTTCTCTGAGGTTCCTAATGCGGATAAAAAAAGTACCGGCGATTTGATGCCGTTTTTTCTTAGTTCACGACACAACTCGATACCGTTTTTCCCCGGCAACATGATGTCAAGAATATATAAATCAAAAGAAGAATTATCTACTAGTTTAACAGCAGATTCACCATCGAAAGCAACGGTAACTTCATGACCACTTTCCGAAAGTCCTTTTTTTATGAACTCAACAACACTAGATTCATCTTCAACTAAAAGTATTCTGCTCACTTTAACAACTGTTTTATGTGGTGCAATTCCACTATTTAATGCAGGAATTTAAGGCTGTAGAAATTTCTACTGCTGATTCATGTGCTTTGGATGCATATTGTTTTGCTAACGCCATTTCGTCTGTTTTATAAGCATTCTTTCCATGATTGTAAGAATTTTGTGCCGCTTGTTCGGCAGCATCACAATCGCATGTTGATTTTTCTGCTGCTATTTCCGCATCTGTTGCGGCATCCATTCCTTTTTTGGCGGAGTTGTGTAAATCTTTAATGTTCTTCGCGTTCTTGGCGTCTTTGAAATGTCGCTGGGCATCGGAAGCATGTTTTAACGCTTTGGAGCAATCTTTTGATGTGTGTTTTGAAGCACTGATAAACACTACGGTAATCATGGAAATGAGCAAGATGGTAATGAATCTCTTGTTATGTGTTTTCATAGTTTTAATCAATTAATTTAGTTACTAAAGAATTGAAACGGTTATCTAATCTGTTGTCTCGGGTCTTTCAATATTAAGCGCAACGACGAATTCTTGGTAACATACGCCCATGCCCAGTTAATGAAAATGATTAATTTCTTTTTCACACTTAGGATGAGCATCAGGTGCAGAAACATCCAGATTAACCAAGCGAAATAGCCTTTCAAATGAATCTTACCGATATCGACTACTGCTTTATTCGTGCCAATAGTTGCCATCGATCCCAGATCCTTGTATTCGTATTCAGCTTGTGATTTGTTTCTTTCCAGCGCCTTTAAATTTTTTGCTAAAAGTTTCGCCTGATTGATCGCGACGTTGGCTACTTGTGGATGGCCGTTCGGATATAACGGTGTTTCCATTCTACACACATCACCTAGTGCATAGATGTTGCTACAACCTGCAACAAGGTTATAACGGTTTACATTTAAGCGTCTTGATTTATGCAAAGCAACTTCGGGCAAACCGTTTACTGTATTTGCGATTACACCTGCAGCCCAAATAACAGTCTTCGTTGGAATTACTTCTCCTGAAGCAAGTGTAAGCGAATTCCCGTCATAATCTTTAACCAGTGTTTCATTCTTGACGTTAACGCCAAGTTCGAGGAGATATTTTTTCGACCAGCTGCTCGAGCTTTCACTCATGTTACTTAACGGTAATTTGCTGTTATCAATGAGGTAAACATTAAAACGGGAGAAATCAATGCCGGGATAATCGTTAGGAAGAATATTGGTTTTCATTTCTGCGAAAGAACCCGCAAGTTCAACACCTGTGGGACCTCCACCGACAATGCATAAATTCATCAGGGCTGCGCGTTCCTGATCAGTTGCTGTAACAATGTTTTCGAAAACATTTAAAATGTGATTTCTTATTTCAATGGCTTCATAGGTTGACTTCAGCGTGAAGGCGTGTTGAGCCAGATTTGCATTGCCAAAGAAGTTGGTGGTACATCCGATAGCGATAACCAAATAGTCGTAAGTGAATTCACCAATTGAAGTTTCAATGCAGTTTTTCTCCGGATGTATGGTTTGAACTTCGGCTAGACGAACCTGTACATTTTTTTTCTTACGGAAAATAAATCGAATAGGGAAGGAGATACTCGATGGTTCTATTTGCGAAGTAGCAACCTGATAAAATAACGGTTGAAATTGATGGTGATTCAACTTATCGATGATGAGTACATCAAACAAAGATTCATCCAGGTTTCGAGCAAGTTGAATTCCTGCGAATCCTGCACCAACAATCACCACTTTCTTTTTCATACGCCTGCTATTAACGGTGTTGATCAATTAATATCATATTTCCGTCCGGATCCATCAAGGTGATACTTCCCGGTCCTTCCGGTCCGGTGCTTACCTCTGATGTTAACACAACCCCTTGGTTCTTTAAATGTTTTTCGATTTCCCGCACATCATCAAACGACTCAAGATTCGCTGCATTTTCATCCCAACCCGGATTGAACGTAATGATGTTACCTTGAAAAAGTCCTTGGAAAAGTCCAATGAGGGCGTTCCCGTTTTTCATAATAACATAGTTCTTCTTATCACCCGCGAAAACCGAGAAACCTAACGTTTCATAAAAAGTGATGGATTGCTTTAAATCTTTCACGGAAAGACTCATTGAGAAAGCGCCGAGTTTCATGATAGCATATTATTAATGAGCAATAAAGATATGTTATAATACGGCTTATCGTCGTACTTCTGATCTCAGGTACAAATCGAATCTTCAATTTGGAATCATTATGATGACGACGTTTTTCTCGATTGCAAAAGATCGAATAGTATTCCTCCAAGCAAAAGTGTAATTGGTAGTATCAACGCGTACAAGTTGATGTAACGAAAAACAATTCCTCCGCTAACTCCGCCAATGAAGAAAAATAGAATGATGCGAAATCTTAATTGAATATTACGAATCAGATGCTCTTCCTTATCCTTTGATTTTCCGGTTAGGAGCTGACTTAATTCAATGCCCAAATCTGTGAAGATTCCGGTTAAGTGTGTGGTTCTTACAATCGCTCCGGAAATTTTTGTAACCATTGCGTTTTGCAATCCCATTGCGAAGAGCAATATATTGGCAACAATAAGTTTGTTCAGTTCGGGTTGTATTAGGTAAAGTAAGACGACAGCAGCAAATAGCGCTACCTCCAGAATGACAGGACGAAGAAATCGAAATTTATTGGAAGTTTCAGTGAATTTTTCGATGAGAAGGTTGGAGGTTATTGAACCCACCAGGAATGCAATAATGAAGGATAAAAAGTATAGTCCATAAATATATTTACCCAGCAACAAGTCTTGCATGAATACAGCAAAATGTCCCGTAATATTCGTAGTCAGCGTACCGGTATACAGCAGTCCAATTACATTGACACTTCCGGCAACAGCCGCAAGAAGTGCTGCAATTCTTAGATTGTGAATAAATGCACGATCTTCACCGGAATGAATAAACATTTACGCTTCTTAAGTGAAACACAAAGATACGGGTTAGTCGACTTGAAGCGCATTCGAGCGTTTAGAGAATCTGCTATGCAAAACAACCGTTTATGATGTTCATATATAGCAGATGATTGTGTCGGTTTATCTAGCGAGTTATAATTAATGGGGCTTGGAACGTATCCGATGCTGATTGTACGAATATCCAATAGGCACCGATCGCTAAATGTTCGCAGGAGAAAGCGGAATTGCCATTGGTGGATTGATACGATTCCAGTATTCTTCCGTAAACATCTATGATTGTAATTGTCATTTCGTTTACAAATTCAGGAGCAGTGATCTGCACGTGTGTGTTAGCGGGGTTCGGGTATACTGAAAGTTTACTTTGAGTAAGCGTGGGAGATACAGCAACATGCAAATTACATGTAGGTCCTTGTACCGGGTACCACGCTGTATCATTGGTTCCATAGCATATTAAATTGTAACCACATTCCAGTGCTACGGATACCGGCTCCAGCAAGCCTTTGTCCGATCCGACTCCTTCCAATAAGTAAGTTGCCCAGGTGTTGCCTCCCAATGCAAATCGTTTTTTGTAGCCAACTCCGGTGTTAAAGCTGTCAATCGCTGTAACGAAGACGTCGTTATTCCAGGTAGTATATGATATCGGCAATGTGTCTCCAACCTGAAGATTGAAGTCGAATAGCAGCTGTTCCGCAGTGTCTGATGGCATCCATACATACATTTGTTTTCCGGCAGACCGCACTAAACACCATGGAATAGTATCAATGTACATGTAGGTTCCGGAACAACCTGCAGGAGGATTACCCATCCAACTGTAGTAGCCGCTACCTTGCTTCATTACTTTTTTATAAGTAAGTGTGTTTACAGAAGAATCGCCACCTATGAAATAATTATAGGTTTCGTTTTGTATGCACGGATAGGGAACCGCACACATTTTGTTTACTTGCCAATAAGGGTTAACGTTGAAATACTCGTTGCCCTGGGCAAAAATTACATCTGAAAAAAATAACGTGAGCAATAGCGCTATGTTGCGAAGAAATTGTAGCGTTTTCATATAGTAAATGTACGACTACAATTTAATCTTGCAGATACTCCGACTTCAAATTATCTCCACGAAAACAGTTGTCTTCCTTTACCATCATATAATGAAACATACAGTGTATCCTGATATCGCCGTCCAAATCGGGCAACTGCTGTATCCAAGAGTTCAGCGTTTCCACTAAACAGGTATAAATACGATTGTGCGTAATGATAACCCGTGTTAGCAGGCGTGGTGATCGTTCCCAAATTATCGACGGAAAAATGAAAGTAGTTTCCTGATGCCCAAACTTGGGATGATGCACCCACAGCTTCCAGGGTATCATAAAATTGTTGTACTGCTGCTGACCAGGCTTGATCCGGATACCCGACAATACCCCAAACCGCGTTATTCGGTATGCGTTGTATAACAGGATTGGTGATCACTACCGCTGCATTTGGATCTATAAAAGTTTTTATTTCTTGATCCGTAATTTCTATTCTGCCGTTTATCGTTTGTTGTTCTATTAACATTTGAATGGAATAAACGCCATTCCGAATTTGTCCCGCATTGATCGTTGTTGATGCAGGGCCAATTGACGTCAGACAAATTTCAGGAATGGTGATATCAATAAATTGAATGGTAATTCCGGAATTCGAGACAGCAGATGTTGTATTTAAGGAATAGTTAGAACATGCATATTGTTTGGTTGTGCTGAAGTGCAGCATTAGTTGATTACCGCTTGCAATCAGTTTTTCTTCAATTGTCAGTGTCAGCGGTAGATCTACGCGCTGAAATCCGGGATCTTTCCTGCATGCCCCAAGTATAATGGCAATTAGAAACAAAATGAAAATGGTTCTCATCATGCTGATTAAGACGGATGTATTCCCTAAAAGTTACCTGCGTCCATTAAAAATATCATTTCAAAGCTCCCGGTTGTTTAGGTTTTCAAGTTAATACCCGGGCAACAAATTTACCGTTACTTTTGGAGCACTTCAACGCTTTATGATTGCGGCATATCGTCGAATTGGTACGAATATTTTATTAGTCATTGCGGCCGAATTTTTTATTCAGCTCGTGAATGCCATGTTCCTTAACCTGCAGTCGTTGTACATGAAGGCTGAAGGCTATAACGATGCGGTGATAGCCGATTATATTTCGTGGCGTTATGCGGGTGTCTTGCTGCTGGCTCTTCCAATGGGCCGATATATCAAGGGAAAATCGCTGCTGCCCTTGTTTAAGATTGCTTCGATTGGAGTTCCTGTATTTGGTTTACTAATTATCATGGGAATACATTTGAAGTGGCATTTCCTTTTGATTCTTGTTCAATTTTTGTGGGGAGCATCATTCACCTTTATGCAAATTCCCGTGTTGCCATATATTCTGCGGCATGCCAAAGATGAAGACAAGACACCGGCAATTTCATTGAGTTATTCCACCTGGAGTTTTGCAGGAATTGCGGGAGCGCTGTTAGTTTGGATACTCAATAGTTATGATGCCGATATTTTTTCAGAGCGTAATCTGTTACTGGGAACTTGTGTTGTGGCTTTGTTGGGTTGGTTTATTTTACGCAAGGTACAGCCTGATGTTCCCGAAATGCCTTTACAGAATAGTGTTGTCAAATATTCCAAACGCGACTATGGTCTAATGTTCACAGCGCTTTTCCCTGCACTTATAATTGCCACAGGAGCAGGCCTAACTATTCCGTTCATTAATTTATTTTTTGCGCGGGTCCATGAACTTCCTACGAATACAATTTCGTTATGGAATTTCGTTGCTGCAATATTGGTGGCTTGGTCGGCATTACAAGTGCCACGAATTAAAAAGTATATCGGATATTTAATTGCAGTTCCTGCGACACAAAGTCTTGCGGTAATTAGTTTGATTGCGTTAGCAACAACAGAATGGTATAGGGATGAGCCGGCAGCAGTAACGATCGCTATTTTCTGTTATCTGTTGCGTCAGCCGTTGATGAATGTTGCGGGACCGATGACGTCTGAAATCGCGATGGACTATGTCGGAGAGAAGAATCGAGAAATTACGAGCGCCTTGATTGCAGCGGTTTGGTCGGGAAGTTGGTTCATCAGCACACGGTTTATCTTCGGCGAGCTGCGTGACACCGGCTGGCCATACGTACACATCTTTTTAATTACTGCTGCGTTGTATGCTGTCGGAGTGGTGCTGTATGGCGTGTTGGTGGTGAAGTATAATGCGAAGAGGAAATAGAGGATATCACGCTACATGTTATATTAATACAATAAGCCAAACATCCATAATGGAATTCGTCCGTTTGTTGCATATTCCGTATCATCCGGCACGACAAAACTATTCGATACATTTCTTAGTTGTTTCCCAATTTTATTATTACCTCCTATTTCCAATGTCCATTTTCCGTTCACCAAAAAATCCCCATACTCAGAAAATTCTAAATTGTTCTGAAAACTAACCTGATTTGCAAAGAACGTTTCTCTCAGATTACCCTGATTAGCGTTGTGTGGAGCTAGGGCAAATTGAAAGTTGGTATTATCTAAGAGTACTTTGTCGGGTTTTTGCATTTTAGTTATTCCCTTGGCATCTTTATAGACGTTACGAATGATATGCGCTTCTTCTAAAAAGTTGAGATAAGCAATGAATGTATTGCGATTAATTCCCGTGCGTTCACTCAATTTGGTAACGTTTGGGATGAATGGTACTGATTCAGAGATAATTTGAAGGAGCTGCTTAAATTTTCTTGTGTAAGCCGGATCGGTGTGGCGCAAAAGAGGAAGCTCAACTTCTAATGTCATATTGATGATTTCTTCAAGCCTGCTATGATAAACTTCAACACCTTCTTTATAAAATGGGTAATAGCCCCATTTCAGATAATCATCGAAGTGCATTAACGGTTTTATTTTACGATTAACCATTCTTGAAATTGAATCGGCTTTGGCAATTAATTCGCTTAACGTGTACACGGGCAGTTCAATATCATGTTCCAGATGCAGATATTCGCGGTAGGACATACCTTGAATGTTATAGACTACAGCGCGCCTGCTCAAATCAGCACGAGCATTCAATATTTCCAGTAATGATGATCCCGTAAATACAATTCTCAATTCCGAATAATCATCGTAGATGTTTTTGATCTCTTGTGACCAATTCGGGTATTTGTGTACTTCATCCAAAAAGAGGTAACGTCCACCACGTTTGACAAATTGATCCGCCAAATCGGTGAGTTTATTTTCAGCGAACCAAATATTATCTAAACTGGCATACAATACTGTTTTGTTAAAGGGTAAATGCTGTTTGATGTACTGCAACAGTAAAGTCGTTTTTCCGACACCTCTTGGACCTCTGATTCCTATTAATCTGGAGTCCCATTTGATTTTAGTCATCGCACTTCTGATAAAATCCATAGATGTGGAATCTAGCTTTCTGCGAAATTTTTCTTCAAGAATGTCCATAGTTATAGCTTAGTGTAATAAGCAAATATATTAAAAAATGCTTAATGTATTAAGCAGATAATAGAATAAAATGCTTATTGTATTAAGCAGAGTGGAAATGATAAAGAAAGCGTTTGATTATGCTATCTACCCGCCACCCATTGTCCTCTAAATCCATCCACTCCGTAACGAAGTCCGGGTAAAGGAAATTTGGTGTAGCCGATCCATGCGGTAAGCGATTTCATGAATTTTGATTTCCACTTCACCGCGCGCAAATCAATATCCAGTGATAAATAATACTCCCTCGATCGGTTGAAAGAAATCAAATTGCCTTGCTCATTATACATTGGCGGATTGAAATGACCTCCGATCATGCCACGCGATCCGTAACCGAAACTGAGTTGTAACCATTCCGGCCACAACACATCTTCTTCAATAAATCGGGCAGGGGAGCAACTTAACCAATAGGTTTGACCGTTATAGTCTTTCAAAATTTGTTCGGGTAAAGTGCTGCCCAATAAAGCAGGGCGATATTGTGCATAGCCGCCGGGTTGAAAAGAAAATTTCAGATGAACACGTTGTTCGTTCCACAGGATTTGTTGACTTACAAACAAGGCGCTTCCTGCAGTGTTCGCAGCCATGTCTCCCCATGAAAATCCCCAACCTGCAGAGCGCGCATCCATTAGTTCAATAACTGCAAGATATCCCCACCCTGTTAGTGTGCTGGTCCACATTGATTTTTTTTCATTTAAACCGGTCCAGCGTAATGTATTGTAACCGATGCGTGCTATCTGGTAAGTAGTAAAGCTATGCCCGATTTTATCCATCTGATTCCACTCGGCATTGTCATTGAAGAAGTGAAACGGCTGTGAAGGATAATCTTTGTACCACTGTGTCCACAAATACGTCAGACTGCCCGCCGCAACAACACCGGCTCCTGCGCCAACCAAAATAACTCGTGGTTTACGGATGCTGTCTTGCTGTGCACTGATGAAGTGACTGAGAAACAACAACAGTAAGACGCATTTATTTTTCATGACATTGTTACACGGCTACTATTTTGTTCATAGCTGTTTGCAGCATTAAGGTACAAATACCTTGTTGATGAAATTTACAACAGCGGCATTATAAACTTCAGGATGAGTTTCCATCGGACAATGCCCGGCTCCTTCTACAACCACAAAATCATCAATCACATGTTGACGAGCAAATTTTTTTCCGCTTTCAATCGGAATCCAAACATCTTTATCGCCCCATACCACCAGCAAAGGCATGTTGAGACGACGATCGTCAGGCGTTGGTCCGTGTTGATCGGCACCCATTTCTAAAATCGCTGCAGCAGATTGACGTGTACGAAAAGGAGCGAGGTAGCCTTCCACCGCCAATGAATCTGCGGGTTGTGCGTATGCACTGGTCAACAATTCTTTAAACGATTCATGATCTACATATCCGTATTTGCCGACAATTTCTACCCAACGTTTTACATAAGACGAAGTAATAACAGCGCCTGAAATTTTCTTACCGACCGACTTTTTATTGTCGATACTAAAGTACACGCCATCTGTAAATACAACACCCGCAGTTCGGCTTGGTCGTGAAGCGCCCATTGCACCAACAACGCTTCCTCCCATACTGTGCCCGATGAGTACCCATCGTTTTCCTTGAAGTGTATCGCACAGCTGCCAAAACAAAGATGCTTTGGAGGTTACATCATGTTGAACGCCTGCGCTTTTATCACTGTATCCGAACGCCGGCATGTCAACTGCTACAACATGGTAACCGGATTTTATCAACGTATCCACGTTGTTTCTCCAGCAGAAGGTATTACCGCTAAACCCGTGTACGAATAGAACATTTCCTTTTGCTGATCCCGAATTCCATTCACGGTAGTGAAGTTTCGTATCGTTCAATGTGATGAATCGGCTCTCCGGAAATGGTTTAAAGTCAGACGCAGGTTGGTACTGATTGATCGGAATCAAGTAAGGAACAACCAGCAACAATGCGACAACATAAAACATTTTACTGCGGATAAGGGAATGCAACCATTTTTTCACCCGGTAAAATTACAACACAGATACATTAGAACTCCAGAATAATTCCCAACGTTGGTAAAACCGTTCCCGATGTGTTCGGTAGTTCTTTTAATAAGTACGCGTTCGGATTATTCGGATCAGTTACCGGATTACCATTGGCATCGCGTACGACAGTAATGTTCGGTTGTAACTCCAACTGTTTGTTATAGATATTTTGTACATCGAAATACAGATTCAGTGAGAATTTTTTCAAGAACCATTTTTTATCTACACGCATATCCAGTTGGTGAATAGGAGCGAAGCGCAATGAATTAATTTGATTGTAGTCCAGAATTCCGCGTCCTGCAACATTCCAAACCGACTGTTGAGCTGTTAAAGCCAGGTTGTACGGTGTGTAAGGAGTTCCTCCCTGGAAACGCCAGCGCGCGCCCAATTCCCAGCCTTTCTTGAACTTCTTTCCGGCTGTTAAAGAAACAATATGACCGTTATCCCAGGCACTTGGTGCGTATTCATCAAACTTCGTTTTGAATTCGCTGCGCACTAGCGTATAGGCTAAGATCCCATAAAATCCTTTGTACAGTTTTTGTTGAATCAAGAACTCAGCACCAAATGCACGCCCTGTTGAGTTGGAGACAATAGCATCGTTACCGATTACACCAAAATCCGCACCCAAATTGGCCAGCGAAATACTATCGTTTAATAAGAACGGATAGTTGTTGTACATTTTGTAGAAGCCTTCCGCAGTGATTCGTGCATTTTCCCAAGGAATCCATTCAACACCTGCAACAATATGATCTGCGCGAATGAAGGTTACTCCATTAGCTTTATTTGCAAGCATATTCAAACTGTCACGATAACCTAATACCGTATATGAAGGCAATTGATAATAGCGGCCCACATTGAAATTGATTGCCCATTTTTCGTTAAGGGCGTACGATGCAGAGAACCGCGGTGAAAATTGTTCCAACGGATTACTCATGGCGGAAGAGTAGTCGCTACCGTCCATGCGCACACCAAACGATAAAGTCAGTCGTTCCTGCGCTAACACTTTGCTTACTTGTCCGAAGGCTCCGTATTTCCAAAGGAATAACTTGGAACTAAAGTCAATAGTGGTTACTCCGGAAGGAACGACAATTTTTTGATACGTATCACTGGTATAACGCACGTATTCTGCGCCTGCACCATAGGTAAATTTCCATCCGTTGGAATAGATGTAGTGTTCAAAGCGAAACTTGTTTTCACTTTCCTGAGACAAATAATCCTGCAATAAATTGTTTGGTGAACTTTCGTCGTTTTGGAAATATTTAACCGTTGAATTGTTGAGCATATTACGACTCAGCACGAAGAGCAACGAGCCATTGTTCGTGAAGTGACGGTATGTACTACCAATGGTATAATTCCATTGCTGATTCACGGGAAGTACATTTAATAAATACTGTTGCTCTTCTGTTTCATTCGCTTCTTTATTTAATTCAAACTGATCGATTGCACCCAAACCTATGAATGTCAATTCACCCTTGTCCCCGATTTTAGTTTTCGTTTTGAACTGAAAGTCGTTGTATATAGGGAGGAAAGGCAGTTGCAAGGCCTGAAACAAGAACTGCAAGTACGAACGACGTGCAGAAAAAATGAATGAGGTGTTTTTACCCAAAGGACCGTCGAACGTTAAGCCGAAATCCGATGCACCTACCGTGAAGCTGGTCACCAAACGATCAGGATTACCTTCCTTCATTTTAAACTCAAACACAGAGCTCAGCGAGTTTCCTCGTGTTGCAGGAAATGCACCGCTGTAAAAGTCCACTTCGCGAATGAAGTTTACATTGATCATTCCAACAGGACCACCGGAAGAACCTTGAGTGGCAAAGTGGTTGATATTGGGAACTTCGACACCATCCAAAAAGAAACGGTTTTCGTTGGGTGCACCACCGCGAATGATAATATCGTTGCGAAATGAAACCGAAGAAGCAACACCGGGCAAACTCTGAATGGCTTTGGAAATATCGCGGTTACCTCCGGGATTACGTTCAATTTCGGCAACACCGATGGTTCGGACAGAAACGGGACTTTCTGCAGTTTTGATGAACGGGTTAGCACGAATTACCACTGTATCTGCAGTTTTACTGTCTGATTCCAGAGCGAAATTCACTTCAGAAGGACGAACACTGTTTACCATGATTTCGTATTTCACCAACTTTTTATAGCCGGTAAGTGAAGCTTGAACATTGTAGGTTCCTCCCGGAACATTGTTAATCACAAAGTTGCCCTCCAGGTCGGTGGTTCCGCCAAGACTTGTTCCCTGAACAAAAATTACTGCGAATGGTAAAGCTTCGTTTGTAACAGCGTCGGTTACTTTTCCTTTAATGACACCTGTTGTGGACTGCGCATGAGATTGATAAGCGAGTACTACAAGAATCAGTAAGCTGTAAAATCGTAATCTAAACATAGGAGGATATAGTTTGGATCGTTATAACAATCGGGCAGTAAAAAGGTTCGAATTTACTACAACGTATCGTTGACTTCCGATGTCATCTAATAAAAGTCAATTTATGCGTAATTTACCACTCCAATCTAATTTGAAAAGTTGTGAGTGTTCTTCTTGAACTTAAGGATAAAAAGGTAGGCATGCTCGTCCTCGTTGCAGCGCTGGGCTACTTTGTGGATATCTATGATCTTGTGCTATTCGGTATGGAACGTGTTTCCAGTCTGAATGATATTTTAAGCACCGGTTTATCACCTGCGGTAAAGAGCACACCGGCTTTTAAGGCGTTGGTTAAGGACACGGGTATTATGCTCTTTAACTGGCAAATGTTCGGGATGCTGGTTGGTGGTATCGCATGGGGAATAATCGGAGATAAAAAGGGGCGATTATCGGTGTTGTTCGGTTCGATTATTACGTATTCGTTAGCCAATATTTTTAACGGAATGGTTACCGATACCGACACGTATGCGGTGCTGCGTTTTGTTTCGGGATTTGGATTAGCGGGGGAATTAGGTGCGGGAATTACGTTAGTGGCCGAAAGCATGTCGAAGGAAAATAGAGGTTGGGGAGCAATGATTGTTGCTGCTGTAGGACTTTTTGGTGCTGTAGTAGCCGGAGTGGTGAATATGGCCTTAGATGACTGGCGCATGTCGTACTATATTGGCGGTGGATTAGGAATGCTCTTGTTGTTGTTACGTATCGGCGTATATGAATCGGGCATGTTTGCTACTATTAAAGAAAGTAATGTTAAACGCGGCGATTTTTTTATGCTGCTCTCTTCATGGAAGAATTTGGGGAAATACCTGAATGTGATTTTAATCGCATTACCGGTGTGGTACGTGATGGGAATCTTGATTACGCTAAGTCCTGAGGTTGGCGCAGATTTAAGTCCTGCATTAAAAGCAACACCACCTGATGCCAAACTGGCTATTACGTTAGCGTATTGTGGCATTACAATTGGTGATATTGCCAGCGGTTGGTTGAGTCAACATTTGAAAAGCAGAAAACGAGCACTATTCTGGTTTCTAGCTTTGGCAGTCGTTTGTTGTATCGCGTATTTCTTATTTGCAGGAATGTCGTTGACTGTCTTTTATACCATTGTTGTTATTACCGGATTTGCAACAGGGTATTGGGCTGTATTTATGTCTAGTGCGGCAGAATTATTCGGCACGAATATTCGCGCAACAGTTACCACAACAGCTCCCAATTTTGTTCGCGGAGGCGCAATATTATTGACTTCCGGATTTTTGTTTTTCAGCAAATCGATTGGTTTAGGAAATGTGACCGGCGCGATCATTATGGGAATCATCACATTTGCAATAGGCTTTATAGCACTTTGGCGTTTGGAAGAAACCTACGGCAAGGATTTGAATTACGTTGAATAATTGGTGAATAATGAAGAAAACAGTTGTAATTGGAGCAAGTGATAATCCGGAGCGATACAGCTATCGTGCAGTGCGGATGTTAAAACAACATGGACATCCGGTTGTAGCAGTTGGATTGCGCAAAGGAGAAATTGATGGCGTAACGATTCAAACCACGCAGGAACCAATTACCGATGTAGATACAGTTACGTTGTACGTTGGTCCTCAAAATCAGGAGTCGTGGTTGAATTATATTGCGGAGTTAAAACCAAAACGTGTAATCATGAATCCGGGAACGGAGAATGAGCAACTGCATGACTTTCTGATTCAACATCATATTGAGCCTGTTGAAGCTTGCACATTAGTTATGTTGTCGGTAGGAAACTACTAAAGTATTCTTCCGCTGCTTTCAGATGTGTTTCATCACATCGCGCATGGTTACCAATGTTCGTATCAGTTCATCATCCGTAATTGTCAACGGAGGCCCAATGCGTAATCCGTAATCGCAAAACAGGAACCAGTCGGTGATGATGCCTTTTTCGAGCAACGCATCAATTACTTTTTTATTCAATTCATAGGAGTCGAATAGTACGGCATGCATAAGACCGATACCACGAACTTCCTTTATCGAATTATGTTGCAGATATTCTTTAAAAAGATGTTGACGACGTGCTGCAGCTTTCGGCAATTCTTCAGCAACAATAACATCTATGCATGCCAAAGCCGCAGCGCAACTCACAGGGTGCCCGCCAAATGTGGTAATATGACCCAACACCGGATTTTCGGTGAATGCACTCAAGTTTTCGTGTGAACTCACCATAGCGCCAATCGGCATTCCTCCTCCCATTCCTTTTGCGAAACAAATGATATCAGGTATCACACCGCTGTGTTCAAAGCCGAACAATTTTCCCGTACGACCAAAGCCCGTTTGGATTTCATCCAAGATGAGCAACGTCCCGGTTTCATCGCAACGTTTACGTAGCGCAATTAAATACTCATTGTCCGGAACGATAATTCCTGCTTCAGCTTGCACCGGCTCTATAACAACAGCAGCAGTTTTGGTGGTGATGTGTTGAAGTTGATCAATAGCGTTATAATCGAGCAGCCGCGTATCGGGCAATAATGGACGAAACGAAGTTTTAAAAAACTCACTGCCCATAATACTTAATGCTCCGTGTGTGCTACCATGGTAGGAATTACGATAACTGATTAATTCACTTCGTTTGGTAATTCGCTTCGCCAATTTTAATGCTGCTTCAATGGCTTCCGCACCGGAGTTGGTGAAGTACACAGCGTTTAATGAGTCCGGCAATAGGGAAGCGATTCGTTGAGCTAAAACTACCTGTGGACTTTGTACATATTCGCCGTACACCATGAGGTGCATGTATTTGTCAAGCTGCGCCTGAATAGCTGCTATTACTTTGGGATGACGATGCCCGACGTTACTTACTGATATTCCACTAATGAAATCTACATAGGATTTTCCGGAGGTATCATATAAGTAGATGCCTTCAGCGCGTTCAATTTCCAATCCTAATGGAGCAGGGCTGGTTTGTCCAACATGTTGCAAAAATAGTTGTCGGTTCGAAAGCATGCGCAAAGGTAAGTAGTTTAATGTGCTCTAAATCCGAATACGCACACATCATCAACCTGCTCGTAGTTACCTTTCCATTTTGCCAAATGCGTTTCCAATGCGAGTTGTTGTTCCTGCATTGAAGCTGCGCTTACTTCCAGAAGTATGGCTTTCAGTCCGGATAATTTCATCTTTTTGCCTTTCTCTCCGCCAAATTGATCGGCGTAACCGTCCGTAAATAGATATACGCAATCACCTTGTTGCAGTTCTACCTCGTGAGCAACAAATGGAATGCGATCTTCCTCTTTAGTAACGCTTACAGAAGTTTTGGTCGGCGCAAATTCAATAATTTCTGAATTGCGAATAACCCACAGCGGTCGCATGGCGCCTGAAAAATGCAATACGCGTGTTTTCTCATTAAACATGCACACTGCAGCATCCATACCATCACGCACATCCGTATCGGAGTTACGGCGAGAAAATAGTGAGGTGATATTCGTGCGCATTCGGTTGAGTAATGCAGCAGGTTCAGTAATGCCTAATTCATTTACTCCTTCCTGAAATAAATCGTGAGCTAGAAAAGTCATAAATGCTCCCGGAACACCATGCCCTGTGCAGTCAATTACAGCAAATACTGTGTTATTGCCCCATTTTTCTACGATAAAGAAATCTCCGCTTACAATGTCTTTTGGTTTAAACACCAGAAAAGATTCTTTAAAGTAGCGTGAAATAATTTCAGGTGTAGGTAGCAATGCTTGTTGAATACGCTTAGCATACATGATGCTATCTGTGATATCCTTGTTTTTTTCTTCTACCAGTTTTTTCTGTTCCTGAATGGTATTATTTTGTTGTTCCAGCAAGTTGGCAGTGCGTTGTTTGCGTTTATATCCCGTAAACAAAACCAAAGCTAATATTGCCACGAGAATTGCAACTGCAATCATAAAATTGCGGAATGTGTGCGCTTTGGAAAGCTCTGTCTTTTGTATTTGAATTTGTTGTTCTTTCTTTTCGGTTTCGTATTTCTTCTCCAGTTCCGAAACTTGTCGGGCAATGTCCTGTGTCATTACTGAATCTTTGCTGGCTGCGGATAGCTTCTGAAACTGATACGCCATGTTGTAATTACCAAGTGAAGCAAACGTTTCCGATTTGTTCGAGTAAATTTTGAACAATAAAGCATATCCTCCGATTCGCTCTGCTGCTTGTTGCGCGGAATCTAAGTACAACAGAGCGTTGTTGTATTGTTGTAATGCATGATACGTGGAACTGATGTGTAAATACGAATTACTCAATTCATGCAGATCACCCATTGATCTTCTGGTTTCCAATGCACGAAATTGATAGTATAAAGCAGAGTCGTATTGACCATCGGTTGAATAAATTTCTGCCAGATTGTTGAAGGTTGTGGAAAGCCCGTATTGATCATTCAACTCCGTTTTAATTTTTATGGATTCTTTAAACCAAGGAATGGCATCCTTACCGCGTCCACTCATCACATAAACCGAACCTAAATTATTAAGTGTCCACGATTGCATTTTTTTGTTGCCGAATCGCTCGTAGATGCCCAGTGCCAGCTTGTCGTAATCCAATGCTTTATCATACTGTCGCAAATCCGCCATGCAATTTGCCATACCCAAATACGCTGAAGCAATTCCCAAACTATCGCCCGCTCGTTCCCGGGCACGTAAACTGCGTGTATAATCGATCATGGCTTTGCTTAGATCACCTTTGAAGTACCATGCATTTCCTGAACCCAACAGTAACAATCCGTGTTCCTTGGGATATTTTAAGGTGTCAATAGTTGCTATACCTGCATAGAATTCGTTAACCGCCTGTACATAACGCCCGGAATAGTCGTGGTACATGCCTTTGTAGTATGCAATTTCGGATAGCAAAACGAAATTGTTTTTCTGTTCGGCAAATCGCTGTGCAATGGGTAGAATGGAATCCAATAAAACGCTGTCTGTTCTTTCGGCCGCGTATTTTAATGTAGTTACGAGTAAGCGATGCCGTGTTGAATCGGGTGTGGATGATTTTTTCAACTCGGAAGGAACTTGAAACGCACGTTGCGAAATCCCGGTAAACCAGAAAAGCAGTAGCAAGTACACGATGAGCTGTCGCTTCATGACTTGAATATACAGTAAACCCATTAGCAATCGTTAACAATACTTTGATCCTATTAACAGCCGAAATATTTTGTTTAACGTATTCTTGAAAAAATCAAAAACCCTTATGCCTATGAGAACTTTCTTACTAGTTTTTTTGAGTGCTGTATTGCTTTCGGCTTGCACTGTTATTCGTCCC
>CALJIF010000008.1 GCA_937974275.1 uncultured Flavobacteriales bacterium
GGTACGACCCGTGCCTACGTATAATTTATCTCCATCAGCAAACGTGACTTCTTTTTGGTAGGTATTGTACAACTTAATTCCATACAAATAGAGAATACCATCGGTTCCGTATGTTGTAATTTCTCCGATATGATGCTTGGGGGCATTGTAAGCTGATGGGTGCGGAGCAGTTAAGCCCATACCCAAATTCACTTCCTGACGCGATAGGGAGTGAATCACCTGATTGCGTTGATCCCGCTGTGTGCGCGTGTTGGAAGCGGGAAGTGTCGTTACCGCTCCGTTTTTGTCAGCTACTTTGTCACTCAATTTTTTGTTGAACAATCCGTCGTTTTCAATAACGAATTGATGTGCTTTGCTCTGTGCAGCAATTTGCTGATAGGCGGGATCTGCTTCCACGGATTTTTCATTGGCTTCTTTGAAGTACCATTTTTCGTAGTCGGGGTTACCACCGCCGTCTTTGTAAAGCAATTTCGTGAAAGCTTTGTTGTCATCTGTCCATTTTATTCCTGTTGAAGTTGATACGTTAATAGCTATATCAACCCCGGTGCGTGCAAGTTGACCTACTCCAATTTCTGCTCCAATATTTTGACCGGAAGTAACGCTCTTTTGTTTGGGATCAAATACAAATCCGATATCTGATCTAAATGGCCGATAGCTTCCACCAACACCTTGACCCGATACACTGTAAATGTCATATGTTAAAGCACTAAGTCCAATAGCAGGTATATTAGTTACCATGGTTTTGTCATTCTCCCGATTAAAATCTAAAACACTGTATTCTTGTGCACCTCCTGCTTCTAAGTTCATGTAGCCATACGCAGGTGTATACATGTAAGTTTGTGCTAGTCGTTGTGAACTCAAATATCCACCAACGTCATAAGTACCATGAAATCCTGTTACTTCAATACCAAATTTGAATGAAGCATTGATTGAGAAATTGTACATCGGTAGTTGAACAGAGGGTGAATAGTTATAAGATCCAAAGTTGAATGAAGATGAAGTGCCGAACACATTGTTTGTTTTATTACGCCCCGACTTGTGAGTCGTTTTCTGTTCAATATTAGATGTAACAGAGAGCTGTTTCAAACCACCACGTGAGTTGAAAGATGCTCCAACAGAAACTCCTAATACTCCTGATCCTGTAGCATCATCTTTTGATGCTTTATATGCTTGCATCGCAAGTCCAACACTGGGAGAAATCGATAATCCATTTTCAGAACTTGAATTAATACCTAAACTTGCGGTCCATGGAATTTTGGCTTTTTCTCCAGCCTGCAGACTGTAATTAAAGGATCGATCAATACCTAGTCCTGTGTAGTTATTAAAATTAATTCCCAACGAGTAGCTTTGTGCTATCCTTTGCATACCAAAAAATTCACCGCCAATTCCGCCGTTAACGCCAAACGTCGTATTCGGTTTCATATTCATGATCTTACGAATACTGTCTCCGTTAAAATCGTCGGGAAGTCCACGCATGTTGCGGTTAATCACACCGGGATTCAGATTCCAACCTAAACCTACCCAGCTGGCCTCCTGGTCCATGCTGATACCGGATTGATAAGCAAGGTTTAACGGATAGCCGTCCATGTCAATCAACGGGATATTGTAACTAAAATCTCCGCTAAATAAGTCGACCATGTCGGACGTACCGATAGGCGTAAAGCCTTGTACTTCCGGCTGACTCGGTCCGCCTGTTAACGCAAAGGCGGCAGTTGGCAATGCACTATCCATAAACAGCAGTACAGCTAAGGCGCCCGCTGTTTTACGTAATATCGATTGTTGACGTGCAAATCGTTTCATCATGGCATTTATTTTTTTGTAACCGGAATTACCGATTGAACTTGTTCGGGTGAATAATAAAGTTTGGTCATGCCCGTGTTAAATATTCTTTCATTCACAAGCAGCGTAAAACCATTGGCAACATCCGCTCCTGCAGCATCAAATCCGCACAATACACTTAGTTCCGGACGCACGTTGAAGGTGCGTTCGAAATGCGATAGCGCACAAGGCAATGTGTCTCCCTTTGTGGTAACTATTTTTAAATCGTGTTCTATTCCGAAAGAGTAATACTTAACACGCTCATCATATTCGGAAGGATGCTGCACCTGCCATTTTAATAATTCGGATGTTGCAGAATCGGACGAAAACAGGATGCGGAAATAAACGAGGTCGGTGTAACCGGTTTCTGCTTCTTGCAAAGCTTTAGGATCTGCATCCGAACCCAGTTCTGCAATTGCCATATACGACGGAGGCAGCAATGCCGCTTGTATTGTGAAGTCGCCTACACGTGCTGCTTTTTTACCGGCATAACTTTCCGATTGGATGGCTTTTAGTATCTCTACAGCCGGCGCACTTCCATTAGTTAACGGAATATTCGGAGTCGGCGACCATCGTGCACATCCGGAAATAAATATCACGAAGAAATATTTTAACAGTTTCATTTTCCGCTGTATTTGTTATTTAAAAATGATATGATAGGTTCTGTAATATCAGTACTTGGGGTGCCGAACAGCACACTGCCGTTATCATCATCCGTAATAATCAGATCATAGCCGTGCTCCGTACCGTATGTTTTAATATACTCGCGCATGCGGGCAATAATCTGTCCGTCGTATTGTCGTGTTTTTTCGGCACTGTATGTTTCAAACTGCTGGCGACGATTCAGGTATTGTTGTTTGTCGGTTAAGAAATGATCCACGCTTACGGTCGATTTACCTTGCATGGTATCTAAAACTGCAGCACGCTGTTGCAACAACAAGCCGATACTGTCCAGGTACTGCTGTTCCTGTTGAATTTCTTGTCGTAACTGTTTTTCCAGTTCTTTCTTCATCTCAAAACCGTCAAATACGGTTTTCAATCGCACGTAACCGATTTTTGGTACAGCGGTATAACTGTACACCGCTATAGCCAGGGCAATACATGCCACTCCTATACTGATGAGGGTTCCTCTAGTCCACATAAAATTTCAGGTAAAATTTTTCTTTCTTGGCATTGACAACTTCGAGGGTATAGAAACCTGCCTTTAATTGCAGCGCTTGCAGGTCCAGTTCGAAGCGGTTATCTCCATTTGATTTGTAAGTAATGCCTTCCGCGTCACTCACTTTTTTATTGTCGTTGCTGACAACAGGTTTCATTTCATTCTGTGAAGCATCTACTACTTTACAAGTGATAGTTCCTCCCGTGTACTCTTCCTGAAAACGGAAGTAGATGATGTGATTCGCTGCGGTATAATATCCTGCATCCACTTGCGGACGCACAATGGCGTATTTGGTGACCACAGGAAGAAGTTGAGCACGTACAACAAATTGCCATACTTCCGATTGAGCAACCACGCCTTGACCACCGGCAGCAATACGTTGTACTTGCCATGCGTACCGTTGTCCCTCCTTTAATGCAGGCGCATCTGAAGGAAAGGGCACGTCATGTCGTAACACCTGATGCATAATGAGCACCGGTAAATTTTGCGCTAATGCTTGTTCTGCCGTTTGTCCTTTTTCCAGTAGCACAACAGTTAAACGAAATGTTTCACCTGCTGTGAGCAGATTAAATGGTTCCGAATGTGTCCAGAAAAATGTTGGTCGCATCTGATCAACAGTATCCTGATCACCGGGTGCAACGAGTTGTAAAAAGTTGGTAGGACTTCCTTCCAACTCCTGACAGAATTCATCCAACGGTTCGCCGGCAGCACTCAGTAAGGTGATGCAATGGCGAAACAAACCGCCGGGCAATTGTCGCTGATTGCGGATATATTCACCTTGTGCTCCTGCTGACGTGGTAGACAAGGTAAGTGTAATCATCCCGGGCTGAATAGTGTTCATACCGCTACGTAATGTGATGGGTGCGGTTCTGGAAACCATGAGCTGTTCGCCTGCAGAATTATATAAACGTGCTTCTAATGTTACAACAGCGCCGGAATTGGTGGACAGCAATAAGCTTTGACAAATGGATGCAGGTGTAACCTGAAAAGGTTGGAATGTACTGCCTGTTATGCTAACCTGAGCAGAGCCTAGTTGTACAAGCAGCGTTAGTGTGAAGAGCAAGATGGATCGTATCATAATCATCGGGTGTAGTGAATGGAAACTTGTGCCAGGTATGGAAATTGTTTAAATAATGCAGGTTGTATCATGTTATAATAATCGCCTTGGACTAAACGCTGCAACTCGGCTTGTGCAGAAAGACCTTTGCAGATGGGCATAAACAATCGTACAACAAAACCTGATTGTGTACCGGTTGCATTGTGACCTAATTTATATCCTGCATCAGTTTGGAGTCCGTTCTTAAATGCATACCCCAATTCCGTCAGCAGCATGCCATTCGTGCTGTACAAGCTATCTTCCGGGGTAATTGAAAACCACTGATAATTCATGGTGGTTCTCCATCCTTTTTTACCAGTATAATTTGTGGCGCATTGAAGCGTTCGGAATGATCGCGCGGTTGCATCGGCAATACTAAAGCCGGAAATAGTAAGCGTGGTTACGACAAGGCCTCGTTTTACTTTAGGTCTCCAAAACGCGGAAGCAAAGTATAAATGATTGCCCGAGCGGTGAGCGGTATCCTGCAATTGTTCCATAGCGTAATTTACTTGCTGAAATACCGGCTGATAATTCGCGCGAACCTGCAAACGGGAGTATGGTTTGATAACGGTTCCAATACCAAATCCACGCAACAACATGTTGCCCTCGTACAGACCGAGCACATTATTGGCATCCTGACGCGCCGTAATTTCAACACTCCACTTGGGAGTTATTTGTTGCATAATTTTAGCCTCGTAACGGGCATGGTCGGGTCGAATAAATGCTGCTCCGTAACTTCTAAAAAACGGATCCACATGTCTCCATCGTAACAACCACGTGGTTTTGGAAACTCTTATTCCGCCTTGATAAGAAATTTGAAAAGCGTGCGAACGAAATTTAGCATCCCATAATTTTCCGTTGGTATTTGCCACTTCCACATCCTCAAATTGTTCTGCAAGCATCGACTTGGCATAACTAGCCTTAAAAACATGTTGTTTGTAAACCCATGCTCCCGATACACCCACAACAACATTCACTTCCTGCATATCAGCATTTAGCGCAGTTGTACTGTCTTGCCAATACGATTGTAATCCTTTCCCTGCTGAAATGTTGATGCGAAGGTGTGTGCCATTTTCTGCTCCGGGACCTGCACTGATACCACCAATTAATCTGCCGGAAGTGAGTTGATTAAAATCGAAATAATTAAAAATGTTTCGTTGCAGTAATAAATTATCCTGAATGAGATCGCCGGAATAATTTAAGTTGATAATACTTTTTCCTCCGGCAACATTTATATACCAACCACGAGTAGATAGCGTAGATTGAATACCTCGAAGCGGAATTCCCGAAAGGGTAAATGGATTTTGCTCCGGGAAGCACATACCTATTGCGAATTGCTGCACATGCATACGCTGTGGCGCCCAGGAAGGTCGATTCAGCCGCTTCAACAATGAATCAGTTTCGTTGATCTGTTGCCTATAGTGTTCAATGCTTTGTGTATGTCCTGCCAAAGCTGATTCTTGAACAGTAATCAATTGAGCGATTTCGTGCCTGTAATTCGGCGATTGCGGATAATCTCTTAATAGCTCCGAACGCTCCGGCAACTGAGCTGAATCATTAACGTGCTGTTGCAGCCACTCTGCCTTTCTCTTTTCGTAAGCAGCATTCAGACGATTTTGATAATCGGTTGAATCGAGTGTTTGCAGATAATTTAAATAATTGAGTCGTTGATGTAATTTTTGTTGATGCTGTTGAACGTTTAATATTGAATCGTTCAACTTCGCTTTTTGTTGGAGCAGTTCCTGTGTTTTTATTTGACGATAACGTGGTTGATCAAACGATACCCTAAAGTAATTGTTAAGTCCTGCAATGTTTTTAATCGATGTGTACCGTCCTTGTACAGCAAGAGGCACGTTTTTGATTACGATGGATTGTGTTCCCTGCAACGTAACAATATTCGAAATAGAAGAGTCGATAACGGAGAAAGGTGTAATTCCGTATTGATGCGTTAAGGAAATTGTTCCTTGTGGTTGAAGTGTGTTGATTTGTGCATGTACAGCAAATTCACCGCATAAGAAATATGCAGTAGTCACGACAATTTGAAACGTTGGGTAACGTAAAAATGTGGTGAAGTGGAACATGCGGGTTATGCTAACTTTCACTACAGCAATATAGACGCAAAACATATTCACATCTCATTGTTAGTCCAGTATAGTAAAAATTAACTAAATGTTAAACGGCTATAAATGACAGTAAATCAAGCTAATGGAGTGTATTTGTGTGATTTGAACTTGTATAAAAATGAAGAAAAAATAATACTAAGCGCGGTTACTAACGGGAAAAATCCCGCAAAAAAGGCGTGAAAAATCCCGCAAAAAAGGCGTGAAAAATCACGTTTTCGAAATATGTATCTACAAATAACAATATGAATCGGGTTGTGCAGAAAAAGCTTCGTGAAATATCACGTGAATTATTCCGGAAATATCACGCTTCAAATAACGTGAAATATCACGTTAATAACTTTAATTCTATAAATTATAATAAAAGTTAAAACAAGAAACTAATTTGCAGCACCCTTACATTTTAGTATTCACCCCTAAATCCAATCACATTATGAAAAAAGTAGTCATTCTTTTTGTGTTTTGTTCCTTGTTTAACCATATAACATGGGGACAATCTTCCATGCCTAATATCGGTTTGGTCAGCCAGTTAGTGCAAGTGAAGTATGAAGCTGAAAACATTGTATCTCAAGTATCGCAGGATACTTCCACTGCTGCTCAAATTCAAGCATCAAAGCAAATTGTCCTGAAAACATATAATGAGTTGCGTATGCAAGTGGATGCGGTGGTGTTGCAACTCGGTGCTGATATGCAGGTGAAAGGATCGGTGCGTTTATTTAAGAAATTGAATAAATACTACTCGAAACATCTGTTGATGGATGGCGATCCTCAAGGAAAAAGTCTTTCAAAATATGGTCCGGCTTTCCGAAGGATATATGTGCTGAATTCAGAATTGCAGCAAGCCAATAAACAATGGACATTGGCAACGAATAATAAAAAACCGACAATTTTTGATAAAGGTGCAGCCGGTGATAAGGGCGTTGACGCTTTTGTGTCAGGTGCATTGCCGGTAATAGAATTAGGCTGGACTATCATTAAAGAATGGAAAGCAGCCAACCAAAGCAAAGTGGAAGGGATTGTTACGTTGTTGGATGGACTTCGATTGACGGCGCCGCAGGATCTAGGCAAGAAACCGGAAGCTAAGAAAGAAGACTAAGTCGCCGTTAAACGGAGTTGAATTACATTATTTATTATATCAAACTCATTCCCAAACAATACTTCAAATTTTCAATCAATTTAAAAAACAACCCATTATGAATTACACTAGAAATAATGCCTGGAACAACGGCGGTTCTTTTAATAACCCCGATTTATTATGGTACGCGAAAGCCGTTGGAGTGATGCAATCGCGCAAATTAAATGATCCCGGAAGTTGGTGGTTTTTTGCCGCTATTCATGGCGAATACATCGGGCAAACAGGCTTTCCCGGTTGGGGCTCCATTCCCGGACCTCCGGCAGTTCCTACAACTCCGCTTCCCGCGCAAAGTGTACAGGATATGTTCTGGAATCAATGTCAACACCAAAGCTGGTTTTTTGCGCCGTGGCACCGGGGATATTTGATTGCGTTAGAAGCTTTTTTGCGTCAAATTATCATTGGTTTAAACGGTCCTGCTAACTGGGCGTTGCCGTATTGGAATTATTTCGGTCCAAACGGAGAAAATAAAATTCCGCCGGCATTTACCGTTACAACGTTGCCTGATGGTTCTCCGAATCCGTTATACGTGAAGTTGCGTTATGGACCACAGAACAACGGTAATGTGTACATCGCAATGCCTCCGGTGAATGCCGCGTGTATGACGAATACCGTGTACACAGGAAGTAATGCAGCAACACCTCGTCCCGGATTTGGCGGACCTGCCACAGGATTCTCTCATGGAGGAAGCACCAGCGGAAATTTGGAAAACAATCCGCATAATCTCGTGCACGTTCAGGTTGGAGGATTCATTAGCAACAGCAATTATGGTTTGATGTCAGATCCCGGCATTGCTGCGCTGGATCCTATTTTTTACTTGCACCACTGTAACATCGATCGCATGTGGGCAGCATGGAACGCGCGCGGAAACAGCAACCCGGCTCAGGCGAATTGGCTCAATGGTCCGCAAGCTATAGGACAACGTGCGTTTGCAATGCCTATGCCCGGTGGTACAACCTGGACGTATGCACCGAAAGATGTGAACAGCTTAACACAGCTCAATTATTCGTACGCTAATTTGCAGGAAGGATTGCCGCAACAACAGGTAAACGCATTACACCAAAGAATGATTAAATTAGATCGTAAAGACATGGATATCATGAACGAACAAGCAGGTGGAAGCGGTGGTGAGTTGATCGGGGCGAATAAAGAATCGTTGCGATTAACAGGTAAAGGCACTACCACATCAGTAATTTGTGAAAGTGCCGGTTGGAAAAAGGTGAATGAGAGTTTCATGAAATCATCTGCGAATGCCATTCCGGACCAGGTGTATCTGCAAATAGAAAATGTAAAAGGAAATCTGGATGCCAACATTTTAGAGGTTAAGGTAAATGAGAAGCATGTAGGCTATGTCTCTTTATTCGGAATGCGGAAATCGTCCGATCCTACAGGACATCATGGAGGTGCGGGGTTAACCTTCTTGCTGGAAATTACTGATGTTGTCGATGACCTTCATATGAAGAATCAGTTAAACGTGGAGAACTTGCAAGTGTCCATTGTACCGGCGAATGAAATTCCATCCGATGAACAAATCACGGTTGGTCGTGTAAGTCTTTATCGGGAAGCAGTACAATGAAACTGACTAATTTTTCGGAGCGCACGATTCATGTAATCGTGCTCTCCATTACATTAATCGCCTGGATCGTGTTGTTGTATAATCCCGGAAACATCATGGGTGTTGAACATTGTCATGTTTCTATGGCAGGTCCATCAGTTAACTCTTGGGAAATGTTATTGGCCATGAATCCTCTTGAGTCCTTGCTCTTGGGCTGGTTCCTGATGGTTGTAGCCATGATGTTACCCAAGTTGATCGGTGCTATCGTTCATATTTGCGAGCGCAGCTTTACACACAAGCGAGTGTTGCATGCTTCCGTTTTTGTGTTGTGTTATTGCGCGGTGTGGATGCTGACAGGAGTCGTTTCTACATTCATCATTTTGGGTTTAAACCTGTTATGGCCTATGTCGTATGTGCCGGCAGCGCTCGTTGGAGGAATTGCTTTGGTGTGGCAATTTTCGCCGTGGAAGCAGCGCATGTTAAACAATGGTCACGATCATCCTGCTATTGCGGCATTCGGAGGAAAAGCTATTCTGGACATTGCACGTTTCGGAATACTGCATGGCGTTTGGTGCGTTGGAGCCGGATGGGTATTGATGCTGTTTCCTATGGTATTACCCGAAGGTCACAATGTAGCCATGTTGCTCATGACCGTGTTAATGATTAGCGAGCACATGGAAAATCCCGAAGTACCTCGCTGGCGATTTGTTGCACGCTTGAAACTGGTGCGCATTGCCCGGTATCAACTTGTATTTTGGTGGAAATCAATTTATTTCAAATCGATGGCGAAATAGAAATTTGTCAGTACAGCAAGTTTTTTCATTTTTAAGGCTTATCGTGAAAAATCACGTCTTTTTTGGCGTGATTTTTCACGCAAATTTGATGTGAAAAATCACGGACGATTTTTATTTATCTTGTAATTCAATAGGATGCGCATCGGTTGTTGTTTCTTAATATGCAGATGTTCTTGGGTACGTATCTTCGGGAAATAACCATAAAAACCTACTACTATGTCAGGAGAACTTATTTCCAAACAAGAGGCCATTACGATGGTCACCGCGTACAAAAACAATTCTAATCCGCAAGGGACATCCACCATTTATGGCGACATTGACCTGCAAGTATTGAATAGTTTTTTGAAGTCGCGCACCGATATTACCGGGATTCGTATTTACAATGCTGAAGAAAATGGCCGTAATACTTTTGTTGTGGTCGGTTACAAATTGGATGAGCAAGGAAATCATGTGGAATTGGGTGAATTGAATGGGGTAGTGGGTGCGGAGAAAATGAGATTATGTCCACCCATTTGCAACGGAGGCGACATAAACAGCATTCGCAATATTGTATACGGATCGGAATAAATTATTCGCAGAGCTTTGTATTGGTATTTATATATGATAATAATTGTAACCACGATGATTGCATCGATGGCTATTTTATTAAAATATAGGACCTACAAAGCTTTGCTATTGTTGACTTTGATTTTCGGCGTTATAGTAACTGAGGTTTTCTCGACATTTATTCTTGATAAGGATTCAAGTACCACTTTACTGTTCGCACTTTACACACTATTTGAATTTGTTGTAATCTATTTGTTTTATAGTAATTCGATTTATTCGAAAAGAAATAAACTATTAGCTAAACTAATATTTTTGGCTACGATTTTTTTTGCCACTTATAATTTGTTTTTAGGTCAGGGACTGCATGTATATAATTCTTATAGCAGTCTGGTTATTGATTTTGCAATTGTCGTTTATGCAATCTTATATTTTATTGAACTTATCTCTGAAAAGTCATATATCAACTATTTTCGAAAATCAGAATTTTGGTTTTTTTCCGGTTTACTATTTTATGTATGCGTCGATATTTTGCACTCCGGCACTATTAATCAAATGTGGCAGATCAACTTTGATGCTGCGTTACTGGTAGCTTATTTGTATGTCGGAATTAATATTTTACTTTATCTTTTCCTTTTCATAGCCACCTTATGCCTCATACCGGAGAAGTCTTCATCACCTTCATCAGCATCGTAATACTGCTCCTGGCATTACTGGCATTCTTCATCTTTTTCCTGATGTTGCACCAGCGCCGTAAATTCGAGCATCTGCAGGAAGTACAAGAACTGCAGCGGGCGCGAGATCAGGAAATTGCAAAAGCCGAATTGGAAATTAAAGAACAAACCCTACAAGATGTTTCTCGTGAATTACACGACAATTTCGGTCAGGCTATGTCGGTTAGCTTACTCTATTTACAAGGACTGGATAATACTAAAGACGCAGCTGATTTTAAAAATAAATTACAAGAAACAAAAACGATCTTATCTACAATGATGACCGATTTGCGCAGTTTATCGCATAGCTTGCACGGAGAACAGGTGCGGCAGCGGGGACTTCTGGAATCGTTAAAATTGGAATTACTTCGAATCGGTAAAAGCGATGTCATTCACACGGAATTGAATGTTTCGGGAGATGCCGATCTGTTAACCGACGATCAACAGGTGGTAGCATTTCGTTTGGTGCAAGAAGCGCTTAACAATGCCATGAAACATGCACAATGCAGTTTAATTAAAATTAAAGCTGAAAGTACTGCTTCCGTATTTCGATTGGAAGTGCAGGATAACGGACGCGGTTTTGATCCGAATAAAATGAGTGAAGGCACGGGAATGATCAATCTAAAACGCCGTGCTTCTTTAATTGGTGCCGAGCTGGAAGTGAACAGCAGCTCCGGTGAAGGAACAAGCGTAATAATAACTTGGAACAATAAGTAGTATGGAACTCGAAAAGCGACTTCATTATAGCGTGGTAGTGGTAGATGATCACGCCATGTTTGCCAGTGCTATTGCCGATTTGGTAAGTGGTTACCGCAAGTATAAAGTTTTGTACACCGTGCGAAACGGAAAAGAGCTCATGGAAAAAATGAGATCACCTGAAAATGTTCCTGATATTATTTTGCTCGATATCAACATGCCGGTGATGAATGGGTATCAAACCGTGGAATGGCTGGAGCGTGAACACCGTGATGTTTTGGTGTTGGCGTTGTCGGTGGACAATGACGAACAAACTATTGTGCGCATGATTCGTGCAGGCGCTCGCGGCTATGTGCTGAAAGATGCATCGGTAGGTGAATTGCTGGGGTGTATGAATAGCATGGTAGAAACCGGATACGCATATTCGGAAATGGTACGTGCAAGTTTGCTCGCTTCAGCTTTACATCCTGCTCCCGATCCTGCACACATCATTAAAAGTTTAAGCGAACGCGATTTGGAATTCATTCGTCATTCGTGCTCGGAACTGACATACCGTGAAATTGCAGATGCGATGAATATTTCACCACGGACAGTGGAAACGGTGAGGGAAAATTTATTTATGAAATTAAAAGTAAGTAGTCGTGTAGGCATTGTTTTATTTGCTGTGAAACACAAACTCATTCATATCGGTGATTTAAAATAAATTCCGGAATTCGTAGTAATTATACAATTATGCTATGTTCCTGAAGTTCTTTGTACAATTGTTGTAAATCGTTGCGCACGGTCTTTGCTACAGCTGCGTTTTGTTCCCGAAACTCTACTTGAGGATGTTTGGAATGTTGCAATCCCCGCTTTCGCATACGAATAACTTCTTCTTCATTTAGTGTGATACTTAGTCGACTATTGATGTATTCAACTGCAGCTGCAAATTCTTCATTGTATTGTATCATCGTGCAGTCTTTTGCTATTTCAAGTAAAGCCTTAAAAAGTGCCCATAACACTTCTTCACGATATTCCCACAGCTGTTGGTAATGGTTAGATTGCAATGCAATCGGTAATTCGTGGCGGGTCAGCACGCCGGGAATCATGTGCATACCGGGCAATCGTTGGTGTGAACACAAGACTTCATATGGATTCCGAAACAGCGCAATGAAAGGAGTATTCGGAAACGCTTTACGCAACAATGGATAATGGAGAATATGCCACGCATCGCATTTAATGATACAATGTGGTGCATGTTGTCGGTAAATGTGAGAGCATGCCTGTAGCAGTGCTATTCGCATATGATCTGCAATTGCAGGATCGGTAAGCAGTTGATTGAATAATGCAGCTTCAGAAATAACCCGAATACGCGGAACGACAGCCCATTGCTGACTTAACAAGGTAGACCCACATCTGGAAATGTGCAGCACCAATGCATCAGGTGGTACAGGATGATCAATGTGCAATACATATTCAAGCGGAGTTGTAATAATATGTTGACGTTCCGGATGATGATGAATTTTTGCACGCGTGATGGTTTCCGAAAAAAACGGATCTGTAATCGTGATGTTTTCGAAATTAAACCAAACCAATTGTTGGGCTTCATTTAAAGCAACGGGTAAAAAAGAATCAGGAACCATATTGTTGCTCGAGTTGTTGAATAAGATCATATCGTCCCTGTGATCGCAGCATGGATACTGTTGCGGAATACACCTCCGGAGACATGCGATGATAGCTTTGATCTTCTCGAAAGCCTGCTGCAGTGAACCACTCATCAGTGCGCTCATTTCGCACTCCGTCGATAACAAGATGAATACGATCCTCCATGCCGTTGTGGCGAACTTCATGTGTCTTGTCAAAATTGCCGTACCACAATTCTCCAACTTGCATCACCACTTCCTGTTCATCAATGATAAATACAACACCTGATGAAGTATGTATAGGTAGGTGTAAACGAAAACATCCCAGTTCATAACAAAGTCCAAGGTCGCGATGCGGTACAATATGTGTTCCCGGTTTCATGCGAAGTAATCGCGCAGATTCGATCGTAAATGGCATGTTGTTCAGCAACGACGCGATATAAGGCAACTGATGTAAGAGAGGAGTGGGTTGCGCAAGTGAGCCCGCAGCGGACATCATGGGTAAAGCTTCGTCACTTGCCATTAAAGCAGCAACACTCCAGTCACCGTTGTAGTCTTTTTGATTAAAATGTGCGTGCCATTGAAATTGATCGATAATAAATTTTTCAGCCGATAAAAGTTCGGCTTGAACATAAAATGGAAGTTGTAAAGTGTTCATAAGCGTGATTTTTCACGTCAAAAAAGGCGTGATTTTTCACGCTTTGTATCGTGGTGGATGTAGTAGTTGAAATCTTTTTATTGAGTTGGTGTAATCTTATATGTGTGATGAAAGTCTTTAATAGCAAGGGATGTAGAGCTGTGTTGTGATTTTTTTAATGAAATAATTGTGTTGCTAAAATTAATTTTTTGGTGACACGTGATGAACAAAATGTAGAATTATTAGCATTGTGTATCACTAATTAAACCTACACTTTATGTCAACAGAACCATTTATCGGAGAAGTAAAGTTGCTGGCATTTAATTTTCCTCCCCGAGGATTTCAATTGTGCCAGGGACAAACCATCTCCATTGCGAATTACACTGCCTTGTTTGCCTTAATCGGCACAACGTACGGCGGCGACGGTCAGACCACGTTTAAACTGCCCGATTTACAAGGTCGAGTTCCTGTGCATCAGGGGCAAGGTCCGGGATTACCAATGGTAACTATTGGGCAAGCCGGTGGTTCTTACCAAACAACTATTGGTACGGCTAACATGCCTATGCACATTCACACCTTATTCGGCGCTACTGCAGTATTCAATGCTAATGACAATGCCGGTGGAGAAAATTCTCCTGATGGAGGATATTTCGGAATGAATAGCTCACAAGCGTTTTATGCTTCGGCTCCTGCAGCCAATGAGTTTATGAATCCCGGAATGGTGCGTGTTTCGGGTACTACAGGAGCACAAGGCGGTAGTGTACCGGTAGATATTACAAACCCTTACTTGTGTATTAATTATTCGATTGCAATGGAAGGAATTTTTCCTTCGCGCAACTAACCGTATTGGTCTAACTAAAAAATATTTGAACTATGTCAACAGAACCATTTATCGGTGAAATCAAAATCTTTGGATTTTATTTCGCACCCAAATATCATGCTTTATGCAATGGTCAAATCATGAACATTGCTTCCAACACTGCCTTGTTCTCGCTATTGGGAACTACCTATGGAGGAAACGGAACAACAACATTCGGTTTACCTGATCTTCAGGGACGTATGGCAGTTGGTCAAGGGACTAATCAGCAATCCGGTGGTCAATTTCCTATGGGACAAAAAACGGGTAACGTCAGTGCAACATTGCAAGTCGCAAATTTGCCTCCGCATATTCATACGTTGAATAACATGTCCGTGCGCGTGCAGTCGAACAGTAACAATGGAGGAGAAAATGCGCCGAGTATGAATTTCCCTGGTATCAATAACAGCGTCGGAATTTATGCAGCTTCAGCGGGAAATAATGAATACATGGGACCAAATGCGGTGCAAATCAGTGGTCAAACAGATTCTTCAGGTAGCGGTTTTCCATTCTCAATCGCAAATCCTTATCTCGTAATGAACTACAGCATTGCGACTAACGGAATATTTCCATCACGCAATTAATTCACCTTTAAACTCAAGCTATTATGTCAACAGAACCATATATCGGAGAAGTTAAATTATTTGCGTTTGATTTTGCTCCCAAAATGTATCAGAAGTGCAACGGTCAAATTTTAGCCATCGCAACTAACTCTGCATTATTCGCTTTATTGGGCACCACGTACGGTGGTGACGGATCTACTACTTTTGCATTACCCAATTTGCAGAGTCGTTTTCCGATCGGTCAGGGAAATGGAGCGGGATTGCCATCGCATACCATCGGCGAAATATCCGGGAATACGACTACCACTTTGTTAACCTCCAACTTGCCTCCTCACACACATGCTATGAATAATGTGCAAGCTACTGTAGCGGTGAATGGTAACCTTGGCGGCGAGAATGCTCCGGATGGTGCTTTCCCCGGAACCAATACTTCCAGTGCAGCGTATTCCTCTGCGTTTACGCAAGGCCAGGCGATGAATAATGCTGCGGTAAGAATTACAGGAACTACTGATCCGACCGGAAGTAATTTGCCGATCAATATTCAGAACCCTTATTTGGTGATGAATTATTGTATCGCATTGAACGGAATTTTTCCTTCCAGAAATTAATTGAATTAAAATTAAAGGAGATCGTGAAAGCGATCTCCTCTTCTAATTTATGATAACGATAGGTTTTTTATTGCCGCGATCCGCCTACTATACCGGTGCCGGTTTCGACATTGTTTCCGGTGTTCGCGAATCATTGTCGCTCCAACAAGTGGACGGTTTAAAAATCGTTACCGACAATATCGGCTTCGGAACAGATAAGCAACAGGTATATCGGGCCGCAGAGCGCATGCTGATGGAAGAAAATGCGGCAATTGTATACGCGTATTGCGGAATGCGAACAGCACAATTATTAAGACCGTTGTTCATGGCCGCCAATCGCCTGTTGATTGTGTTGGATGCAGGTGCAAGCCTACCGCAAGAATGGCCGGTATCTCCTAATATTTTGTACTTGTCTTTGCACAATTCTTTGGGCGCACGATTGGCTGCAAGAGCCGCAACTACCGACGGCTATAAATCCGGAGGAATGGTAACGAACTATTACGATGCCGGCTATTTACATACATTGGCAATAACACAGGGATTTACGGATCATGGTGGAGAAATCCGTTACAATATTGCAACCGGTTACCAACGATCGGAGTTTAAGTTGTCGGCAATCGGAGAGCATGCAACAACACATCCGGATTCGTGCGTATTGGGACTTTTTAGTGGTGATTTTGCGGAATGGTATTTTGACGATACCAAAAGTATTTTCGAGAAAGGTGCTCCCGGCGCGTATTTGGCGCCTTTGATGTTGGAAGAAGAACTGTTATCGAAGAGTAAATTTAATGGAGGTAAGTCGCGTGGTGTGGTGGCATGGAGCACAAAAGTTAATAATCAGGAAAATAATATTCTGATTACAGCTTTTGAGAACCAAGGTAAAAAAGCAAGCATTTTTACACTGTTAGGCTGGGAAGCAGGATTGATATTAGGTGCATTATACGAAGACGTAAATGCCCAATGGTTCAATGGAGTGCAGTTGGGAGAGCAGGTGAAGCAATTGAATTTAATGAGCCCGAGAGGGTTATTAACGTTCAATGCGGCATGGAATACATCCGTTCATCCGATGTATCTGGTGGATGTAAAGGAGAGTTCAAGCGGAAACATGGAATTGGAAATTATTCAAACCATTACTGACACAGCGCTGGAATTCGAGAAGATGTGTGCAGTTGAATTAAACGAGACAGTATCAGGATGGTTCAACAGTTATATGTGTAATTAAGATGAAGCGTATCGTAGTGCTGTGTGGTGGACCTTTTGCCTTTCCGGTTTTGTACCGATTGGGGATGGAGCGGCTATTGGCCGGCATTACTGTGGCTACCGGTGATTACAAAGTGGTTGCCAATTTAGAGCAGGAATGCGAAAAGCAGCAGCTTCCGTTTTTAGCGATCACGGAAAGAAATGATCAACATCAATTAGCAGACTGGTTGAACACTGTGCAACCTGATTATGTATTCAGTGTTTGTTATCCGTTTAAAATTAGCGCTGAAATAACAGGGCAGTTTCGTAATCGTATTTTTAATTTTCATCCGGGGCCTTTACCTGAATTTCGAGGACCTGCACCCATATTTGAAGTCATACGACAAGGAGCAGAAACTACAGCATTAACAGTGCATAGTGTAAGTGAAGAATTCGACTGCGGTGAAATCATATTTGAAGAAAAGATTAAAATTAATAATGAGGATACCTACGTTTCTTTAGCGCAACGGTTGTCCGCTCGATGCGGCATTATGGCATTAAATGTTGCTGAAATGTTGCAATTCGGAAGCGTAGAACAATATTTTAAGAAACAAAATGAGGAACGGGCAACGTTTTATAAGTTTCCCAAAGATGAAGTAATGACTGTTAATTGGTCGGAAATGAGTAGTCGTGAAGTGTATAATTTGATCCGCGCGTGCTCGGGATGGACACCGGGTGCAATTACATATTTTGGCGATGAAAAGATTCATTTATCACAATCTGAAATAGGAGCGAAGGTTGAAATGGATTTAATACCGGGGACAATTACAGCGTTTGATGAAAATGCCGGCATCAAGGTCGTTTGTGCTGATCGCATTACAATTCATAGTAAGGAATTGAAGAGTGAATTAGGCAATCCGGGTTGGGCATACTGGACCGGAGTGGGCTTGAAATCGGGGAGTGTATTAGGTAAGCAATTAATCGAGGTATAAGGTTACTTGTTGATAATAGTTAATAGTGTCATAAATTAAATAATTAAATACCCTACGCATGATGTCAATAATTAAAAAAATCACTTTCTGTTTGTTCCTAATATGTGCTTTACAATTGCAGGCACAAACCGTATTCTGGCAAGATGATCTGGAAGGCGCAGGAGGACCAAACTTGGGTGGAGGTACACGTACTCCATCGGTTACGTTTTCTCCCTGTGGGCCGCCTGCAACGGTCTACTTCTTAC
>CALJIF010000009.1 GCA_937974275.1 uncultured Flavobacteriales bacterium
ACAGAGAAGTTAACTGATGTTTTTAATAAGACATTACATGAGTAAGACGCATATTTTATTAGTAATTGGAACACGACCTAATTTTATCAAGGTGACGCAGTTTCGTCGTGTTGCAGCTCGTTATCCGAATCTGGAATTAAGTATTGTTCACACCGGTCAGCATTACGACAGTAAAATGGCCGATGTGTTTTTCGAGCAATTCGGATTGGTTCCTGATCATTTTTTAAATGTGCCTGCCGGTTCACCGAATACGCAAATGGCGGAAATCATGTTGCGTTTGGAACAACTCATTACCGGTAAACGCCCTGATTTAATATTAGTTGTAGGCGATGTGAATTCGACACTGGCCGCAGCAATTACAGCCAACAAAATGGAAATTCCGATTGGTCATATCGAAAGTGGTTTGCGAAGTTTCGATCGTACGATGCCGGAAGAGTTTAATCGAATTCTTACGGATGAATTGGCCGAAATACATTTTGTAACAGAACCATCAGGTAAAAAACATTTAATCGAAGAAGGACGCGGCGACTCAGTTGTTGAAGTGGGCAATACCATGATTGATACATTGGTCGCATTTAAGGACGAAATTCAAAAGTCCCGTGTACTGGATGATTTAAAACTGACTGCAGGAAAATACGTGCTGATCACTATGCATCGCCCGTCAAATGTTGATAGCAAAGACGGGCAGTTACTGTTATTACAATTGATGACCACGTTAGGAAATGACTATCAACTGGTATTTCCTGCGCACCCGCGCACTGTGCGATTTATGGAAACATTCGGGTTGAAATCACAATTCGAGCAGGTGAAAGGTTTACAAATTATTGAACCGCTGGATTATTTTGCGTTTCAAAAGTTGGTGAGTGCTTCCGCATTTGTGTTAACGGATAGTGGCGGTATTCAGGAAGAAACGACGTTTTTACAAATTCCGTGTTTAACGCTTCGCCCGAATACAGAACGCCCTGTGACGGTTGATCTGGGTTCCAATACGTTGTTACCATTTGAAATTAGCGGCATTTTGCAACAAGTGGAATTAATCCGCAGCGGCAACTACAAAAAAGGTTTGATCCCGCAGCAATGGGACGGTAAAGCAACGGATCGAATTTTTGAATTTTTGAATAAACGATTTACGGCATGAAACTCGTTTACCTGACATTCAATGATCATCCTTCCGGAATCTACAAAAGTCAGGTAGTGGATACGTGTAACTTTTTACGCAATGAGTTAGGACATGAAGTGCAGCTTATTGCGTTCATCTCGTTACGGAATTACGCCGCAGTGAAACGTGCAATTCTCCAGATGGATGCGAAAGCGCTGGTAAAACCCATGTTTCCCGGAATTCATCGTTGGCGCAACAATAAGTGGTTGCTAAAATGGAGTGGTATACGAAATGCAGATACAATCATTGCACGTGGAATGTTCGCGACGCATTTGGCGCATCTTGCGGGTGTCGCAAAACAACAGCTGATATTCGATGCGCGTGGTGCTTACGCCGCTGAGTTTTCAGAATATCATGTGGGTGGTGATGCTTTTAATAAAGCGGAAATTGAAGCATTGGAGCAATCGGCATTGCAGATCAGTGGCAAGCAGTTGGCGGTGTCTCATGCATTACGTTCCTACTGGAAACGACAGTATCAGTTTGATGGAAGCAACAGTATTGTTATTCCATGCACGGTTTCGGACGATGTGATTACTGAATTGCCGGATGAAAAGGCACTTGTTGATTATCGCGCACAGCTTGGAGTTCAAACGGATGAATGTCTTATTGTATTTTCCGGTACCGCGTCCGGTTGGCATTCTTTTCAAATGATGGACGAATTGTTGTTGAAATGGATGCATGATAATCCAAAGATTAAAATATTATTATTGACTAGTTCTAACACAGATCAACTAAAAATCACATCCGAATTTTCTTCACGAGTTATGGTGAAGTGGGTGAAGCATCATCAGGTGCAACAATTGTTACACGCCGCTGATTACGGATGGTTGGTACGTGAAGCGTCTGATACGAATCGTGTCGCATCGCCGGTAAAATTCGCGGAATATCTTGCGGCCGGTTTGTACGTCATCATTAGTCCGGAATTGGGCGATTACAGCGAATTGGTGAATCGTGAAGGTTGTGGAATGATTAGCGATAAAGTAGAAGCAGTCGATTTAGCTCCGTTAACACGAAATCAGAAATTACATGCCGTAAATTTGGTGAAAACGCATTTTACTAAAAAAGCCTTGGTAGAACAGTACAAAAACTTGATACAATGAGAGTGGCTTTGTTTACGGACGGAATTTATCCGATAGTTATGGGCGGTATGCAGCGCCATTCGTTGTATTTAGCGAAAGCATTAGCAGGAGAAGGTATTCAAGTTGATCTGTATCATGCGGCGGACAAAAAAAATGCGGACCGTGCTATACAATTATTCACAACGGCTGAGTTGCAGCATATTCGTCTCTTTCCGGTAAAATTCCCCGACTTAGGTAAAACGCCCGGTCATTACATTCGTGAATCATATTTGTATTCCAAAGAATTATTCAAACGCATGCAGGAGCATAGTGCTCCGGACTTTATTTATTGTAAAGGTTTCACGGGATGGGAATTATTGCACCAAAAGAGTTTGGGTAAGCAATTTCCTCCTATTGCCGTTAATATGCACGGTTATGAAATTTTTCAGCCGGCTGCATCCTGGATAGAGCGTATCAAACAAAAGTGGTTGCTGGATAAACCTGCACGTTATCAGCTGGATAATGCTGATGTCGTTATTTCATATGGTGGTCGTGTTACTGATATTCTGAAATCCATTCCTGTGGCTGCTTCAAAGATTGAAGAATTGCCGGGTGGTATTACGGCTGATTGGATTCGAAAGGACATCACACCGCGTAATGAAGTGCTACGCTTCATTTTCGTTGGCCGTGATGAGCGCCGAAAAGGATTGGAAGAGCTGTATGAAGCAATTAAAAGATCGAAATCGGATTTCTATCAGTTGCATATCGTAGGACCAATAAATCCTTCGAAGCGTGTGAAATTGCCTAACGTAACGTATCACGGCAGTATCACGGATAACCATGCGTTGCGCAAATTGCTCGATTCTTGTCAGGTCTTGGTTTGTCCAAGTATTTCCGAAGGAATGCCCAATGTTATTTTAGAAGGCATGTCACGCGGGCTGGCTATTTTGGCCACAGATACTGGAGCTACAAAACTTATGGTTGACGATAGCAATGGTTTTCTGGTTAAACCGGGCGATGTGACGCAATTAGCGGAAGCATGGAACAACATGATGAATATGGATGCTGCTGCATTAAGTCGTTTACAACAGCATTCCATAGCAAAAGTGCAGGAGCAGTTTTTGTGGAGTCGATTAGCGGCTGAAACCATTAAAATGATGGAACGTAGAATTAGACAACATGATTAAAGTTCCATTCAATACCATTACGTATTCCGGTGCTGAAATCGATAACATGCGCGATGCTGCCAACCGTGGACAACTTTCCGGTGGTGGATATTATTCGAAATTGAGCAGTGCATTCATTAAGGACAAGTTGAGTGCGAAGGCTGTGTTTTTAACTACATCGTGTTCGCATGCGTTAGAACTTGCAGCATCTTTATTGAATTTGCAACCGAATGATGAAGTTATTGTTCCAAGTTACAACTTCGTAACCGGTGCATCTTCGTTTGTTGCGAAAGGCGCTAAAATTGTTTGGGCTGATAGTAGAGAAGATCATCCAAATGTTGATATCAAGGCCTTGGATAAACTGTTAACGCCACGAACAAAAGCATTGGTAATTGTGCATTACGGCGGAGTTGATGCCGGTGGAGCTGCCATTCGAAAGTGGTGCGACGAACACGGAATCGTTTTAATCGAAGATGCCGCTCACGGATACGGAGCATCGGACCTTAATGGAAAACCGTTGGGTTCTTTCGGCCACATGAGCACGTTTTCATTTCATGATTCGAAGAACATTACGTGTGGTGAGGGCGGAGCGCTGGTTTTAAACGATGAAAATTTTGTGGATAGGGCTGCAATTCTGTATGAAAAAGGTACCAACAGGTCCAATTTTCAGCGCGGAGAAGTGAGTTACTACGAGTGGATTGATCTTGGTGCATCATATACATTGTCAGAATTGAACGCATCTTTTCTTTGGGCACAGTTGCAAGCAGAACCCGCCTGGACAAAGCAACGCAAAGCGACATGGCAGTTTTATTCGGATCAACTTTCAGGACATCCGCTATTTGATGTGGTGTCTAATGACCAATTAAACCACAATGCCCACAATTTCTGCATACGTGTCAAGAATCCGGCTCATTTGAATGTACGCCTGGAGCACTTGAAAAATGAAGGAATTCAGGCGCTCACACATTACAGATGCTTACATAAGAGCGCTTATGCGGCTAAAACGTCAAAGATTCATCATTTGCCGAATTGCGAACAATGGGAGAACACGTTAATTCGCTTGCCCATTCATAACGGTATTAACAATGAACAGTTAATGGCGGTGGTAAACGCCTTGAGAAACTTTACCTGCTAATGGCGTATTTTCGTGTACCAATAGCCTTACTGTGCGCGAATTTCTAACCAACAACAGAACGTTTTTATTTTTCACCTTATTCTGGGTGCTGGCAGGAATGTTTGCGGGGCCGGTAGTTTACGCTGTTGTTCCGTTTGTGTTGTATTATTTTTTTCAGCGCAAATGGATTGCAGAAATTCTGATGGGTTTTATCCTGATGTTGGTGTTATCCGATTCTCGCAGCTATACATTCGGCTTTGCACAGAATGCGAAAAACGTGTACATCGTGATGATGGCGCTCTTTTATTTTATGGACAGCAATTTGTCCACGCCACTGAACCGCATATTCAAAACATTTATTCCTTTCCTTCTGGTAGCGGCCATGTTCATGGTCACATCCGATTACATCAGCACGAGCGTGCAGAAAACAGTTTCTTATGGTTTGCTGTTATTGGTAGTCCCCAATTATTTCTTGCAAACGATTCGTGATGAAGGCAAAGAAGGGTTACGAAAATTCCTTTGGTGGATTACGCTACTGTTGTTAATCGGATTTGTGATGCGTTTTGTAATGCCGGGTTACGTAACATTAGCGGGACGTTATACGGGATTAATGGGCAATCCGAACGGATTAGGCTTGTTTTGTCTGTTGTTCTTTATGGTAGTAACTGTGGCAGGTGATGTGGTGAAAAATCTGTTTTCCCGCCGTGAATTGATCATCATTTACGGAGCAATAATTTTAAGTGTAATACTTTGTGGTTCACGTAATGCAATTTTCACCATTCTACTGTTCTTGTTCTTCCGTCAATTTTATAAGCTTTCGCCATTTATCGGATTCATAATGTTTGTGGTTGTGTTGTTCGTGTATCAATACATCAACAATAACATTGAAGGAATTATTTATGCATTAGACTTACAGGAGTATTTTCGAATTGACACATTGCGTTCCGGTTCCGGGCGTTTGGTGGCGTGGGAATTTGGCTGGAGTAAAATTCAGGAAGGCGTTTTTAGCGGAGGCGGAATAGGTTATACAGAAATTCTTTACAAGCAGAATTATGAAATGTTGTCCATTATGGGACACCAGGGAAATGCACATAATTCGTACATCACGTTTTGGCTGGATACCGGAATTGTTGGTGTTCTTGCGTATGTAATTGGTATGATCGTAACTTTCTTAAGAAGCGCAGGCTCTATTCCCGGCGCAATTCCTGCCATGTACGGTATTCTGTTTTCTGCATTCTTCGAATCATGGTTAACGGCTTCTCTAAATCCATTAACGATTCAGGCTGTAATCATCATGACCATGGTTTCTATTCCGGAGGTGCGTGAATTGTTCGTTACTGAAAATACTGAACCGAATGATGAAATTGAAGAATCTGTAATTCCGGCCGTATCATGAATAAACGAATTCTCATTCTATACACGGAATTGGCAGGATATACCATGGCTTGTCTGAAAGCTTTGGCAGATGCGGATGTAAGCATTCATGTAGTGCGTTATCCCGTGAATAAAGAAGCGCCCTTTGAATTTAGTTTTAGTTCAAGCGTACACGTTTATAATCGTCATGACTTCAGTCGTGATGCATTAATTCAGTTAGCGAATAAAATTCAGCCGGACGTTTTACTCGTCAGTGGTTGGGTGGATAAGGATTACGTTGCTGTTGCCAAACAATGGAGAAACAGAATTCCAACCATCGTTGCTATGGATAACAAATGGGAAGGAACACTAAAGCAACGACTGGCGATTTTCGCTGCACCATATCTGGTCCTTAACGCGTTTAATGCGTGTTGGGTTCCCGGAAATATTCAAAAGGAATTTGCTCTTCGTCTGGGTTTTAAACCCCAAAACGTGAAGACCGGTTTTTATACTGCAGACACAGTATATTTTTCAGCGATCTACAATGAAAGCAAGGAACGACCTATTCCGCATCGGTTCGTTTATTCCGGTCGCTATTACGATTTTAAAGGCGTTCGTGAATTGTGGGAAGCTTTTGCAGCATGGAAAAAAGAGCAGCCTAATGATTGGAAACTGATTTGCATGGGAACCGGTGATATAGACGGTGCAAAACATCCCGATGTAGAACATCTTGGATTTGTGCAGCCGGATCAGTTGCGACCGATTTTGATGGAAGGTGGCGTTTTTATTTTACCGAGTAAAATTGAGCCTTGGGCAGTTGTTGTGCAAGAATATGCGGCTGCCGGTTATCCACTACTGTTAAGTAAGAGCGTAGGTGCAAGCGAAGCGTTTCTGATTGAAAATAAGAATGGATT
>CALJIF010000010.1 GCA_937974275.1 uncultured Flavobacteriales bacterium
CGTACATCTTTCAGTGGCGCGAAAAAATCTACGAGATCTACGAAGAAATTTGTGGTGCTCGCTTAACGACCAATATCGGCCGTATCGGAGGCTTCGAGCGCATGTGGCCTGAAAAAGCTTGGCAACGCATCGACGACTTCATGAAAGAGTTCCCTAAAGAACTGAAGCAATTCGAGGACTTGTTGATGCGTAACCGAATCTTCATGGATCGCACAATCAATGCTGGCGGAATTAATGCAGAACGCGCTTTACAATACAGCTTTACCGGGCCGAATCTTCGTGCTACAGGTATTGACTATGATGTTCGCGTGATGAACCCGTATTCCTCTTACGAAGATTTTGATTTTGTGATTCCGGTAGGAACCAGTGGCGATGTGTACGATCGTTTTATGGTGCGCCAACAGGAAATGTGGGAGTCATTGAGCATCATTCGCCAGGCACTTAAAAACATCGACCGTAAATCAACCGTTTTCCACGGTGATGTTCCGGAATTCTGTTTGCCTGCGAAAGAAGAAGTTTACAACAACATGGAAGCGTTGATTTATCACTTCAAAATTGTGATGGGCGAAACCGATATTCCTGTTGGAGAAGTGTATCATCAGGTAGAAGGCGCGAATGGCGAATTGGGCTTCTATCTGATCAGTGATGGAGGTCGTACTCCGTATCGCTTGCACTTCCGCAGACCTTGTTTTATTTATTATCAAAGCTATCCCGAAATCATTAAAGGAGGAATGTTGTCAGACGCCATCCTTGCGATGAGTTCAATGAATGTGATAGCCGGTGAATTAGACGCATAATAAAACGACAACACTATGTCGAAAGAATATAAATTCTCTGATGAAACTCTTGCGCTTGCACAGCGCATCATCAAACGTTATCCGGAAGGAAAACAAAAGTCGGCGTTGCTGCCATTGTTGCATTTAGCACAGATGGAATTTGACGGCTGGCTGAGCGCTCCTGCAATGGATTATGTAGCAAGCTTATTAAAAATTCAACCTATCGAGGTGTATGAAGTTGCGTCGTTTTACACGATGTTCAACTTAAAGCCGGTTGGAAAATGTTTGATCGAAGTATGCCGAACAGGGCCTTGCTGGTTATTGGGCGCGGAAGATATCGTGAAACATATCGAAAAGAAACTGAACATTAAAGAAGGCGAAACCACGCCGGACGGAATGTTTACGTTGAAAACAGTAGAGTGTCTTGCTGCATGCGGAACTGCGCCTATTATTCAGGTGGGGGAAACGTATCACGAAAACATGACTTGTGAAAAGGTGGACGAAATGCTGAATGATTACAAGTCAAAAGGTGAACGCAAAACGCACTTCGACAAGAAACATGTAAATGCAAATCAACATTAATTGCAACGATTGATATGGGAAAGCAATTACTATTGGAACACGTTAATGTACCGGGCATAGAAAAGCTCGACGTATATCGTGCACATGGTGGCTACAAAGCGCTGGAGAAAGCGTTGCGCATGAAGCCGGACGAGCTGGTGGAAGAAGTGAAGAAATCAGGGCTGCGCGGTCGCGGTGGCGCGGGCTTCCCTACCGGAATGAAGTGGAGTTTCCTTGCAAAGCCCGAGGGCGTTCCGCGTCATTTGGTGTGTAATGCTGACGAATCGGAGCCGGGAACATTTAAAGATCGCTACCTCATGTCGCATCTGCCACACTTGTTGGTGGAAGGCATGATTGTATCAAGCTTTGCTCTTGGTGCAAATACATCGTACATCTACATCCGCGGCGAGTTGTTGTACGTGTATCACATTTTGGAAAAAGCAATTGCTGAAGCATACGCTGCCGGCTTGTTAGGTAAAAATATTTTAGGTTCGGGTTACGATCTGGATTTATACGTTCAACCCGGCGGTGGTGCATATATCTGCGGTGAAGAAACGGCATTGATCGAATCACTGGAAGGTAAACGCGGTAATCCGCGCATCAAGCCTCCATTCCCTGCAGTAGCGGGCGTTTGGGGCCGACCTACTGTTGTAAACAACGTTGAAACAATTGCAGCTACTGTTCCAATCGTCAATATGGGCGGTGAGGAATATGCTAAAATCGGTATCGGAAAATCAACCGGCACAAAATTGATTTCTGCGTGTGGACACATCAACAAACCCGGCGTGTATGAAATTGAATTGGGTTTACCGGTTGAAGAATTTTTGAACTCGGATCAGTATTGTGGTGGCGTTAAGAACGGACGAAAACTAAAAGCTGTTGTAGCCGGAGGTTCTTCTGTTCCGATTTTGCCTGCCGATTTAATTTTAACTACAGCTAAAGGCGAGCCGCGTTTAATGTCCTACGAATCCCTTGCAGATGGCGGCTTCCAGACCGGCACCATGCTAGGTTCGGGCGGATTTATCGTATTGGATGAAACGGCCAGCGTAGTTAAAAACCTTTGGAACTTCACGCGTTTCTATCATCACGAAAGCTGCGGACAGTGCAGCCCATGTCGTGAAGGAACAGGTTGGATGGAAAAGGTGTTACACCGCATTGTTGAAGGTCACGGCAAACCGGAAGACATCGACTTGTTGTGGGACATTCAATCTAAAATTGACGGTAAAACCATTTGTCCTTTAGGCGATGCAGCTTCCTGGCCTGTTGCCAGCGCTATTCGCCATTTCCGTGCTGAGTTTGAAGAGTACATCAAACATCCGGAAAAAATTAAAGACGTTAAACATTACTATTCCGTGCGCAACCAAACTGCGCCCGTGGCTTAATCAGAACGCAAACGATTTTACGATATGCCTAAAGTAACAATTGATGGTCGCGAGATTGAAGTTCAAAAAGGAACAACAATCCTTCAGGCTGCACGTATGCTGGGTCCGGACGTTGCTCCGCCTGCTATGTGTTATTACTCCAAGCTGAAAACTAGCGGAGGTTATTGCAGAACATGTATCGTTCGCGTAACCAAAATGAATTCGCAGAATCCCAATCCAATGCCGAAGCCTGTGGCATCTTGCCGCACCGAAGTAATGGACGGAATGGAAGTTGTAAACTTCACATCTCCGGAGGTTTTGGAAGCACGCAAAGGTGTTGTAGAGTTCTTGCTGATCAACCACCCATTGGATTGTCCGGTATGTGATCAGGCGGGCGAATGTCATTTGCAAGACTTGGGCTACGAACACGGTGCTTCAACAACACGTTACGATTTCGAACGTCGCGAGTTTGATAAAATCGACATCGGTCCATACGTGCAGTTGCACATGACGCGTTGCATCCTTTGTTACCGTTGTGTGAAAACTGCAGATCAGCTAACGGACGGACGCGTGCACGGTGTGATCAATCGTGGTGATGTTGCAGAGATTTCTACATACATTCAAAATTCTATTGAAAACGAATTCTCCGGTAACGTAATTGACGTTTGTCCGGTGGGCGCGTTAACCGATAAAACGTTCCGTTTCAAAAGCCGTGTGTGGTTCACCAAGCCGGTTGATGCTCATCGCAATTGCACCAAATGCTCCGGCAAAGTGCGCTTGTGGTTTAAAGGCAGCGACGTGTTGCGTGTAACGGCTCGTAAAGATCAGTGGGGTGAAGTAGAAGATTGGATCTGTAACGACTGTCGCTTCGATCACAAAAAAGTTTCCGACTGGAACATCGAAGGACCAAGTCCGATCAGCCACCATTCCGTGATTTCTCAAAACCACTACGAGTTAGTGAAGCTGAAGTTGGAAACCGGCAAGAAACTGAACGAAGTAAAAGGCAAGAAAAAAGAATCGGCTAAATAATTATTGATATGACAACATTAATAATGACTTCAGGATTTGATTGGTGGCCATACATTTTGGTCGTCATCCTTTTTCTGATTTCACTCGGTGTCGCGGCTTACGCAACTTACGCCGAACGTAAAGTGGCAGCGTTTCTGCAGGATCGCCTCGGACCTAACCGTGCCGGACCTTTCGGAATTCTTCAACCCATTGCTGATGGTGTAAAGATGTTCATGAAGGAAGAAATCATCCCGAACGTATCCAATAAAACACTTTTCATCCTGGGCCCTGCAATCGCAATGTTAACGGCTTTGTTAACAGGCGCTGTTATTCCTTGGGGACCGGATGTTGTAGTTGATGGAAAAGTATACCGCCTGCAAGTAACCGATGTGAATATCGGTGTATTGTATTTGTTGGGTGTGGTCTCCATCGGTGTTTATGGAATCATGATTGGCGGATGGGCCTCTAACAACAAGTACGCGTTGTTGGGTGCATTGCGTGCATCATCACAAATGATCAGCTATGAAGTAGCGATGGGCGTTTCTATCGTGACGCTCATTATGTTCACCGGAACATTAAGCACTGCGGAAATTGCGCAACAGCAACACGGCTTTTGGGCTGACGGTTACTTCACCTGGAACTTCTTCAAAAACCCGTTGGTGTTTTTAATCTTCTTTATTTGCGCACTGGCAGAAACCAATCGTACGCCTTTCGATTTGCCGGAATGTGAAACGGAATTGGTTGGTGGTTATCACACCGAATATTCTTCCATGAAACTCGGCTTCTACCTCTTCGCTGAATACGTGAACATGTTCATTTCTTCTGCGGTGATTTCCTTGTTCTTCTTCGGTGGCTACAACTTCCCATTCATGGATCAAATCGACAATCAATTATTGGTGTCGCTGATCGGTGTTGGTGTGATGTTCGCTAAAACGGTATTCTTCATTTTCGTCTTCATGTGGATTCGCTGGACCATCCCGCGCTTCCGTTATGAT
>CALJIF010000011.1 GCA_937974275.1 uncultured Flavobacteriales bacterium
GGCGGAGACGGCGAGATTCGAACTCGCGATACCCTTTTGGGGTATACACACTTTCCAGGCGTGCTCCTTCAACCACTCGGACACGTCTCCGTATATGTTACCAACTTTTTATTTTCAACTTCTGTTGGTGTGAAGTTGTGGTTGCGTGCTCCTTCTCCCGAATAACTCGGGACACTCGGACACGTCTCCGTATATGTTACCAACTTTTTATTTTCAACTTCTGTTGGCGTGAAGTTGTGGTTGCGTGCTCCTTCTCCCGAATAACTCGGGACACTCGGACCCCAATTAAAATCGGGGCACGCACGTCTCCAATTCCGTTATTTCAACGGGGCACAAATGTATTAATTAATCGGAATACTTGCGTTTTGGTGCGCTAATTTGTCTGCTCGCCGCGCAAATCCTGCGTCAACTGCTTCTTGATTTTTCCTGCAGGTACATTGCCCAACAAGAACATCAGTTTAGCTACAGCCGCTTCTGTGGTTAAATCAGCGCCGCCAATAACACCGATCTTATTAAAAGCCGAACTGGTTTCGTAACGTCCTTGTTCAACGGTGCCCTGAGCACATTGCGTGATATTTACAATAATAACACCGCGCTTAATCGCATTTTTCAGCGCATCAATAAACCAGGTCGCGGTTGTAGCATTACCCGAACCAAACGTTTCCAGTACAATCGCTTTACATCCGGAGTTCAGCACCGCGCTTACCACTGCAGGCGTAATGCCCGGAAATAATTTTAATATCGCAACGGAAGAATCCAGTTTCTGATACACCTTAAGCGCACCTTTCGACTTCCTGCGAATCGCTTCTTTATTAAAATTAATATGAATGCCCGCTTCAGCTAACAACAGGTAGTTCGGCGATTGAAAAGCACGAAAGTGTTCTGCATTGAACTTGTTGGTGCGATTCCCGCGATACAAGCGGTATTCAAAATACACGCATACTTCAGGAACAATCGGATATTTCTTACCATCCGCTGCCGCAATTTCTACTGCTGTAATGAGATTCTCTTTTCCGTCGGTACGAATGGTTCCAATCGGTAATTGTGAGCCCGTAAGAATCACCGGCTTGTTCAAATTCTCCAACAAAAAGCTTAATGCCGATGCCGTGAATGCCATGGTATCAGAGCCGTGCAGGATAACGAATCCATCGTATTTGTTGTATTGCTTTCCGATTAGTGCCGCCAATTCCAACCAGATTTTCGGTTCCATGTTCGACGAATCGATGGGCTTACCAAACGAATGCGTATCAATGGTGGCAGGAATTTTATGCAACTCGGGAACTTCATCCAACAGATTGTTGAAGTTAAACGGCTTCAGCTGCCCGCTTTTCGCATCAGCCACCATTCCTATGGTTCCGCCGGTATAAATCAATAAAACTTTAGGTTGTTTGGCCATTTTATTTTCCAAAAAATCGAATGGAATTTTGTGTTGTTTGTTCAATCACGTCGCGCAGAAAAATACGTTTCACTTCTGATAATTTATCTGCGACATGAGTAACGTAAGCACTTTCATTGCGCTGACCGCGATGAGGGACAGGAGCCAGGTACGGAGCATCGGTTTCCAACAGGAGGTATTCCATAGGAATGTTTTCTATTGCTGCAGGCAGTGTAGAATTCTTAAACGTTAACACACCTCCGATTCCCAAATAGAAACCACCGAGATCCACTACTTTTTGTGCTTCTTCCGGACCGTCCGAAAAACAATGAAACACGCCGCGCAGTTTGCCGTTTTGTTTTGCTTTTACAATGTCGTAACATTCATTAAACGCATCACGACTGTGAATGGCAATGGGCAAATCGAACTCCAACGCCCAGTCAATTTGTTGCGCAAACGCTTCTTGTTGCACAGCTAAGGTGGTTTTGTCCCAGTACAGGTCAATGCCGATTTCACCAACGGCGCAAAACTTCCCCGATTTTAAATATGAGTATACCTGATCCAATTCTTGCTGCACGTCCTCCTGTTTTACGGAACACGGATGCAGTCCCATCATCGGGAAGCAGTTGTCGGGGTATTGGTTAGCCAATGCAATCAGGTTTTCATGCGATTCGCTGTCAATTGCGGGAAGAAAAATTCGGGTAACGCCGGCAGCAATGGCTCGATTGACCATAGCGTCGCGGTCAGTATCGAATTTTGAAGAATATAAGTGGGCGTGGGTGTCTGTTACCTGCATGAGCAAAACTAATAATATAGAGTTACACGCAGTAGTAATTTGTTTGTTAAGGCCATTTAGTTACTTTTGCAAATCAAATCTAAAACTAACCATGAAAAAAATTACATCATTTGTCACAACGATCATCTTGGCTATCGGTGTGTCTACGGCTGTTTCTTCTTGCAAAAAAGGGGAAGGTGATCCATTTTTGTCTTTGCAGTCGCGTAAAGCTCGTGTAGCGGGCGAATGGAAGCTCTCCAAAATGGAAAGTGTTGAAACCATTGGTACAGGAAACTCTGCAACCACGATTACCGGGACGTACGACGGAACAACATTAACACAGGTTGCAACTAGCAACAATGTAAGCGTTACAACTACTGATAAATATACAGTAGAGATGACCTTCGAGAAGGATGGTTCGTTTAAATCTGTTTATACAGATAACAATGGAAATACTCCTCAGGTGACCACTTCTACAGGTGTTTGGAATTTTACAAGTGGCGTAGGAGAATATAAGAATAAGTCACAATTGGTAACATACACCGAGTCTATGCAAAGCGGTAACAGCACCACAACATTCGTTGGCAGTGAGCGCCCTACTGCGGTTTATGATATTTACCAGCTGAAAAGTAAAGAAATGATTTTTAAGCGGAAGGGTAGCGATATGAATTCTACTATCGACGAGACCTCAACGTTTACTGCAAAATAATTGTAATTGATAATTCTCGAAGACCGACGAATCCCTCGTCGGTCTTTTTTATTTTTATCCTGTGGCAAAAGCTCCGTTGAAAGTTTTGGTTGTGCGTTTCAGCTCGATAGGTGATATCGTGCTGACAACACCTGTTGTGCGATGTCTTGCGGAACAATTGCAAGCGGAAGTACATTTTGTAACCAAAGAGGCTTTCCGAAATTTGCTTACGGCGAATCCCCACGTGAAACAAATTCACACGTTTAAAAATTCACTTGGTGAATTAAAGGAAACATTGCGCGCGGAAAATTTCGATTGGATCATCGACCTGCATCGTAACTTGAGATCCTTGCAATTAAAAGCGATGTTGCGCAAACCATCACGTTCATTTCCAAAACTCAATTGGGAAAAGTGGTTGCTCGTGCAGTTGAAAGTGAATCGAATGCCCAATGTGCACATTGTAGATCGTTACATGGAAACTGTCCGTCATTTAGGCGTTACCAATGATGGCAAAGGACTCGACTTTTTTATTGATGATGCTTCACGAATGTCGAAAGCTGATTTGCCAATAATGCTGCAATCCGGTTTTGTTGCGATTACGGTTGGAGCGAAGTTCGGAACGAAACAATTGCCTGCGGAGAAATTAGCAGCAATCATTAATCGTGTAGGTAAGCCTGTTGCGTTATTGGGTGGTAAAGAAGATCAAGAACGTGCAGCAAAAATCAAATCATTAATTCACGTACCTGCTGAAGATTTTTGCGGACGACTAAGTTTACAACAATCGGCGGCCGTGTTGGAATTGTCGGATGCCGTTATCGCCCACGATACAGGATTGATGCACATTGCGGCGGCTTTGCGAAAAAAGATATTTTCTGTTTGGGGCAATACAGTTCCTGAATTGGGTATGTATCCGTATTGGCCCGATCCCGCTTCTGAAATAATTGAAGTGAAAAATCTTTCGTGCCGACCGTGCTCTAAAATCGGGTTTGATACGTGTCCCAAAGGACATTTTCGTTGTATGAATGAAATTAATGAGTCGGCTTTCGATAAACTGAAAAATTGACAGTAACTTAAAGGAAATATTCCGGCATGAAAAAAATTATACTCGCCTTATCGTTTTTCAGCATGTGTGTTTTGCACGCGCAGCAATCTACTACGTTTCAAATTCCTAAAGCGGGCGAGAGCGATCCTCATGCCGCAACACCGGATTATAATCCTGTGCTGCGTGTAGTGGAAATGCCTGCGGTTGCAGGGAAATCGGAGTTGCAGCGCGTTAAGGATACATTGGAAGTGTTGTATCCGAAAAAAACGGTTGCTTCCGTAAGCGCTGCCAATCAAAGAAGTTCATCGGTTCCTGCGCCAACTGTGGGTAGAACGTTCGCCGGAAACTTGTTCAACAACAGCACACCGAACGATAATGAAATTGCCATCGGTAACAACGGATCATTAGCATCAGTACAAAACTCCAGCATTTTCCGTTATCGTACCTGGAACAACACCGCAGCGGGAACTGCAACGCTTTCATTTTGGTCGAGCAGTTTAGGAAATCCTGCAACGAAGTACGATCCGAAAGTAATTTACGATCCACAATCGAACCGATTTATCCTGTTGTGCCTTGCTGGATTTTCATCCGGTCAAACAGGAATCATTGTTGGGTTTTCAAAAACCGATACGGTAAACGGTGCGTGGAATTTGTATCAGTTGCCGGGAAATCCTTTTGCGGATACGGCATGGACGGATTATCCGATGCTAACCGTTAACGAACAAGAAGTTTTTATCACCGTTAATCTGGTGTACGACAATATGCCTTGGCAAACAGGTTTTGCACAAACATTGATTTGGCAAATTAACAAGTGGGACGGTTATGCAGGCGATTCACTGTCATCGCAGTTGCATTCCGGAATTCAATACGGAGGTCGTCCGATTCGTAATTTATGTCCTGTTGAAGGTGGCGATCAACCGCCGTCTGCGCGTGGTTTATACTTTTTATCAAACCGCAACATGACATTAGGAAACGACACTATTTTCCTAGTGCACATCACGGATTCCATTAACGCTCCCGGACAACAAGTTACTGTTACACCGTTGATCAGTCCGGTGCAATACATTGTGCCGCCAAACAGTATACAACCTACTGCGACAGGTTTGCTGCAAACCAATGACGCACGTATTCTCGGTGCGTTTATTCAGAACGATAAAATTCAGTTCGTGTCGAACACGTTGGATACGGCCACAGGTTTCTGTACGGTGTATCATGGTATGATTAATGATCCGGATGGAAATCCTGCGGTGACTGCTGCAATAATCACTGATACGTTGTTAGAATACGGTTATCCGAATATCGCGTGGGCCGGCTACAATGGAAATGATGATAAATCAATGATTGTGTTCTTGCACAGCAGTCAGGATACGTTCCCCGGATTTTCGGTTCGTGTTGCAGATGGCGTCGGGAATTATTCGGATCGAGTGGTGATTAAGCGCGGTTTGGGTTACATCAACGTATTGAACGGAACGGATCGTTGGGGCGATTATTCCGGAATTCAGCGTCGCTACAATCAGCAAGGTACGTTTTGGGTGAACGGCATGATTGGTTCTGCCAACAACTTGCATCAAACGTGGATTGGAGAAGTGGCGTTGAGTCCTGATGTGAGCGTTCCTTCAACACCGGAGGCACAAAACGATGCGAGTGTATATCCGAATCCGACCACGGATCAGTTTACCGTACAATTCAGAATTGACGAACCGGTGACCATGCGCATTGTGGTGTATGATATGAACGGCAAAGAAGTAGCGCTGCTGTTGCAGGATCGCGCGCGAGCAGGATTGAATCAGTTTTGGTTTAATACTCAACCATTACAAAATGGTGTGTATTTGATTCGTGGAGAAGCTGCAGACGGGAAAGTGTTGTTCACGCAGCGTTTGGTGAAGCAATAATAGTTAGCAGCGAAAAGCGAGTAGTGTAGCGTCATCAGTTTGTTCAGTTGAACTTTTCCAGCGATTAAAAAGTTCCTGAAACAATACTTTTTGATTGTACAGCCTTTCTTCGTGTGCAATTTCAATCAATTTCTTGAAGCGCTTCGTGCCCAACTTCTTGTCATTCGGACCGCCGAACTGATCCACAAAACCGTCGGTATGCAGATAAAAGGTGTCGTTTGGACTACAGGTTAAGATATGAGCAGGGTAGTGTCGCTTGTTTTCCAGACGTAATCCTCCAATCGGAAATCGCGCCCCTTTTATTTCAGAAAGTTGTCTTCCGGACATCACCATCAGATTGCGTTTTGCACCTGCAAACATCACCGTGTGCTCATTTTTGTCAATCACCACAACGGCTACATCCATACCATCGTAGGAGTTTCTGTTGAGTGTTGCGCCTTGCAGCGAATTATAAATGCGATCATCCAGCTTCTTTAATATTTCTGAAGGATCAATTGTTCGCTCGTCGAGAATGATTTGATTAAAAATGGAAACGCCCAACACAGACATTAATGCTCCGGGAATGCCGTGTCCGGTGCAATCACCAACTGCGATTATTATTTTGTGATGCAACTTATTGATCCATACAAAATCTCCTGTAAGGATATCACGTGGCTGTGATAGCAGAAATGACTGCGGCAGATACTCGAGCAACTTAGACTCGGGTGTTAACAATACATCTTGTAAGTTTTTCGCATAGCGAACACTTTCTTCAAATTGTAGTAAACGATTCTGCTCTGACAGCAGCAATCCCAGAATTTTCTGATTCTCGTGCTGAAAAATTTGGGTACGGTGCTCGACCGCGGAATGCACAATTTTACGCACGCGTTTACTAACGACTACACTTCTTTTCAATCTCACGTTTTGGTTCCGGCTTTGGATGCTAAGGTGGCCCAAAGATATTCTACAGCTCAATAGTTGCATGTTATGCAACCATTAAATGCAGGTCATTTGTAGAAGAAAAGAAAGTGAAAATTACAATTTCACCTGCTGGTATTTCCTCGTGTACACACGCACGGGATACAATGCAGCTAAAATTCCGATGAGCATTACAGCACCCGAAATCAGGAGTATGTCCGTAAGTTTTACTTGTACCGGATAGGCATCTACCACAAATCCTTCACTGAATCGTATTAATCCGAACTGATCTTGTGCATAACAAATCGCAATGCCCAAAACGGTTCCAATCAATAACCCGAACAAGGAAATGTAAATGCCTTCGGTGAAGAAAATGCGTTGAATAAATTTCCTGCTTGCGCCCATACTCCATAAAATACCGATGTCTTTTTTCTTTTCGATAATCAATAACGTCAATGATCCTATCGTATTAAAAGTGGCTATTGTTAAGATGAACAAGAGAATAAAAAACGTCCAGAGTTTTTCGCTCTTTAAGGTTTGATACAAGAGTTTATTCTGTTCGTATCGTCCTTCCACTTTGAATT
>CALJIF010000012.1 GCA_937974275.1 uncultured Flavobacteriales bacterium
CGAACGTTAATTTTGCCGCCGGTACACAATAATCGGCACACTTGTTCGTTATACACACGCACACCTTATGAATCAGTTTCGTTTTTTCTCTATCGGGGGAATGCTATTCCTTTTTTCCCTACTGCTATTCAGCAGGTGTTCGTTGTTGAATCCTGATGAACCTATTCCGGCATACATCAAGATTGATCGCATTGATTTAACCGTCGCAGGTGGACAAGGTTCTGCCTCACATAAAATTACAGACGCCTGGGTTTATGTTGACGGACAACTCGTTGGAGCTTTCGAATTACCCTGCACCTTCCCGGTTATTACAACAGAAGGTAACCACGACATTATTGTTCGGGCAGGGATTAAAATGAACGGTACTTCTACTACCCGCGCCATGTATCCGTTCTACCGCGGTTATGATGCCACAGTAACATTGACTCCCGGGCAAGTAACGACGCTAAATCCCGTTGTAACCTATTTTGCCGGAACCAACTTCTTGTGGATTGAAGATTTCGAACAACCCGGCTTGAGTTTAACGGATGCTCCGGGCTCCAACTTCCCTAATATTTTGCAAACCATTTCCGGCCCTCTTGCATTCGAGAGCAAATCCGGCGCTGTAGAATTGAATGCCGACACATTTAATATGCTGCTGTATAGTTCCATTCCATATTTATTAAATGCGACAAGCCCGATTTATCTGGAATTGAATTATCGCAGCAATAATGCATTTACCGTGGGTATTTATAACAACACCATTTTGTATGCACCATGGGTCAATGTGAATCCTTCCGGAGAATGGAATAAAGTGTACATCAACATTACGGATGCGATTACAAATATCTCTTCCGGCGGTAATTATCATATCTATTTCGCTATGCAAAAGGAGCCGTCAGTAACTGAACCTTTCCTATACTTAGATAATATTAAGTTACTGAAATAGTACTCTTTATGAACAAATACCTACAAGTCATTAAGTACCTTGTCTGCGATGTTGTCGCTGCCGGGCTGGCTTGGGTGTTTTTTTATACGTATCGAAAGCAGAGCATCGAATCCGCCAAGTTTGGAATTGAAATCCCCGTAGAATACGACCAAAAATTTTATATCAATCTAACCATAATCATTTGCTTTTGGTTGGTACTTTACGGCCTAACCGGGACGTATCGTAACATTTACCGGAAATCACGACTCAAAGAACTCGGTCAAACTTTAATCATCAGCGTCGTAGGTGTTTTGGTGATTTTCTTTGCCTTGTTGCTAGATGACACCATTGTTGATTATCGAAGCTATTACAGTTCAATAATTACACTATTTGCTGCTCATTTTTTGTTGACTGCAACCGGACGTATTGTGTTATCATCGATTACGAACAGTAAAATACGAAAGCGCAAACTGGGATTCAATACAATTCTAATTGGCAGCAACGCTAATGCATTAAGACTTTTTAATGAATTGGAAAGCCAAACTAACCCTTCGGGAAACAAGTTTATCGGATTTGTGCACGTGGACGATCGTAACGGTTATTCTCATGAATTAGTGGCCCGAATTCCTCATTTAGGTGAAATTTATGAGCTCAAAGAAATTATTAATAATAACAAGGTCGAAGAAGTTATCATTGCTATCGAAACATCAGAGCATGATCGTTTAAACGCCATAATCAACCTTATGGATGGCTTGAACGTAGTGATTAAGATTGTCCCTGACATGTACGATATTCTGTCCGGACAGGTTAAAATGAGTTCGATTTTCGGAGCTCCATTAATTGAAATTAACCGCGAGATTATGCCGGTATGGCAGCAGTCGATGAAGCGATTTATTGATATTGTTGCATCACTCTTCGCATTGATCATCTTATCTCCGGTGTATCTGATCACTTCAATCATCGTAAAAACCACCTCAAAAGGGCCGATCTTTTACAGTCACGAACGTATCGGTTTACACGGAAAGCCTTTCATGATTCATAAATTTCGTTCCATGTTCACGGATGCGGAAAAAAACGGACCGGCTTTGTCATCTAAAAATGATCCTCGCATTACGCCATTCGGTCGCTTTATGCGCAAGACGCGTTTGGATGAATTACCGCAGTTTTACAACGTGCTGATCGGTGAAATGTCTCTGGTAGGACCTCGACCGGAGCGACAGTTCTTTATCGATAAAATCACGCAACAGGCACCGCATTATCGTCATTTACACAAAGTGAAACCGGGTATTACATCTTGGGGGCAAGTGAAATACGGGTATGCCGAGAACGTGGAACAGATGATCGAACGTCTGAAATACGATCTTTTGTACATCGAAAACATGTCGCTGTATGTGGATTTCAAAATCCTGATATACACCGTGCTTATCGTTATTCAGGGACGCGGCAAATAATTCTTGCTAATCAAAATCTTGCTAATTCATTTTATCGCCGTTGATTCGGTGTAAAACGTTATTTTTGGCATTCTCAAAAACGCACATTTGTAACTATGTCACAGGTTGAATTGATTATGCCCAAAATGGGCGAAAGTGTGAACGAAGCCACCATTATTAAATGGTTGAAAAACGAAGGCGATAAAATTGCTATGGATGAGCCCGTGCTCGAAATTGCAACAGACAAGGTGGATTCTGAAATCCCGTCTCCATTCGAAGGTTTTCTAGCGAAGAAATTATTCAACGAAGGTGACGTTGTTCAGGTCGGCAAAGCTGTTGCATTAATCAGTACTGATGCTCCTGCTACCGGCACTGCTCCCGCTGCACCGACTAAAACTGAAGCTAAAGTTGAAGTTGCTGCACCGGTTCAACAAACTGCAGCTGTTACCGACCTTCCGAAGTCAGGTGCGGGTGGCAAGTTCTTTTCTCCGCTCGTGCGTAACATTGCCAAGCAGGAAGGAATTTCAGCGCAAGAATTGGAAAATATTTCCGGTTCAGGCTTGCACGGCCGCGTAACTAAAAATGACATTCTTGGTTATTTACCAAACAAAGGTAAAGTTGCTGCACCTGCTGCAAACACTGAAGTTGTAAGTGCGCAAAATGGTTCTACCTCAGCGCCTGCCGTTACTGAAACTGTTACAGCTCCTGCTATAAAGCGTCCAGCTGTTGCGGTTATGCCGGGAGATGAAATCATTGAAATGGATCGTATGCGCAAACTGATTGCCGAAAACATGGTACTCAGTAAGCAAATCTCTCCGCACGTCACATCGTATGTTGAAGCTGATGTTACCAACATGGTAATGTGGCGCGACAAAATGAAGAAGACATTTGAAAAACGTGAAGGTGAAAAGTTAACGTTCACACCGTTGATCATTGAATGTATCATCAGAGCTATTAAAGATTTCCCGATGATCAATATCTCTGTTGACGGCACAAAAATCATCGTTCGTAAAAACATTAACATCGGCATGGCGGCCGCGTTGCCTACAGGAAATTTGATTGTTCCTGTTATCAAAAATGCCGATCGTATGAATTTGCTGGGTTTGACAAAGGCAGTTAATGACTTGGCAAACAGAGCACGTGCAAATAAATTGCAACCTGATGAAATTCAAGGTGGAACTTACACGTTAACAAACGTTGGAACCTTCGGAAATGTAATGGGAACGCCTATCATACCACAACCTCAGGTAGCCATTATGGCCGCAGGTGCTATTCGTAAGAAACCTGCTGTCATTGAAACGCCTGCAGGTGACACTATCGGTATTCGCAGCATGATGTTTTTATCGCATGCCTATGATCACCGTGTTGTAGATGGCGCACTTGGTGGACAATTCGTACGTCGTGTTGCAGATTACTTGGAACAATGGGACATTAACCGCGAAATTTAATAACTTGTCAACCCCAACCTCAATGTTGGGGTTGTCTTTTTAACACTACTTAATTAGGTTTTCAAAATGCGAGTACTAATTATTTTTTGTGCATTCTCAATATCATTTGGTGTTTATGGTGCAACACCTAAATCAGTGCGTCAGAAAATGAGTAAAGCCGAACCTGCATTTGTTGGGGAAGATTATGGAACTGCATTAAAGTTGTATCTGGAAGCCTGGAAAGAAGATTCCACCAATTCTAATCTCGGTTATCGAATTGGAATTTGTTACATGAATATTCCGGGGCAAAAATTAAAGGCAGATCGGTATTTGGCAGTTGGCGTTCAAAACGTTTCCGGTAAATACAAGGAAGGTAGCATGAAAGAACGAAATGCTCCAACACTCGTGTATTTCTACTACGGCAAATCTCAGCACCTCAACGGAAAATTTACTGAAGCGGTGGTTTATTACGATCGTTTCCTGGCAGATGGCGGTGTTGAAGCGCAACCATACGCGGAAGAAGTGGCATTGCTGAAATCACAATGCGGTAATGGTTTGATTCTCGTTGCAAATCCGGTAAACATTACCGTTGAGAATTTGGGATCAACAATCAACACTCCATTTCCGGATTATTCTCCGGTAATTTCTGCGGATGAACAAACATTGATTTTCACGTCTCGCCGTCCGGGTTCTACCGGTGGAAAACTGGATCCGCGCGATAACATGTATTTCGAGGATGTGTACATCGCTCAAAAAACAGACAACGGTTGGGGCGAAGCAAAACCATTAACACAAGTTAATACCGACGGACATGATGCGAACATTGGTTTATCTGCCGATGGTCAGCAGTTGTTGATTTATAAAGATGATGCCGGAGACGGAAACATTTATGTGTGCACCTTGATCGGGGCCAATTGGTCGGCTCCTCAAAAATTAACGGATAACGTGAATACCAAAGGATGGGAACCCAGCGCAACAATAACTCCGGACGGAAATACCATGTATTTTACCAGTAACATGCCGGGAGGTTTAGGTGGTCGTGATATTTACAAATCTGTTAAACTTCCCAATGGGCAATGGTCAAAACCAACTAATCTGGGACCTAAAATCAATTCCAAATATGACGAAGATGCGCCTTCTATTCAGGCGGATGGTGTTACGTTGTATTTCGCATCCAACGGAGCATTGTCCATGGGTGGATTTGATATCATGTACAGCATTTTCAACCCGGACAGCGGCTGGAGCAACCCTGTGAATATTGGTTATCCAGTGAATACTCCCGATGACGATGTTTTCTTCTCTCCTACTCCTGATAATAAGCGCGCTTACTATTCTTCTTCTCAAATTCAGGGCGGTTTGGGCGAAAAAGATATTTGCATTCTAACTTTTCCGGACAAAGAAGAATCGAAACTTACGGTTCTTGCCGGTGAAATTACTTCTATCTATGGTGGTGTTCCGGAAGGGACAGTTATTACCGTAACCGACGTTGAAACCGGCGAAATTGTTGGTGTGTATACACCCAATACACAAACCGGAAAGTATGTAATCATCTTAACCCCTGGCCGTAATTACAACATTACCTACGAAGCAGTTGATTACTTATACCAAAGCGATAATTTGAATATTGACGATTCCACTGCTTATCAAACGATCAGCCGACCTGTTGAGTTGGAGCCTTTGAAAGTTGGTCAAAAATTAGTGGTACGAAACATTTTCTTCGACTCGGGAAAATCAGAGTTAAAGCCGGAATCAAAATTGGAATTGGATAAGTTGGTTAATCTGATGCAAAAGTTCCCGGGATTGATTGTAGAAATTGCGGGGCACACCGATGCAGCAGGTAGCAACGAACTTAACCAGAAACTATCCGAAAAACGTGCTCAGTCCGTTGCGCAATATTTAATTGACAAAGGCATTGCCGCTAACAGATTGAAAACTGTGGGGTACGGTGAAGAACGTCCAATCGCAAAAAACAACAATGCCGATGGTTCTCCAAACCGCCAGGGAATGGCGATGAACAGACGATTTGAGTTTACTGTTCTGAGTGTAGATGGACAGTTAAAAGATGTTGTAGAGCCGATAAAAGTCCCGGAACCATTACAACCCAAAAAGAAATAAATTAAGAAAACCGCTTCGGCGGTTTTTTATTGCTTAACTTAAGGGTATTATTAATACTCGGGCGTATGAGAAAGTTTTTCTTATTAGCTATTCTGCTCACCGTTCTTCCTGTTTTTCTGAATGCAGGAATGAGCACCAAGCAACGGAAATTGTTCCGAAAAGCTGAAAACCATTTTGTTTTCTCTGAATACGAAGCAGCGCTGCCATTTTATTTAAAATTAATCAGCACCGAACCGGATAACGGTTTATACCAGGCCAAAGCCGGAATTTGCTTGTACTACTCTACTACATCGCGAGCATTGGCTGTTCCTTATTTTGATAAGGCGTTAAAATCTAATTTCCGTAAGACTGAAGAAATCTGGCTGCATGCAGGTTTGTCGTTCTTGTCCGTAAATCGTTTTGATGATGCCTTAAATTGCTTTCGAGAAGTTCGTCGTCAGCCCGGTGCGCAAACCGATCCCGAATTGTTGCAACAATGGATGAACAATTGCGAAACAGGTAAGAAAATGTATGCTTCTCCGGGTAGAGTGCGAATTCGCAATGTCGGAAGTAATGTCAATAGTAAATTCCCCGATTACGCGCCGGTGCTCACTGCAGATCAAAGTCTGATGCTCTTTACATCGAAACGTCCCGGAACAACCGGTGGTCGTAAAGACGAAGAAGGATTCTATTTCGAAGATATTTACATGTCGAAAAACATGAACAACAAGAAATGGAACAAACCTGCCCGTATCGACAGTAGTTATCAAGCACCAACATGGGGCCCATTCCGTTTCTTTTTTGCAAAAGCAGAAAATTGCAGTGAATTGAATACCAACGATCACGATGGTTCCATCACGCTAAGTCCGGATGGCAATAAATTTTACCTCTACAGATACGGTGATATTTACGAAGCAGCCTATAACGGCAAACGTTGGGAACGTCCTCAGAAAGTGGTTGAGTTGGGCGAATCGCGCAAAAGTTTTGAACCTAGTCTTGCTCTTTCACCCGATGGCAATTGCCTTTATTTCGTAAGTGATCGTAAAGGATCATTGGGAGGAAAAGACATCTGGTTTATCAAGCGTGATCTTTCCGGTCAATGGTCAGCGCCTATTAATTGCGGGCCAAATGTGAATACAAAATGGGATGAAGAATCTCCGTTTGTCTCTCACGATGGAACTCAACTTTTCTTCTCTTCGCAAGGACATGAAGGTATGGGAGGGTTTGATGTCTTCTCTTCACAACGAAACGGGGATGTACTAAACACACCTGTTAATCTAGGAGCACCTATCAATAATGGAGGCGACGATGTATTCTATATTACCGACAGCACCGGAAAAAATGCCTGGTATGCGACACTCAATAAATATGGCGAAGGCGATTTGGATATTTATTCGGTGATGTATTACCCGGAAGTAAATCCATTGGCTAAGTTGACACTGGAAGAGACCATTACCAACTCTTCGTTGCCTTATCAAATTAAGTTTAAAAACCTGAATTCGGGATTTGATACGACCATAAACCTTAGCAAAGGACAGTCGGTTAATTACAATTTTATTCCGGGTAGCAAACAGCAGGTGCAAATTTTCTGTGGAGACCAATGCACATTTGCAGATACAATAGATTACACCAACACAACTTCAGGCGCCTATTGTGTGCAACGAATCACAGCCAACGAGGACAAAAGTCGCTTGATATTCGAATCCTGGTCTTTTGATATTGACCAAGCCGTTGACGCAGATTCCGTCCTTGATTTGTATAATGACAGGATAACTGCCAGAAATACATTACTTCAACAAACTGCTTCAGGTGCGGATTTAAATACCAGCAGCGTATTTAATACATTGGCATTTACCTGGCAGCCACAAAGCGGAATTGCAACTAACACTCAACTTTTAGCGCTTGAAGGTTTGTACCGTCCAATTGAAAATCGCGTTAATGCCTTTGCAATGTCACCCGTCTATTTTGAAACCAACGAATGGCAGGTTCGCGAAGACATGAAAGAAGAGTTGAATAAACTCGGAAGCTGGTTGAAAGAACAGCCGGCAGCTAAAGTGGAATTATTCGGTCATGCCGATAGTCGTGGTGACAAAGAATACAACCGCAAACTTTCGCTTCAACGGGCTGTTGCAGTTAAAAACTACCTTAATATTCTTGGAATTAGTGAGGACCGCATTACTGTTGTTGGCCAAGGCGAATCGGATTCGGGTGGTAATGAAGCTGAATTGCGTCTTGCTCGTAAAGTTGAGGTCATCTTTATCCTCAATTAATTGTTGATATGTACTCGGCAAAAATGCCATAATTGCGGGTAAAACCTTATTTTTGCCCGTCGAGTACAAGTTTGCCCTCAATTAAGTATTGACTTTGTGAAAAAAATAATTCTCCTTATAGCTTTAGCAATTCGTGTTTGTGTATTAACGGCACAAACTCCTGCACCTATTCCCGGGAATTATTTGGACAATTTTGTTCAGGGAAACTTATTGATTGAGGAGAAGAATTGGCCGATGGCATTTGCATATTTCAGCGAAGCTTACAAAGTCGATTCTACCAATGCCAATATCAATTACAAGATGGGCGAATGTATTCTACATTCAACCGATAAAAAAGCAGCTCTTCCTTATTTGCGGAAAGCCTCTAAAAACATTGGCAAGAATTACGACCCATACGAGCCACGAATTAAGAAGGCTCCTGAAAATGCATTGTATTTATTAGCACAGGCGTATCACATCAACTTTCAGTTTGATAGTGCTTTAGCATATTTCGAAACCTATCGTGCGCTTGTTAATTCGAAAGAGAAAGAATTGTTGCAAGAAGTTGATATGCGGATTAACTGGTGTAAAAACGCGAAGGAATTCTTGCGTTCTCCTTTACCGGTGGCCATTCGTAATATGGGTGACAGTATTAACAGTGTGTTTCCCGATTACAGTCCGGTAATTTCGTTGGATGAGAATACCATTTTTATCACCTCGCGCCGATTTGGCGAACGCGCCATTGACGGGCAGTATTACGAAGACATTCTCATTTGTGAACGCAAAAGTGATGGCACATGGAGCGCAGCTCGTCCTGTAAGTCCTTATATCAATACAGTGACTAACGAAGCGACGATTTCCGTTTCACCCGATGACCAAACATTATTCATTTATAAAGACGATAATGGCGGAGATATTTTCGCAGCAACGCAACGTGCCGGTGAATGGCAATATCCGGTTCCGCTCGGAGGTGATATCAATACAAAATACTGGGAAACGCACGCTACTATTTCTGCAGATGGGAACACCTTGTATTTCGTCAGCGATCGTCCGGGAGGTTTTGGAGGACGAGACATTTACCGTTGCGTGAAGTTACCCAATGGCGCATGGTCGAAAGCATTAAATCTTGGACCTGGAATTAACACCCCGTATGATGAAGATTCTCCGTTTCTGCATCCGGATCAGCGTACATTATTCTTTGCTTCAGAAGGCCATAAGTCCATGGGTGGATTTGATATCTTCTTTACGTTTAAGAATGATTCGGGGCAATGGGTAGAACCAACAAACGTTGGATATCCGATCAACACTCCTGATGATGACGTCTTCTATTCTACTTCTGCTGATGGTAAGCGCGCTTACTTTTCTTCATTCCGCGAAGGTGGTTTAGGAGATAAGGATATTTACATCGCGGAACTCGAACAAGGAACTCCGACACAAGGTTTAACCTTATTAAAAGGTCGAATTTATAATGCTGATGGATCTCCGTTAAAGCAACAGGTTGACATTATTGTGTACAACACATTGGATGGTCAGCGCATCGGTGAATATCATCCGAACGTAAGAACCGGAGCATTCTCTATCATTTTACCAAGTGGCGGTACTTATCAGATCAGTTATATCGTTGATCAGAAAGAATACACCAACGAAATGATTGAAGTGCCTGCCGGCTCGTCATTTGAAGTAATTGAACGTGCTATTGATTTGAGAGATCTGGTGTTGGGACGTTTGGGAAGCGATGTTCCGTTGGATACTGCGCAAATTAAATCAGGTAAAGGATTGCCCGGAGACTCGACTGCTATTGTAATCGATAAAACCAAAAAAGACTGGAAGGCACAATTGACGGAAACTGAAGGATTAAGTTTTGGTATGTACTTCAAGTACAACATTAGCTCCATCGATCCGAACGATGCTGACTTCAAAAAATTCATTGACAGCTGCGTGGCTCATATCAACAGGAATGGATCTATCAGCTTCCGCTTAACTGCAGCTGCTTCACAGGTACCAACTCGCAAATTCCCGGATAATAAAGCGCTCGCGAAAGATCGTGCAGATAAAGCACAGGAAGTTGTAAATAAAGCTTTGGAAGCACGAGGAGTTGATATGTCCAAGGTAAAATGGGTGAAAGTGCAGCATTATGTCTTGGGACCTCAATATAAATCTGACTTCGAAAAGCGTAAAGCCATTTACGAACGCTATCAATACGTCAAGATACGCGGATACTAATCGCAAGACTTTGAACCTCGCTACTGCGAGGTTTTTTTATGCACAAAAGACGTTCAAACCTTAGAAAAACCTTATTTTTGGTTATTAGCCCTAATTTGGAACGGCATTTGAAGAATAGAGTGAAAACACCTGAGTTGTGAAGTCTTTTTACGTTTTATTGTTTTTCCTGATAACCACGTTCGGCTGGGCTCAAAAACCCGGCGCTCCTGATCCTGATTTGGCGGCTGAACATTTCTCACACGGCAATTTTGTGATGGCTAAACCTATTTACCTTCAATTGGTAACTAAGGAACCGGCAAATTATCAGTACAATTACCGTGCAGGCATTTGCATTCTTAAAACCAATACACCGAACAAAAAGGACGCTATTAAGTATTTCGAATTTTGCACCAAACAAGCAAAATACGATCAAGATGCTTGGCTTTATTTAGGTCGTGCTTACCACATTGCCATGCGCTTAGATGATGCCATCAAAGCATACGAAACCTACAAAACCAAAGGAAGTAAAGATGGAATTGTAGAAGCTGACATGGGCATTCAGCAGTGCAAGAATGCAAAGTTGCTAATCAAAAATCCGTTAGATGTTACGTTTCTTCCTTTGGGTAAAGAAGTAAATTCCGAATTCCCGGATTACCATCCTTATGTAACTCAAGACGAACAAACTTTGGTTTTTACGTCAAGAAGAAAAGGCAACATGGGCGCAACCCAAGTAGAGGTAGATGGTTATTACCCCAGTGATATTTGGTATTCCAAATCCATGAATGGAACATTCCAAAAAGCCAAAAGCGCGGGCCCTTCCGTAAACGGGAATTTTGATGAAATATGTGTGGGCTTGTCTGCTGATGGAAATACCATGAGTGTTTATGTGGATAATATAAGCACGGCAGGCGATATTTATTTCTCCACCTACAATCGCTCGTGGCAAAAGCCTGTTAAACCGGAAGGTATTAACGACAACATTAATGATGGTTTTGAATCTGCCGGCTGTTTGTCTCCTGATGGTCTCACCTATTATTTTGCCAGCAAACGCACCGGATCACTCGGCGGACGCGATTTATACGTAGCTCGAAAATTGCCGAATGGGAAGTGGTCTATGGCGCAAAATATGGGTAATGTGCTCAATACACAGTACGATGAAGATTTTCCATATATGGCTCCGGATGGTAAAACATTATACTTTTCGTCGCAAGGCCATAACAGTATGGGGGGATTTGATCTGTTTATGACCACGTACAACGAAGAAGACGGCACTTGGTCAACACCACGAAACATCGGATATCCGTTGAATAGTACCGACGATGATATGTCGATCTGTTTCACTGAAGCGAATCGTGTTGCTTATATCGCCACTGCGCGCGAAGGCGGACAAGGTGATTTGGATATTTGGCGCGTGGTATTTAACGAAGTACAACAGAGTTCGTTTACTATGATCACCGGAAAAATTACACCACCGGATAACACAGTTAATGTAAGCGATGTTTCTATTTCAGTGAGCAATGCCGGAACTAACGAAGAAGTTGGCATTTACAAGCCAAGTCCTACATCGGGAAATTATGTAATTGCGCTTCCTCCGGGAAAGTACATCATGACCATAGATGCGCCGGGGTGTAAACCGCTCATCGAAACATTAATTGTTTTTGATATTGGTCCGCAAGGCGTGATGAGTAAGGATATTGTCTTACTCAAATAACACCATCAGTTTGGGAGCAAATATGATAGTTCCCACAATAACAGCTGCTACTACACTCAGCAAAACCGCACCCGCAGCTATATCCTTAATCACTCCTACTTTGGCATCTTGCTCAGGATGAATAAAATTCATGAGGTGTTCAATTGCTGTATTGATCGCTTCTGCGCACAATACAAATCCGGATGCAACCGCAATAAACATCCATTCAACGCTGCTCAATTGAAAATAAGTTCCTCCCGCAATTACCAATAGAAGAACACATACATGAACCGTTGCATTGCGTTCCGATTGAAATAAGAACTTGATTCCTTTCATAGCCGGACCAAAACTTTTAATTACTCGCATCATAATTTCATTGTATTTTAAAGCGTCAATTTACATTGGCACTGAAATCACTTTTATGAATTTATACGAAAAATACACCAACCATTTAAAACGCGTAGCAGATATCAGTTACGCCGCAGCTGTATTGAATTGGGATCAGGAAACCTACATGCCCGAAAATGGCGCGGAACAGCGGGCTTCGCAGTTGTCGACATTATCTGGTATTGCGCATGAACTTTTTACTTCAACAGATTTCGGAGTTGTATTAAATCAATTATTGAATGATTCTTCATTGGATGACATTCAAAGAAGAAATGTAATTCAAACCAAACGTGCATACGACCGCTCAACGAAGCTTACAAAAGAACATGTTGAAGAACTTGCACTGTCTGTTTCACAGGCATTTCAGGCGTGGCAAAACGCAAAAACAAATAACCGATATGAAGAGTTCGCACCACATCTGAAACGATTGGTGGAACTGAAAAGAAAAGAGTGTGAATGGATCGGCTATCATGAGCATCCGTACGATGCTATGTTGGATGAATATGAACCCGGTTTAACCGTGAAACAGTTGGATCAATTGTTTGCAGATGTCCGTGCCGATCTTGTTCCTTATGTCCGAGAATTAACGGCGTATCCTGTTCCGGAAATTAAGTGGATGAATAAACATTATCCGAAGGATGCGCAGTGGCACTTAAGTCTGGACATACTTCACAAGATTGGTTTTGATTTTATTTCGGGTAGACAAGATATTTCCATGCATCCGTTCACAATTAATTTCGGAGCGCAAGATGTGCGGGTTACGACAAAAATTGATGAAAATGATTTAGCCGATTGCCTCACCGGAACCATACACGAGGCGGGACACGCGCTATACGAACAAGGTCTCAAAGCGGCTGCTTACGGAACTCCGGAAGGAGAAGCAACTTCGTTAGGTATTCACGAGTCTCAATCGCGTTTATGGGAAAATCAGGTTGGACGCAGTGAAGCATTTTGGAAAGCGTTACTACCTGATGTATTGAAACGCCTGGGTGAATCAGCCAACGGAATAACGCCAAAAGATTTTACACGTGAACTTAATATTGTTCAACCTTCATTGATTCGTATCAGCGCAGATGAACTAACGTATCATTTTCACATCATGGTGCGCTACGAAATAGAAAAGGAGTTATTTGAAGGGAAACTTGATGTTAACGATATCCCGGCAAAATGGAACAGTGCATACAATAGTTATTTGAACGTTGAGGTACCTGATGATGCGCGAGGATGCTTACAAGATGTGCATTGGTCGCACGGTAGTTTCGGCTACTTCCCTACTTACTCGATTGGAAGTTTTTATGCGGCGCAATTTTATCATGCAGCCCAACAACAAATTCCCGATTTGGAAGAACAGATTGAGAACGGGAATTTCAGCCCATTACTGAACTGGTTGCGAGCTAATATTCATCAGTATGGTAAACTCTATTCTGCCGACGAGCTGTGCAAGCGTATTACAGGAGAATCTCTTAGCTTTTCACACTTCATGAATTACGCAAAACATAAATACGACCAATTATACCGGCAATAACGTAAATTGTTAAGCCAAATCGACCACGCTTTAATTTGGCATAATACTCGCATTTACTCCTACTAAAAAGACTATGAAAACGACTACTCTTTTAACCGTAACTGCTGTTCTTCTGGTGGCATCATCTTGTCACAGAAGCGTTAATCAGACATCTTCAAGCAGCAAAACTACAACCACAACAACCGTGAACGACAATACAACAACAACGACTACGACGACCACAACCCAGACTACAACTGTTACTCAGTCGGGGGGCGTCAGCGGTAATGGCGGAGTAGTTGTGAATGTTCCTGTGAATGTTCCTGCAGATACATCTAACATTCGCCCGTTGGTAGTTTCGTTTATCAGTAAAGGTGGTGGGATTGATCTGGTCACTTTTGAAGCATTCGAGCAATGGCTGGCATCACATCCGTCAAAACCGCAGTATGAAAAGACCCATTGGGGCCGTGAAGGTGAAACCAACCTGTGTTTCCGGTTATCCGAGTTTTCAACAGTTTCAAGGGCTAAATTTGTTGCCGATGTTCGTAATTATTTGACAGACAAAGAGTTAGTGTTAATACAGGAAAACGCGGCCTGTTCAAAGCGCTAGTATTATGTGCGGTACTTCGTGGTTAAGAAATCTGTACCTTTGCCTATCATTTTTCAACATTTCTTAACCCGACATCCGGGCTGAATCCGGAGTCGTAACAAAGACCAAAAAGATGAACGAATTTGGGTTGAAAGGCAAGAATTCCAGTATTGCCTCTCTGGGTCTCGGAAAAGTTTCCGCAGCCTATTGGAATCTCTCTCCGGCAGAATTAGTAGAAGAAACGCTCGATCGCGGAGAAGGTATATTAACAGATAACGGCGCTTTAGCCATCGACACCGGAGAATTTACCGGTCGTTCCCCTAAAGATAAGTTTATTGTATTGGACGACGTTACTAAAGACGTTATCTGGTGGGGCGATGTGAACATCAAATTTGATGCGGCGAAGTTTGAAACGTTGTACAACCGTATGACGGCTTACTTGACAGGAAAAGAAGTTTACGTGCGCGATGCTTTTGCATGTGCAGATCCGCGTTACCGTTTAAACATTCGTGTGGTTACCGAGTTCCCTTGGTCCAACCTTTTCGCGAATAACTTATTCCTGCGTCCTACTACTGACGAAATCCGTGATTTTGCGCCGGAGTGGCATATTGTATGCGCACCGGGCTTTATGGCAAATCCTGAAATCGATGGTACGCGCCAGCACAATTTTGCAGTGCTGAACATGACCAAAAAGATGATTATCATCGGCGGTACAGGTTACACCGGAGAAATCAAGAAAGGCATTTTCACGCTATTGAATTACATTTTACCGCACGAAAAAAGTGTTTTATCTATGCACTGTTCGGCAAACCAGGGTAAAAATGGAGATACAGCTATTTTCTTCGGTTTGTCAGGAACAGGTAAAACTACTTTGTCTGCAGATCCTGAACGCATGCTGATTGGCGATGATGAGCACGGCTGGGCGGATGACAGCGTTTTCAATTTCGAAGGCGGATGTTATGCGAAATGCATTGATCTGACTCGCGAAAAAGAACCTCAAATTTGGGATGCTATTAAGTTCGGCGCATTAGTTGAAAATATCGATTTCGTTGATGGAACACGCACCGTTGATTACGCTTCGACTTCGAAGACAGAAAACACCCGTGTTGCTTATCCTATTAATCACATCAACAATGCGTTAGAGCCGTCTATCGGCAAAGCACCAAAGAATATTTTCTTCCTTACTGCCGATGCGTTTGGTGTGCTTCCTCCTATTTCCAAATTAACTGTTGAGCAAGCGATGTATCACTTTATCAGTGGTTACACGGCAAAAGTTGCAGGTACAGAAGTGGGCATCACAGAACCACAAACTACTTTCTCGGCTTGTTTTGGTAAGGCTTTCTTGCCTTTGCATCCGGGTAAATACGCGGAATTGCTGGGTAAAAAACTGAAGTCGAACCCTGACATCAACGTTTGGTTGGTGAATACAGGTTGGACCGGAGGTGCTTACGGTGTTGGAAGTCGTATTAAGCTTTCATACACTCGTGCATTAATTACTGCGGCGTTAGAAGGTAAACTGGACAATGTAGAATATGGTCAGACACCATTCTTCCGTTTGCGTTTCCCTACTTCTTGTCCGGGCGTGCCATCAGAAATCCTGGAGCCTCGCAACACCTGGGCTGATAAAGCGGCTTTTGAAGCGACTGCACAGAAACTGGCAGGATCGTTCGTTAAAAATTTCGAACAATATGCTTCAGGAGTTAGTGCTGAAATTTTAGCTGCAGCTCCTGTAGTTGAAGCAGTAAATGCATAACTTATAAATTAAATTAGAGCCTCCTTCGGGAGGCTTTTTTTATGCGCAACACTATGAAACGAATTGTGATGCTTATCGGGCTGATGACTGTTCTGTTTGTGAGATGTACCACCTACGACAGCGCGGAAGTATATCACAAAAACTTTCGTTCGGGTTCGCATGACTTGCTTCAAATAGAAGGATTTTACACGGACACATTGCGCAAGTCGGCAAATACCGGAGCACATTTGGCAACATTGGAAGTTAAACCTATGTTTTTATATCCGGATGGCAGTGTTTGGAGCGCTAATCATTATGTGCAAACCGGATTATTCCAACCGACGAATTATAAGAATCCTCAGGATTATTCGTGGGGTAACTACAAGATCAAAGGTGACACTATTTTAATCGAGCGCTTTACGTTAAATCCTAACTCCGGAGCGTACGAACGTATCATCCTGCGTGGAATAATGGTGTTAAATGGCATTAAGATTATCGGACGCAGAGAACGCAAAATGCCTGAGGTTTCAGTGAATTACGACATGGTATTTATGCCGTTTGCAGCCAAACCCGATCCGGCCGGTAACTGGACCAGAACGAAAAAGAAATACAATAAATAAGGTTGCTCTTCGCTTTATTGAAGTAGTCATTAACTTTGAATCATGAATCGAATGTTCATTTGGTGTTTTGGTTTGACGCTGTTAATTGCAGCGTGCGGAACCGAACACACAATTCCCCCGGGAGACAGTGTTACAAAAACAATTGTAACGGCCGGCGGTGACACCATTCAAATTCAGGAGAACGGAGATACCGTCGTGCGTTATTCCAATACTCGAAAAGATTGTTCGATTCTTACGCGCAAACTTCCGGCTGATACGGCTTCGCGCACTTTCGGTGAGGACATACGTCAATTATATGGTTGCGGTGTGGACAGTTTCGACCTGGTGTATGTGGTTCCTAATTTATTACCCGGATTTGCCGGAGAGCAATACATTGCAGGGAATACATCCGCAACGTATGGTGATTTCGTCAAGCATCTTAACGAATTTAAACTCACCGAAGCGTACGCGCAGTTACACGTTCAGGTGAAGACGTTGGATAGTTTAAGATCTGTATCGTTTAATGCATTGCAACTTCCCAATATGAAACCCACATTTGGACGCTTAGGAATGACAGAACCCGAGTGGCAACAGTTCTCGGGTTTTGCACGCACCTACCCTGTTCCACAAAACGGAGTTTTTACATGGGGCGATATGCTCAATGCATTTGAAACTTACAGTGCCGAATATCAACAACGTCAAAGAAAGCAATGAAATACGTTTACTTTTTAGCAATCACTTTTCTTACGGTTTTCACCTCTTGCAGCAACGAAAATCCCAATAAAAAGGGGCAAGACAGCACAATACAGGTAAGCGGTTTCACAGGCAAAGTTCGCTTATTAAAAAGCGCCGGATTATTGGCACGATTTGATTCGGCGCAGGTGGATTCCTTAGCAGCTATTTTTGAAAAACAGAAAGTCAACGGGCTGGCGGACTTATTGAAACTCTCGGGTGATTTGACCGTAATTGATGCAACTATTCGAAATAATGATATTCGGGAAACTTATAAAATTATTTGCGATAGTATTTCAAAACTGATTCCTTCAATAAAGCTCTCCACAACTGAAGCTGCTTACTTACCCGAAGAACCTGGCGGCAAAGACACCGGATGGGTGAAATTGTCTTTACGATTGGATAGCGTGAACTACACACGTAAAATGTATTACTTCGAAAACTGGCCGATCGACAACTTTGTATACCGAATTTTTAATTCCCGACTTACCGACAAGAATGCTCCTGAACGTCTTTATCTTGTGGACTTTGAACTTGAACAAGTAGACACTACTTCGGAGCGTGATTTTCTGGGTTCATTAGATGTAACACGATTCGGATTATTAAAATTAAATCGGGAACAAGCTGATAAGTTGGGATGGATGGAAGACTTGTTTGGTGTTGAGGCTGAAAACGAGTTTACGATGTGGTCAACAGCAGCTACATCAGCCTACATCAACAAGTTCGAAAAGTCCGGATTAATCGGCGCAGCAGACAAAAAGTGGTTTTCGCTGAGGAAGGAGGAAATATTGATGTCTTCATTATATAGTGACGAAGACTTCTACGACTATATGGATACCCTATTCGTGAGTTTGAATTTCGACACCATTATTGATTTCAATCCGTACGAAGAGATTTTAACAAGTCTTGCGGCAATTTCACGAGAGCAATTTGTTCCCGGCGATATCGTTGACGAAGCCTCATCAAATCCTGAAATGCACTTTTTACGATTTAATATCAAATCGAAAAACTATCAATACCAAATGCGCAGAAAGAACGGTTTGCACGATCCGAACATAATTGATCTTGCCAATCAGGCGTTAGAAGAGAACAACATTCCCGGAGCTTTTTATACTGTATTTGCGGAAGATAAACGCGTGAGTGTGATTTATATTGAGGATGAAAAATTGAATCGAGTGCGCAGTTCCGGGATTTTTAAACGTTTAGATAAGGGCACCCCGGCTGAATTTAAAAATCAGTATTTAGGAAACATTTAAAGTAAACGAAGACGCGTAATGCAATTTATACCATTACGCATCTTCGTTTGATTAGAGTTTGATGATTTTTCTACGGATAATTGATTTACCGGTATTGATTTGTATAACGTAGTTACCCGGTTGAATTGTTGGTAATGACATTTCAATCCAACCTGAACTAACGAAGCTATTTGAAGCGGCTACCGTTCTACCCGACATATCACAAATAACTATCCCTACCTGAGAATTGTTAACACCGTCAACGTGAATGCGCAGAATATCTCCGTTTATAGGATTGGGATAAATCTCAACACTTACATTTTCCAAATTATTATTGGGAGAGATTCCGACCGGATTAGGATGCACAATAAATTGGCCCATCATGCCATCATCTTCATGCATTAAAATATGGCAGTGATACATATACGGGTACATGGTATCCGCAAAGTCTTCGAACTTTGTAATAAAACGCACTGTATCGCCCGGTAATACGAAAACAACATCCTTCCTGCCGGCTTCTTCAGGAGCAGGAGGAATTCCATTTCTATCAAGGATGTAAAACTGTACATCGTGGATGTGAAAGGGATGGGCCACCATTGTTTCGTTTACCAGTTTCCAAACTTCAATGCTGTTGAGTGGTATAGTATAATCAATACGCATCATGTTAAATGTACTGTCATTAAAATAAAACGGTCCATCCATAACCATAACACTGTCTGCAGTAAAACGAATTTCCCTTTGTGTATGTGCGCTACTTGCGGAATAAGGATTATTACTTACCAAGGTTCCCGGAATAGTTGTCACAGGATTAACTGTTGCGGCAACAACATTAATTTGCATAATGTTAAAATCAACGCCATTCAACGGACTGTCCATAGGCGGAGCCCAAGGTGGCATTGGCATTGTTGGCCCCCCTTGAACACCCATTGGTAGCTCCGACGCATAGCTCATCAAATACAATGTTTGGTTTTGCATATTTGTTAAATCCAACAATATTTCAGCACGCTCGCCGGGCGCTAATCGTACTCGTGTTGCTAAAACCGGCGCATTCAATAAACCTCCATCTGTTGCGATTTGATAAAAAGATTGATTATTAGTAAAACCAAAATTGAACGCACGTTCGCCTGATGCATTTAATACGCGCAAACGAACAACCTGTGCAGGTGCATCCAGAAAAACGGAAGAACCATAATTTCCTCGAACACCATTTACCATAATTATACTATCCTGCATTCCTTCAGGTAACACCTGATTCAAAGTATCCCATTCTTGGCATTGCACAATTATTGGAAAATCGTCTACGCCGTATTTACGCGGTAGAATCAATCCTGCTTCGGTAGTATCTCTTACAATTATTAATCCTGCCGCACCTTTAATAACGTGCTCAGCAGTTTTCATGTGCAAGTGCGGATGATACCAATAAGTTGCAGCATGATCCATGACGACAAAATTCGGACTCCATACATCACCGGGAGCGATTGTGGTATGCGGGCCTCCATCGTGCATCGCAGGTAAATGTATTCCATGCCAATGAACAGTCGTCGTATCGGCAATTTGATTATTTACATTAATAGTGACAGCATTTCCTTTATTTAGGATTAACGTTGGACCCAAAAATTTGTTGGCATTGAACGCGTACGTTTGCGAAATCTGGCCCGGAAAAAACTGAACACTATCGGCGTGAATATTCAGGTTTATGGTGCTTCCCGTAAGTGTATCAGGAATAAACAGAGGTTGCTGCGCAAATGCTACAACTTGTATTCCCCAGAAAATCAGCGTGAATACCTTCTTCATAACGTGATAAGATTGCATAACTATTCAATTATTACCTTGTTTATAGCTGATATGGATGCACATTGAACAGATACTGTATACAGTCCGCTAGGTAAGTTGACTGTCGGTATTTGGACCATCTTATTGCCATCTGTCAGGATAGCAGATTGACTATAAACAATACGACCTGAAACGTCGCACATGGTAACCAGTACTGGCTCGGAATAATCGAAACTTGCTGAAACAGTAACGAAATCTTTGGCAGGATTAGGATAAACGCTCAAGACTATATTACTCGTTGGTTCACCGATTGAAGTGACATTACCCGAAAAACCTAAGTTATCTACCCACAAGTAATCATTATTGGTAGGATTTGCGCCACTCGCGCGAAGAAAAATGATGCAACTGTCAGGTGCGATAGTTGACTGATAAACAAATGGAATGGTAAAATTGGCCCAACTCATAGCCATACCGGATAACGTATGATTGGCGATTGCAACAGTGTCACGTGAACTTGTAGACGTGTTCCATTTGGTCAACACAACAGTAATGCCTCCTTGGCTTGATCCAAAAATCATATGTTGCCAACGTCCGGTAAAACTGGCCGGTTGTGAGGTAAATGCAAATCCTGACTTAGGACGCATAGTTAACGTATCGATTTCACCACTTACAGCAATGCCATTAACAACATTATTTGCTATTGTTTTCGATGTCAATTTTAAATAATACGAACCGGGATTGCCAGGTGTTGCTTTTGTGGCTGTAAATATGTTTGACAACGCTGTATAATCATTTAATGTAGCCCAGTTATCCGGCTTTTCATAATTCGCAACAGTTGTCCAGTTTTCGAAACTGAAATTTGGCACTTGCGCAGATGCATATGTGCAGATCAATGTCAATAGAGGTAAGAGAATCTTATTCATAGTGTTAGATTGTAAATTATTAATAAAAGAATAACCGCAAATAGGAATAACGCGGTAGCCGACGACAAGAAGCCATCTATAGAGGGTTGATCTATTAAATACGGAATACCTGAAGCCGACTAAGATTGCAATCAGGTGGATGAGGCGGTGAAGTATTGTATGCACAGCATGACAGGGTGCAATCAATTGGCACTAGAGCTTGTTCGGTAAAATAAATCGGTATTTCAATATGGTAGTCCGCATTTGCAATTTGCATTCGATGTGCCACTTCAAACGCGGAAGGAATTTCTAATTTACCTACTACATTTTTACAACAGGTTTTATGAAGCTCAGGTACATTTTGAGAGTTTTTATCTTTTTCCATACCACAGGTCGCACTGCCACTACCCAAGAATAAACGGGTTTCAATAACTCTGCCGCCACAATAATGGGAAACTACTCCGAAGCGTGCCAGTGAAAGTACTTGCACAAGTATTAATAAGTATATGAAAGTAACTCGAAGCACTCTCAAATATATAGGAACAATCTCAGTCCCACAATATTAGTACCTAAAGATGACGAAAATCATTATTTACACTATGTACTCATTGGCGTTTTTTCAATATCGGTTCCATCATCCGATATCGCGGATCGTAAGCATAAACCGTTATTGTTACACGACAGTTCATACTTTTCAATTTCGATGAACGCTCCTGCAATTGTTGGGCAGGAAACCATAAATAAAGCGCCCTGATCATTGGATCTACTTTTCGTCCCAGTTCCTGAGCACCATCATCTGCACCAATCAACACACGAACCACTTTCATTTCACCTTTCCTGTTGATGTCTACAACATACGTAACACTATCAATGCGTGCCGAATCAGTCCATTTATAACAGTAGTTTACCGGCTCAAAATATTGAACCCAATTAAAGAAAGCAGGACGATCATTCTTCCGACGATTGATTGCACGCTTGATGCTATCGCTCTTTGCATCACTTTCTTTGTCAGCAGCAACTGTAACGGGTTCAGGAGCAACGGGATCAGTCAGCCAACTTTTATAACGACGCATAGCTTTTTTATATCGACGTTCCCAAATACGCTGTGAATTGGATTTATTGGAATAATCATACTCCACCTTAAGACTGATTAATGCTTTCACGGGAGGACGAGCAACATAAATCTTTCCTTCCGGCAATGTGTCTTGCGCCGATAATTGAAGTGCTAATCCAATGAAAAAAATAATCGGAATCCACTTCATCGTTGCACGCGACGTTTAAAGTCTTCTTGTTGTTTATCTGCCGTCGGTACATTAAGCGGCACATCGAATGGAGCCCACAAAGATCCCGTATTTTTTTGCTCAACCGACAATGGTTTTGGCGATACCAGCACCATCATTTCACAATAATAACTCTCGGGAACAAACGTACTTCGTCTATACCATTTAGGGATGGTTTTGTAGCCCCCACCTTCTCCCCAACTGTTCAATTTTCTGACACCAACATATAATTGCTCAATTAGAATATCATCCATCCCGGGCGAGAAATAAGGAAACTCTTCCGTCCATTTAATAATTCCTTTGGGTGTAATCCACATTCCCACGATCATGGTATCTATTTTCTGTGTGTCGGCAGCAACATATTTGTAACTAATGTATGACGCATAGTGTTTTGAAAAATTAAAAGTTGTACGCGGATAAACACGCTGAAATTTCTTCGAATAGCGGGCAGAATCAAAAAATGGAATCTTATCCAATTCCACTGCACCTTCTACTCCATTATTGGCCGGCACTTCCACCACCACTTCCGCAACTGCGGCTAACTGCATTTTATATTGCACCATCACATACGCCGGTAATGTGGATTTACTGACACGAATTACTCCTTGCTGAACAGTATCCTGACCAAAAAGCATTGCCCCGCTTAATAGCAGGGAAATACTTAGCACCAACCAACTCATTCTTGTTTGAATCATCTGATCTACTTCGCCGCTAAAGGTTGAAGATTAAACATCGTACGTAATTCATCAGCAGTAGTTATCGCCTTTTCGGATTTTTTTAGCGGCACCTCAACCACTCCTGACTTTGGAAGTAAGCGTGTCTGATCCTCGTTAGCATAATACAACGTGCCATCGGCAACCAACCAGATAATATTACGCGTATTCGGATTAAACTTAAAGCTCCCAAACGGATTACCATAATACTTGTACATTGCGTTGAGTTGCGGATCTATTAAATAACTATAGTAAGAATTGGGAATACGAACACCGTTATCATCCGTAAACGTTACTGAGATCTGAGCACCTTGCGGAAGATTTACCGGATTATCACAATTATAAATTCCCGTTTGATTAATGGTAAAGGCTCGATAAATCTCTGCATCCTGAGTTGATTGCTTAGGAATAACAGTCGGAATAAAAGCGGCTTGTTGTTTCTCCATTGCCTTTTGCCAGTTTTCCTGTGCAACACGTTCTGCTTCTTTTCGCTTGTTTAAAGCAGCAGTATACGTCGCAAACTTTTCATCGAACACCTTTTTTGCCGCCACGTAATTCTGTTCGTCAAATACAGGATACACATCCAGATTTACAACTTCCAATCCTTTTGTAAGCACGATGACATATTTTTCGCGCTCTTCACCCTTTTTCAAAACTACCGTTTGCCATGTTTTATTATAAATAGCACGATCAAATTTTTCACGCGTTTCATCTACTTCAAATATGACGTTCTTGTAGGAAGCCATTTCCGGAAACTCGCGATCGTTAAATGCAACTGTAAATCTGTTCTTGGTTTTATCCGCTTTCTTGGGTTCAATAGGTTCTTCGGGAACAGGATTTTGCATTCTTACCGCACTAAGTTGCTGTTGTAATTCCGCATCATCGCTCCCAACATATTCGCCTAATCCGGGTTCTCGAGGTTGTTCCTCTAAATTCTTTTCTTCTACTTTATCTTTCCCCAGGAACACCCAATTATTAACGATGGTATCATAACGATACAGATTGTAAGCAGTTCCTTGTTTATAAGAACGCATCTTAATATTTAAACCTTTCTGCTCATCAATTTTCACGATTTTACCATCTACAAATGCGTTCAGTTCCATCATTCCCGCAGAAGCAAACGTGTAGGTTTTTCCGGCGGAATCATAATCCATTGGGATACCGCACAACAAGAAGTCTGCGGCATCGTGCATTTCACGGTATTGAATGGTAACGTCACCTGCTATTACAGTATTGTTATCATCCTTAAAAGCTCGTGCAGGAACTGTAATTGTTGTGCCGTTTTTCAATTTTAATATTCCACCTTTAGCACCGTTAATTTTAAAAGTTTGAAACGGCACATCAGCTCCCGGAATTGGCGGTTGAATACTGCGCTTGTAGGACGCCATTAACCCATTGCCAACACTATCTTCAGGAACTCTTGTTTCAGGAATTGTTGCACGTTCCGGTTCACGATGATCATCACCTGCCTTAAATAACAGCACCGCAACAACTACTGAAGCTGCAATACCAACAGCTGCAACGCCCAATTTCATCCCGGTTGACCATTTACCCTTTACTTGCCCGCCGGAACCGGCTTTGTATTGGGAAAGTACCTGATCAAAGTTGCGTCCCTTCTGAATTTCTTCCGAAGTTGGGCGGGGTTGATCAATTTTTACATTTATCTTTTTCATGACTTACGTCGTTTAGAACATTCGTTTAAGCGTGTTTCTTTTTATTCGCAATCAGGATTTTTTTCAGTTTTTCCAGAATGCGATAGGTTTTCACCTTGGCATTGTTCTCGGTGATATCGAGTATCTCAGCTATTTCTTTAAAAGCTCTTTTTTCAAAGAATCGCATTTGAATCAGTGATATGTCATCTTGAGGAAGTTCGCTTATGCTGTCCGATAGAATTGGCAAGTAAGGACCCAACACATCTTCCTCCAGCTCATCCTGCATATCTTTAATTCCTGCAGTATCCATTTGTACCGTCGGTTGCACCTTTAGTTTCCTGTAGGCATTATACACTTCGCTTTGTGCAATCCGATACAGCCAGGACGCAAACGGCACGCCTCTGAATTGATATTTATGCAAGTTGGTGAGCGCTTTCAGGAATACCTGAGAAGTGACATCATGAGCTGATTCTTTATCATCTACGCGTTGCCATACAAACAGAAATATCCGTTCGTAATATTTATTGTACAAGGGGCGGAAATGCTCGGCGTCGCGACGCGCTAACTCCACTTGCTCCTGTTCTTGCCGCATGTCCTCCTGCGACGCGTGATATTTGGAAACCACCTCCATACCCGGGGGTTTTATAGTTAATGACCGCATTTGCGTATGGTTTTTACATCATAACGCGGTAATCTAAATTAGATACAAAAAAAATACGGGCATCATGAAAGTTCATGACACCCGCATAGTTACGCTTTAAAATTGCTATCGTGCAATAATCACACGAATTACGGATTTATTTCCATTTACAGCCACTTCAATCAGGTAAGTTCCTTCCGCCCAAGTGGATGTATTCAAGGCGATGCGATTATTTCCGGCTGTTGTAACAATTGGTTCCTGCTGCGCTACAACTGCGCCCATAACCGTATAGGCAGTAATAACAACCTCGGAAGACTCCGGAGTGTCCAACTGAATATTTAATTCGTCAGCTGCCGGATTCGGATACGCCGACAAATTGGTTACAACCAACGGATCTGCTACAGACAACACACATGGAGGTAATTCACGGAAGCATACATCATCAATTGCCCAACCTTCCGATTGTGTACCACCGTCTGCACCGAAACGGAATCGAACCACCAATGGACCGGCTTGAGTGAACTTGATATCGTGTGACTTCAATACCCAACCCGGCGAGTTACCTCCGAAATTCGGCTGATAACCTGCACCTAATCCCGGCGCAGTTCCTTGTGTGTACCAATTTGGATCTCCGATAATTCCCTGACGTATCCAAGTTTGACCCAAATCATACGAATATTCAATTACACCGCCATCGCGCTGGGCCTGTGTTACGAAGTAGGTCCAGAACTCTAATCGATAACAATGTGTGGTATCAACCGTAAACACAGGCAAGAACACACCGGAACTATCGTTTGACAAATAATTCCCATTAAGATCGGTTACCCAAGCACGTGTGCCGCTATGTGTGGTGTTGATAAAGTTTCCTGAAGGAGTTCCCCATTCAAAGGAATTGCGGCTGTTCACCATGCGAATAGCGTTAGCGGTAAACAATTCTGTTTGTCCATTGGATGCTTCCATATCATTGCAATACGGATACACAGCGAATGTGTCTAAAACAGATAAACGCCATATAGTTGTATCATTCGTATTATTCACATCATTCAAACCATTCGGTGCATCGGTAAAACACTTTATGGTGTGTGGTCCCGGTGCCGCGCCGGTCCATGGCACAGAGAAAGAATGTACAACTGATGCGCCCGGAGCTAAAGCAGGACTGAAATTGCGCGTATCCGTAACAATTACGTTATTGTCCACAACCAATGTAACATCCAGTGTAGTCAATGGAATAGTTCCGCTGTTGCGCACATTTACTTCAACAACGTTGGAACCCGGCAACGGCAATGGTGAACTTCCTCCGAATGCAATGGTATTCGTTGCTGCATCAATCGGCATAAACAATTCGAAATTGTCAATCGCCCAACCATCCACAGACTGGAAGGAGTTATTGTCCGATGTAAACACAAAACGGAATTGAACAGGTGTCGGATAGTTGTTAAACAAGGCCGGTAAATTATAAATCGACTGGAAGTATCCGCCTCCGTTACCACTCCAGCCCGGTAATTGCGATGAAAACAAATTAGCCTGATTGTACCAGCTCGTTGCGTTCGGGTCAAATTGAACACCCAATACAACCCATGTGTTTCCTCCATCCAACGTATATTCTACTCGCCCACCGTCATCGAAATTATCGCAGTTGTACCACTGGCGGAATTTCAATTGAACACTTGAAGCGTTCGAGAAATCGAAGAACGGAGAATACAACATTTCATTGCTGTTTGCCTGATAAGGTCCGTTCAGATTTATTTCCCACGCATTGTTACCGGAAAACGCACCTGTGATAATCGGAGCGACCGGAGTTCCCAATTCCCATGATGTCGGATAAGTAGTAACTGCCGCGAAGTTCATCGGACCTTCAAAATCATCGAAAAACGGAACCGGCATAATTTGTAAACCTGTAAACGACTTGCAGGTGGTATCATTGAACGTATTGTTGTCGCCTGAAAGTTGTGTCCACGTACACAAATCGTATTGTGACGCAGGTGAACTGTAGGTTGTAGTAAAGGTGTACGTAGTAGATGTATTCGGCAACAACGTTCCTGTCCACGTTTCAACCACAGGTGTTCCGGCATTAATTGCGTATGCAACAGGAATAGATGTCAATGTATCTAAGCCGTAATTGAAAATTCTTGTAGCAACAGTAGCTGTCCCATTCGCCACAGTAAATGCTGCAGGTTGAAGAATAAGCGTGCTTCCTGCATCAAGTGTGTCGGGCTCATAAATTAAGACATTATCCAATAAGGCCGCAGTCCCATTTATAGCCTGATTATACGTCACCTTTGATTCAAAATCGATAATTAAATAAGGCGCCGGTAAAAACTGAGATAACATGAAACGTCCGGTTGTGTATGGAACGTTGGCGTTATTCGGTCTGTAGTGCGGCGTAATCATTTGACCGTTCACCTTCACACGCATGTTCGTATACTCGTTATCAAACGCATATAACAAGGAATAATCGAATTCCAGAACAAGATTATTATAACCTGTCGTGTTAACGATTAAACGAGCATTAGACTGTTGATCAGCTCCGTTTAGCGGATTCCAGATATAAAATTGCGAGGTTGTAATTGTGTCTGTTCCAAACGTCCATCCTGAAGAGTTCGTTGCATCAAACATCAAACCTCCGGTGCCTCCATTCCCTAATGTTGCTGAATGCTGAACAACACCGTACGCAGAGTTGCTCAAACAGAAATCATTCGCATTAACCGGCAAATTCAAATCGTTAACGTACGGAACATTCACACCCGGATTGGTGATGTACGTAATTGTGATGGTATCATTTAAAAACCAACCATCATTTAACAATGTCGTATAAACCACCAAGGTATGAGTTCCCGGAGTGTTGTTTAGTAATGTCGCGAAGGTGAACGTGTCGGTTTGAAACGGCAAAATGGTATCACCGAAAATTTCGGTAACAGGCGCGTTATTATCCAACACATATGTCACCGATAAATTACCATTGATCGCTTGAGACCCGTCATTTAGCAATTCAACTGTCAAAGGAATTGACCCTTGCGGTAAACATGAAGAAACGTCCGGAGCAATGATGGCATTTACCGCCGCATCTTGTGGCGATGGAGAACGAATCTGGAAATCATCTATGGAGTAGCCGTCTGCGATTACTGAACCATCTGAAGTAAATACGAATCGGAACTGTACCGGTCCTACAACGTTATCCAATACGGTCAACTTATATTCCGATTTCATCCAGCCTCCGCTATTGCCTGTCCATCCCGGACGATTACTTGAAATTACGTTAGCAGTATTATACCAATTGGTTCCTAATGGATCATTCACCGTTCCCAAAACGTTCCAGGTGTTTCCATCAGTAGTGTACATAACCGAAACACCATCCCAACTATTCTCGCTGTTGAAATTATGCCAGAAACTCAGTTTGGCGTTTTGCACGGAACTAAAATCGAATACAGGTGATACGAGATTACATATCGCATTGTTATTGTAGGCCGTTGTCAGGTTAATGTCAAAAGCATTTGGTGCAGAGTGAGCAGAGTTTGTCGCTCCGAAATTGGGCGTTCCCAACTGCCATGCAGATCCTTGATTATTGTCGAACGTTTGGAATAATGTGCTTCCGTCAAAGTCATCAACAAATGGGAATGTGATGCCGGAAAAGGCTACGAATTGAGTACAACCTGATGTAGGATTTAACGCTGTGTTTGCAGCAGTCGAAGCATCAATTGCTTGCACGTAATAACAAATAGTATCCGAATCGTTAACTGCCGGAATAACACCTACGAACGTATTCCCTGTAGTGTTATTCATTCCAACAACTTGCACAGGCCCACCATTGATGGTATAATGAACAGTAGCCGTATCAATACCAGTGGCATCGGTAATGTCAGCCGTAATATTAAACGGACCGATATTAAAAATCGTGTTCTGATAAATTGGAGCCAGATAGGTAATCACCGGAGGATTTAATTCCGAAGGCGCTGCTATTACTTCAACGTCATCAATTACCCAGCCATACGTACCCAAATTGCCGTTAGAGTTAGCGTCCTGAATGCGAAAGCGCACCATGCATTGTGCCGCGTTACCAAGTAATGACGAAACATCGAACGTTTCATGCTTCCACCATGTATTAAGCGGAACAGCAGAATTATTGCTTGGAAACCAATCGATGTAAGCATTGGATGCAAACTTGTTATTCATTGCAGCAAACGGCGCTGTTCCTTGATACTCGGCTGCTGTCAACTGCGTCCAAGTATTACCATTGTCATTCGAAACTTCAATGGCACCGATATCATTAAACTCGAGTTTACAGATGTGATCAAAATCCAACAGGACAAAAGAATTACCAACCGTACTAAAAGCGTTGGTGGTTAAATAGGCCGTTGATGAATTTGAAAGCGTGTTGCGTGTGCTCGCCACACCGCTTACCTGCAACGTTAAATCAGGACTCCAGGCCGGAGAGCCCGAAGAAACCACTGAATCTGCGATTTCAAAATTTTCGTGAAAAACAAGAACCTGCGCCGATGAGTAAACAAATGGAATCAGGAAACAAATTGCCGTGTACAACTTCTTCATGTGGAATAGTTTTAATCAGTATAAAGGTACAAAAACGGTACTTCGTCCAATGGAATTATTCGTCTCTTATTAGGAGTTTACGTGTACCTTTGCCCATCAGCATTTGAACTATGAAAGCATTACAATCCTGGGTTCCTATCCCCACCAACAGTGATTTTACACCCGAAAATTTACCTTTCGGCATCTTTTCAACTACCTCTAAATCAGCTCGTGCAGGAATAGCGATCGGCGAACATATAATTGACTTATCGGAGCTTCTCCGTGCAGGTTTGATTAATCAGGTACCGTCGGAAGTTTTGCTCTCCACGACATTGAACGCTCTTATTGCTTGCGGCAAAAAAAACACATCTGCATTGCGTTTACGGGTTCAACAATTGGTAACTGCCGGAAATAATGAGTTGCAAGCGCACCCGAACCTTCAGGATATTTTGGTAAAACAAAGTGTTGCTACTATGCACATGCCTGTTCAGGTTGGTGATTACACGGATTTTTATTCCAGTATCGATCATGCCACCAATATGGGCAAGATGTTCCGTGACCCTGAAAACGCACTTTTGCCCAACTGGAAACATATTCCTGTAGGTTACCATGGACGTGCTTCTTCTATTCGTGTTAGCGGATTTAAATTTCATCGTCCAATGGGACAACTGAAACCGGCAGACGCAGAAGTTCCGGTATTTGCTCCTTCCAAGCTCATGGACTTTGAATTAGAAACCGCGTTTATCATCGGTAAAAATTCCAATTTGGGAGAACGTATTTCAACAGAACAAGCTGACGATTACATATTCGGCATGGTGTTGTTCAACGATTGGAGTGCGCGTGATATTCAATCATGGGAATACGTTCCACTCGGGCCGTTCCTGGCAAAAAATTTCGCGAGCGTAGTTTCGCCGTGGATAGTGACTTTAGATGCTTTGGAACCTTTCCGCGTGGAAGGCTATAAACAAGAGCCTAAGGTTCAACCGTATTTGGAATACAGCGGAAACAAAAACGTTGATATTCATTTAGAAGTTTCCATTAAGCCGGAACACGGCGATGAAACAATTGTTAGTCGTTCCAATTATAAGTACATGTATTGGACCATGGAACAACAATTAGCGCATCATACCGTCAATGGCTGTAACATGAACGTTGGCGATATGTTGGCTTCGGGAACTATTTCTGGTCCTGATGAAGGTTCGTACGGCTCTATGATGGAAATTACCTGGCGCGGTACAAAACCGGTAAAAATGCGCGACGGAAGTGAACGCAAGTTTATTAATGACGGTGATACCGTGATCATTCGCGGTTATTGCGAAAAAGACGGTGTTCGTGTCGGCTTCGGTGAATGTTCTTCAACATTATTGCCGGCAATCGCATTTTAATAAGAACCTATGAAATTAGTTTTCGCAATATCTTTTACTGTCGTCTTAATTGCGTGTTCACCGAAAGAAGACGCCAAAACACCAATTGTTGTTAAGGATTCACTAATAACAGATTCCGGAATTCTCACCGGTACGTTTACAAATAACACGCCTAACGGAATTACGGAATTACGCGATAAGGACGGAAAACTTTTACAACGTGGACGTTTCGAACAAGGTCAGCCGGTTGGTGCGTGGGTGCAATATGATGCATCCGGTAAAGTAATTGCAGCAAAACATGTTTTCGGATCGAAAGTGCTAACCGAGTTGGACCCGAAAGATTTTGAATTTAAACGCTGGCATAATGATGCCATGGGTTTGTCTTTGAATATTCCGAATAACTGGAAAGAACTGCCAACTCCAAATGCCAATCTTGTTGCGAGTTTCGAGAAACAAATTGTAGACACTGCTTTGCGCATTAAACCAAGTGTAAATGTTGCGGTTGCACAACTGGAAGCTGATCAAACATTGGAAAAACTGGCTGCAACACAACTCGAAATGTTGCATCAGCAATCCGGAAGAGTTGAGTTGGTGAACGAAAGTGCCATAACGATAGATTCTTGCAGTGCATTTCGTCGTTACGGAATGTTTTACAACGAAAACAGCAAAGTCGGTTTTTTGATGACAATCGTTGTGAAAGGTAATCGCGCGTGGTTTTTCAGCTGCAATGCGCAAAACATGACCAACGGCGAATTCCTTCGCTATCAAGGAGTTTTTGAAGAAATTGTGGAAACTGCACAGTTCGATTAATCGCATCCGAAGTTAAATTTGTAACTTCAAGAAACCATTTACGAATTAGTATGGCCACCAAACCTTCAGGTGTAATAATAGATTTAGAGGCGGAACGGAAAGAAATTCTGAAGAGGTATCGCGCTTTATTAAAAGCCAGCCGCCGCCAACTCGAAAAAGGCGACAAACAAATTATTCGTAAAGCATTTGATGTTGCCTTGGAAGCGCATAAAGACATGCGCCGCAAAACCGGGGAACCATACATTTATCACCCTATTGCTGTTGCACAAATTTGCGCGGAAGAAATCGGATTAGGGACAACTTCCATTGTTTGCGCATTACTGCATGATACCGTTGAAGATACCGACATCACATTAGATGATGTACGCGGGATGTTCGGCGAAAAAGTTGCGAAGATCATTGACGGACTCACCAAAATTTCAGGTGTGTTCGATCAGCAAACCAATTCCATTCAAGCGGAAAATTTCCGTAAAATGTTATTGACGCTTTCAGATGACATTCGTGTTATTCTCATCAAGCTTGCGGATCGCTTGCACAATATGCGAACGCTGGAGTCGATGAAACGCGACAAGCAATTCAAGATTGCGTCGGAAACGATGTACTTGTATGCACCACTCGCCCATCGTTTAGGATTAAATGCGATTAAAACGGAGCTGGAAGATCTCGGTTTGAAATATACCGAGACTGAAGAATACGATGACATCGCTTTGAAGTTGAAGGAAACAGAGCCCGAGCGTAAACGGTTCATTCAAAAATTTATTCTTCCGATTTCTGAAATACTCAAAGAGCAAGGATTTAAAGCGCGCATTTTCGGAAGACCGAAATCTATTTATTCCATTTATAACAAAGTCCGTTTTAAAGGAGTTCCGTTCGAAGAGATATACGACATTTTCGCTATTCGCATAATCATTGATACACCTTCGGAACGCGAAAAATCTGATTGCTGGAGAGTATATTCTATCGTAACGGACTTTTATCATCCCAACCCGGATCGTTTGCGCGACTGGATCTCTACGCCTCGTGCCAACGGTTATGAATCATTGCACACCACCGTTATGGGTCCTGACGGGAAATGGGTAGAAGTGCAAATTCGCACGGAACGAATGGATGAAGTGGCCGAGAAAGGTTATGCGGCACATTGGAAATATAAAGACGCCGTTACCGGTGTGGAAAGCAAAGAAAGTCAGCTGGAAGAATGGTTGCGAAAAATTCGAGATGTTCTTGAAAGTACTGAGGAAAATGCGCTGGACTTTATCGATGATTTTAAATTAAACTTATTCGCTGAAGAAATTTTCGTCTTCACTCCGAAAGGTGAAATGCGAACGCTCCCGATTGATTCCACTGCGCTTGATTTTGCTTTTGATATTCATACCAAAGTTGGAGAAAGCTGCATTGGTGCGAAGGTGAACCATAAGTTGGTTCCGTTGAGTCATTCATTAAAAAGCGGTGATCAGGTTGAAATCCTCACATCCAAAAAACAACAACCCAAAGAGGATTGGCTGAACTTCGTTGTAACGGCCCGCGCAAAATCAAAGATTAAAGCAGCCCTCAAGGAAGAGAAACGAAAAGTTGCGGAAGAAGGTCGTGAGTTGCTGGAACGAAAATTCGAACATCAGAAAATTGAGTTTACAGTTCAGAATATTAATGAACTTCAGATGTACCTGCGTTTGCCCAGTGCGCAGGAATTGTTTTACCGTGTAGCAAAAGGTGCTATAAGCGTTAAACACATTAAAGCCTGGCACAAAGAAAAGCTCAAGCCCACAAAGACTGCCAAGAATGAGCCATCTCTTGAACAGGTGGTTAAAGAAATTCGAGGGAAAAAGGCCGGTGAAGATGCATTGGTTATTGGCGACAACTTGACAAAAATCGAATACAAATTATCACCTTGCTGTAATCCGATTCCGGGTGATGATGTATTCGGCTTCATAACCATCAACGAAGGAATTAAAATCCATCGTGTTACTTGCCCGAATGCATTGCAGATGATGTCGAATTACGCATACCGTATTGTAAAGGCACGTTGGACTCAGCAAGAACAAATTTCTTTCCTTGCCGGTATTCATATTACGGGAATTGATGAAGTTGGATTGGTTAATAACGTTACCAAAATTATTTCGAGCGAATTAAGCGTAAATATGCGATCGTTGAGTTTTGACACGAAAGACGGTACATTCGATGGAACCATCATGTTATTTGTACACGACACGATACATTTGACCGAACTGATGAAGAAACTACGAAAGGTAAACGGCGTTATTGCAGTAACACGAATCAACCCTAATTAAGCCGCATTATTTAGTACCTTTACAGCAACAAGTCAGGCGGTATGTCGGAAGCAGAAATCAGAGAGCGCGTTAAACATATTTTTTCAGAACATTTGGGCAAACACGGTCATCGTAAAACACCCGAACGTTTTGCAATACTTGATGAAATTTATTCGCACACGGGACATTTCGACATCGAATCGTTGTATGTGTACATGAAGAATAAAAAGTATCGTGTTAGTCGTGCAACGCTCTATAATACCATTGAACTTTTGTTAGAATGCGGATTAGTTTCCAAGCATCAATTTGGAAAAAATCAGGCACAGTTTGAACGCTCATATGCTTATAAACAACACGATCATTTAATCTGTCAGGATTGCGGTAAAGTATTCGAATTTTGCGACCCGCGCATTCAACAAATTAAGTTAACTACCGAACAGTTTCTTGAATTCGATATTGCGAGTCACTCGCTCAATTTTTTTGGCAAATGCCGTAAGCTACAGCATAACGGTACGTGTGAACATTTGAAAAACGGACCGAACAGATTATCATGACCTTCTCGTTTAGCATTATTCAAAAAGAGCCGGTACAAATTATCGGTTTATACGGGCAGTTAATTGAAAAAAGTGCTGCATCGGAACTGGTACAATATCTGGATGACGCATTCGACTCCGGCAGCGCGCGCATCGTCCTCGATTTATCGGAACTGAAGTACATGAACAGTTCGGGGCTAAACCTGTTAATTTCCATCATGACCAAGGCCCGAAAAGCAGAAGGAGATGTTGTGCTGGCTTGTATTTCCGATAAAATCAGAGAATTACTTTTGATCACAAAATTGAACACCGTATTTACATGTACGGAAACTATAGACGAAGCCGTATCTTCGTTATCTAACACACAATAACACCTATTTACAACATGAAGGCAGACGTTCTTCTTGGTCTCCAGTGGGGAGATGAAGGCAAAGGAAAAATTGTTGATGTATTAACTCCGAAATACGATTACATCGCACGTTTTCAGGGAGGTCCAAATGCAGGACACACCTTGGAATTCAACGGTATTAAGCACGTTTTACACACTATTCCTTCCGGTATTTTCCACGATACTACCACAAACATTATTGGAAACGGTGTTGTTATTGACCCCGTTATTCTAAAGCGTGAAATTGATGCTTTAGTGAAAATGGGTGTAGATGTAAAAAAACGTTTGTTGATTTCGCGCCGTGCTCATTTAATTCTTCCTACGCATAGTCTTCTCGATAAAGCTTCGGAAGCCGCGAAAGGAAAAGAAAAAATCGGTTCTACCCTAAAAGGTATAGGACCAACATACATGGATAAAACCGGGAGAAACGGTTTGCGTGTAGGTGATATCGACAGTCCTGATTTTAAAGAAAAATACAATAAGCTGGTGGCCAAACACCGCGAATTACTTCGCTTTCACGATGCCGACACCGATCCTTCCGCTTTGGAAGGCGCATGGTTTGAAGGAATTGAAACAATTAAATCGTTGACCCGCATCGATACCGAGCACTTCGTGAATGAGGCGTTGTCTTCGGGCAAATCAGTTTTGGCGGAAGGTGCACAAGGTTCATTGCTGGACATTGACTTCGGAACTTATCCGTTTGTTACATCGTCCAACACCATGACAGCAGGCGCATGCACAGGATTAGGTGTTGCTCCTCGCCATATCGGAAATGTATTGGGAATTTTTAAAGCGTATTGCACGCGTGTTGGAAGCGGCCCCTTCCCTACTGAGTTGGAAGATGAAACCGGTCAGCGTTTGCGTGATGTTGGACGTGAATACGGTTCTACAACCGGTCGTCCGCGTCGTTGCGGTTGGTTGGATATTCCGGCCTTGAATTACGCGATTATGATCAACGGAGTTACAGAGCTGATCATGATGAAAGCAGATGTATTAAGCGGATTGGATACCATTCGCGTTTGCACTGCATACAAAGTAAACGGTGTGGTTACAAAGAACTTCCCGTATGATATTTGCACTGCGGAAATTGAACCCGTTTACACCGATTTACCGGGTTGGACGGAAGATTTAACCGGCGTAACACGTGCGGAAGATATGCCCGGTGCATTGATGGAATACATTTCCTTCATTGAAAAAGCTACCGGAGTTCCTGTTTCTGTAGTAAGCGTTGGTCCGGATCGTACACAAACATTGCTGCGTTCAGCGGCATGGGCATAATTCTTGCAGCTTTTGCATATGCGAAATTTGTTCCTCGTCGGGTTGTGTTCATTCGTTTGGATGAGTCTAAGCTTTGCACAAACCTCCGGAGGTAAACAAATCAATATCAAACACGCGGGATCCTTAAAAGGCGACAAAAAACGCGGCTATCAACGTCTCATTGGTGATGTTCAATTCGAACATCAAGGTGCGTTAATGTTCTGCGACAGCGCCCATTTCTTCCCTGATGCTAACGCGATGGATGCGTTTGGTCGTGTGCATATTCAGCAAGGCGATTCGGTGCATTTGTGGGGCGATTTTTTACACTACGATGGAAAAAACTCCAAAGCGGAAGTGCAAAAAAATGTACGCATGACCGACGGAGATATGACGTTGACTACGGATGCTATCACGTATGACATTAAAGGGAAATACGCGAGTTATTCGAACGGTGGTAAAATCATCAACAAGAGTAACGTCCTCACCAGTGTTATCGGAGCCTATTCATCCGATAGTAAAACGTTGACGTTTAAGAAAAATGTAAAACTGGACAATCCGTCATATGTGATGACGTGTGATACATTGCGTTATCAGCCGTTAAGTAAAGTCGCTTACTTCCTGGGCCCAACTACTATTAAGTCTAAAAATTCGGACAACTTCATTTATTGCGAAAACGGATTTTACGATACGAATAAAGACATCTGTCAGTTCAACGAAAACGCCTACATCATTACGAATGGGCAAACATTGAAAGGCGATAGCATCTGGTACGATCAGAAAAACGGAATCGGAAAAATGATGCAAAATGTGTCCATCATTGATACTGCACAACGCGTCGTTATTAAAGGTGATCTGGCTACGCACAACGAGAAAAAAGAAATTTCGCAAGTAACCGGTAAAGCACTTTTTATTCAAGCATTTGAAAAAGATTCCTTGTATCTCCATGCAGATACCTTACAATCACAAACCGTTGCCGTTAAAGGTGATTCAGCCGGAAAAATCATCAAAGCATTTCATCATGTTGCTTTTTTCAAATCGGACATGCAAGGACGCTGTGATTCATTAGCATGGACAACTCAAGATTCTGTAATGAAAATGTTGGGAAATCCGGTTTTGTGGTCTGATGGCAACCAACTCACCGCAGATACTATTTTGATTCATACGTTCAATGGTGCCTTGAAACGATTGGACATGATTAATAATTCATTTATTGCTTCAGTTGAAGATAGCGCGCATTTTAACCAGATTAAGGGTAAAAAAATGACCGGCTATTTTAAAGACAACGAATTGCATAAGATTTATGTGGAAGGCAATGCGCAAACATTATACTACGCGAAAGATAAAGGTGTGATGATTGGCGTTAACCGTGCTGATTGCGTTCGCCTGATGATTTACCTGGAAAACAGTGCTGTAAGTTCCATCAGTTTCTATTCCCAGCCCAATGCCGTTTTATATCCTCCGGGAGAATTACCACCGAAAGAATCTTTACTAAAAGATTTTAAGTGGAGAGGCAACGAGCAACCCGATTCCGTGCAGTCGCTGTTTTTGCGTTAATCAGCGCTTGTCGAATAACTGCGCAATTCGTCCTTCCGGATTTAGAAGTACCGTAAAAAGTAGAATTCCGGCCAGAACACTTTGTAGGCATAAGATCCAGCCGCCCCATGCTAATCCGACGGTGTGTACAGTATCAGCGTACGCAATACTGCGAAACGTAATCATGTAATAACAATAAGGACCTCCGATAAACATCAGCATGGCCTGCAACTGTATAAATGCGCGTGCCGGTAATGAGAACGGACGTTTAATACTGAATGATTGCCACAATACTAAAAAAGGGAGTAACGCAAAAAGTATCAGACCCGCTATGCCCGCAGGATGTCCGGGGAAATTGATAAGTACAGAAGCCGTAAAGATATCGTTCGCAGGGCGAATTGTTTGTGTGTCGGGTAAGTCGCCGATATAATAACCGGTTACATACTCGTTGCGGACAGGAAGAAATAAAACAATGATTCCAATAGACAGCGCAGTGAATAACAAAACCCGTTTAGTGCGCAAACTTACCATGCTTATCGTGCGTTAACTGGTAAAAGGCGCGCATGCCAGCTTTGAGTAACGGGAACTTCCCATTTGGTAAACAAGTCGGTTTTAGTCGCTATAAGATTATTGAAAACAATTTGAGAAGGCTTCACTTCACCGGTTTCCAGAAAACGCTCGAAGTACTGCAATTTCGTATCCTGCAATTTGCCTTCGGCATCGCGATACAACACTAACAAACGATCGAACAGATTCATGCCGTAATCTTTTTCCAATTGCTGCATAAAACGCACGGATTTATCAATTCCGCAACCACTCGCAGCAGCAACACCTTCATCCACCATGACTATGATAAAGCGGTTGTAAACTACTTCAATTACCGCACGCATCGCACTTCCATGTGAACTCCAGTCAAGCAGAAACATAGCAGCACGTTTTCTGATCTCTGAAGCTTCCAAATCTGTAATAACACGATCACTTTGGTAAATCCAAACGCGACTGTGATCCGGCATATCGTTAAATGCGGTAGTGTTCATCTTAAAATTTTAAGCAGCGTTTTTCTGCGGATTACCAAACTCGTTCAACAATTTCAAATGCGAAACAATGGCACTCGCAAATGTTGGTTCTACATTATAAGGATAACCGAATTCCTTGGCAGTTTGTTCAACTATCGGTGCAATTTTCTCGTAATGTACGTGGCAAATTGAAGGGAACAAATGATGTTCGATTTGACGATTAAGTCCACCGGCATACCATGCGAAAATTTTACTTTTCGGTGCAAAGTTGCATGTAGTGTACAATTGATGAACTGCCCAATCGTGCTCCATTTGTCCTTTTTCATCAGGTTGAGGAAATTCAGCTTCAGGCATTACGTGTGCAGTTTGGAAAATCAATGACAACAGCAAACTCGCCGTGAAGTGATTGATAAAGAAACCAATCAGCACTTGCCACCACGCGTAATCTGTAACCAATAATGGTAAAACCATCATGAGCATGTAATACCCGATTTTGGTCAGGATCATTTCCGTAAGATGCTTACCCACCTTTTCTTTTCGCTGACGTAACAGCCCCATTTTGGAGAAGCGAATCAGTTGTGAAAAATCTTTTAACGTTACCCAAGAAAGCGTAAGCAAACCATAGAAAAACCAGGCATAATACGCCTGCCCACGGTGAATTTTACGCCATTCTGCATGTGGTGAAAAGCGAAGGAAAAACGGTGGAACAATATCCTCATCATGTCCGTCCACATTCGTGTATGTATGATGCAAAACGTTATGTTGCATCTGCCAGTTGAAATAATGTCCGCCCACAAAATTTAAGGTGCGCGACATCAAATTATTCAACCATGGAATAGAAGAATAACTGCCGTGATTAGCATCATGCATTACCGAAAGTCCGATTCCGGCTGTTCCTAAACCAACCACCACACAAAGTAAGATCGAGACCCAGCCCGGCATTACCATGTTGCTGATCAAAATTGAATAGGGCACAAAAAACAAAGCAAACATGAATACCGTTTTGATATACATTTCGGTATTGCCGGTTTTCTTAATGTTATTCGATTTGAAGTATTCATCCACACGTTTGTGTAATGTGGAGTAAAACAATCTTTCTTTTGTTCCAAATCGCGGTCTTACCGCCCCCTCAGTGATAAGCGTACTCATTGTATTTAAATTTATTCTTGGCCAATTGAATTATATCAAAGATCGTTAGCCTGAGCGATCATTTCGGCGACATCCATCACCTTAATTTGTTGTTCTTTGTTAAAATGTTTCACTCCGTCCGTCATCATGGTCATACAAAACGGACAACCAACCGCAATTACATCCGGATTTGTTTCTAATGCATCTTCGGTGCGTTCAACGTTTACTTCCTTATTGCCTTTCTCCGCTTCCTTAAACATTTGCGCTCCGCCTGCTCCACAACACAAGCCGTTTTGACGACTTCTTTTCATTTCTGCCAATGCCACGTCCAGTTTCTTAATTACTTCACGTGGCGCTTCGTATACATCATTAGCACGTCCTAAATAACATGGATCGTGATACGTAATCTTCTTCCCTT
>CALJIF010000013.1 GCA_937974275.1 uncultured Flavobacteriales bacterium
ATGATCGATGAGGAAATTTCCAAAATCGTTGATGAGTTGCTTGCCGATTTAGGTTTGTATGAAGCACGCAATCTGAAAGTGGGAAGCCCGCTGGATAAGAAAATTTCCGGTGGTCAGCGTAAGCGTTTGAATATTGCACTGGAGTTGATTCGCGAGCCTTCCGTTTTGTTTGTCGATGAACCAACATCAGGTTTGTCTTCACGCGATTCGGAAAACATTATGGACTTGCTCAAGGAATTGGCACTAAAGGGTAAGTTGGTATACGTAGTTATTCACCAGCCTTCATCCGACATTTTTAAGATGTTCGATCGCTTGTTGATACTTGATAACGGCGGTTATCCGATTTATTTCGGCAATCCTGTGGATGCAGTCATCTATTTCAAAAAGATGGTGAATCACGTTAACAGCGATGAGAGTGAATGTCCTGCTTGCGGTAATGTTAATCCGGAGCAGATCTTTAATATCATCGAATCGAAAGTAGTTGACGAATACGGAAACCCGACCCGCAGCAGAAAAGTATCTCCTGCCGAATGGAATGCATTTTTCAAAGAGCATCTTGCTTCCAAGTTGGATCAACTTCCTGTTTCATCCGATAATCCGGAAAGTTCGTTCAACATTCCGAATCGTGTTAAACAGATGTTTGTGTTCATTACACGAGACGTACGCTCGAAGTTAACGAACACGCAATACATGATGATTAACATGCTGGAAGCGCCATTGTTGGCTTTCATTCTGGCATTCTTGGTAAAATTCTACAATACGGATGTGTCGAATAAGGTGGGTTATATTTTCCGCGAAAACGAAAATATTCCGGCGTATTTGTTTATGGCTGTTGTTGTGGCGCTGTTCATTGGACTAACAGTGAGTGCGGAAGAAATTATTCGCGATCGTAAAATATTGAAACGTGAATCATTTTTGAATTTAAGTCGTTCCAGCTATTTATTATCCAAAGTGATGATCATGTTTGTGTTGTCGGCTATTCAAACTATCATGTTTGTGTTGGTCGGCAATTCGGTTTTGGAAGTAAAAGGTATGTGGGGCGATTATTGGCTGGTGTTGTTTACTACGTCATGCTTCGCGAATATGTTGGGCTTGAATATTTCTTCTGCTTTTAACTCGGCAGTTACCATTTATATTTTGATTCCGTTCCTCATTATTCCGCAGTTGTTGTTGAGTGGTGTGATTGTGAAATTCGAAAAATTAAATCCAACCATCACATCGCAAAAAACTGTTCCTGTTGCGGGTGAATTGATGGCTTCTCGATGGGCATTTGAAGCATTGGCTGTTAATCAGTTCATGAATAACGAGTACGAGAAACAGTTCTATCGTTACGATGAAATGATGAGTATAGCGGATTACAAAAAGAATTACTGGATTCCGCATTTGCGTGGCAAGATAGACCGTTGCGAGACCAATATTAAAGACAAAGCGTTCGGTGATGAACACATGTCGGATGTAGCCTTGGTGCAAAGTGAAGTGAAGCGTGATCTTGATCGCATTAAAGAATTATCATCACCAAAGCGTAAAAAGATCCGTTCAATTTCAACCCGATTGATGAAGCAATTGGAAGACTTGAGTGCGAAAGTTTCCGCTGTTAACGGTAAACAGTTTACGATTCAGAATGCATCTGACATGCGCGAGTACCTGAACCTGGTAAACTCCATTTACATCAAGATTTTTAACAGTAATAGTGAAGCTAAAGATGCGATCATCAGAAAGGAAAATGCTACTGATGCCGCGAAGCAGAATTTCATTGCTTTGAAAAATGATTACATGAACGAGAATTTAAGTTCACTGGTTAAGAATAGCAATGAGTTTAACCGTATTATCGAACAGGAAAATATGCTCATTCAGCGTATTGATCCGGTGTACATGGAATCGTATGAATCTAACTTGGGTAATTCGCACTTCTTTGCTCCGCGTAAGAAGTTATTCGGAACATACGTCGAAACATTCTGGTACAACCTTACTGTCATCTGGTCGATGTCTTTGGTGTTGGCGATTACTTTGTATTTCGATATATTCCGCCGCATCATTGATGGTTTGGGCAATTTGTTCGAAAGCATTTTCTCCCGCAAAAAACAATAATTACAGGTTCTGCGGAAAATTTTGCTGATGTGCATCGTAACTTAGTGTGTTATGTTTGCCATCATTGACGTTGAAACCACGGGAGGACGATCTGAATACGATCGTATTACGGATATCTGCGTTATCATTCATGATGGCTTAACCGTAATCGACGAGTTTTCTTCACTCGTTAATCCTGAACGCCCGATTCCTGAAATGATTACACGACTTACCGGCATTACGAATGAAATGGTAAGTACAGCGCCCAAGTTTTATGAAATTGCACGACGCATCATTGAATTGACCGAAGGTTGCGTATTCGTGGCGCATAACGTTCAATTTGATTACGGATTTGTTACACGTGAGTTCGCATCATTAGGTTATAAATACAAACGTGATCAATTATGCACGGTGCGTTTGAGTCGAAAACTTATTCCCGGTAAACGATCGTATAGTCTCGGCAACTTGTGTCAGGAATTGGGAATCGTTATTCATGAACGTCATCGCGCAGCCGGCGACGCCCGTGCCACAGCCGAGTTGTTCAACCTATTGATGCAGTTGAAATCATCAAGTGCTGTTTACAAGAAGGCAGACATTAAGGAAATTCAGAGCACCAGAGTTGATAAGATCAAGAAGTTTATCGTGGACAAAATGCCTGAAGAGGCAGGTGTATACTATTTCTATGATAAGTCGGGCGAAGTGGTGTATGTGGGTAAGAGCAATAACATGCGCTCTCGCGTGATGCAGCATTTCGCTTCGGATGAACACAAGAGTCGCAAGATGAAGGCCGAGGTGATGGATGCGGATTATGTTAAAACGGGTACGGAACTGATTGCACTTTTGCTGGAATCGGAGGAGATAAAACGATTGAAACCTAAATTTAACAGAGCACGCAAGCGTGATGAATTCCCGTTTGCCATTGTATATTCCGGCGGTGGAGAAGAGCCGATTAAATTAAAAATTGAACGCACTGAAGAAGGTGGACGAGCATTGAAGCTGTTTACCGGATATGCAAGCGCTCGTGAGATGCTGGATTCGTGGATAGAAGAACTCTCCTTGTGTTGGAATTATTGTGGTATCAATGATGATGGCGGACCATGCTTTAATCATCAGATTAAGAAATGTTACGGTTTGTGTTGTGGAGAAGAAAGCGTTGAAGATTACAATTTGCGGGCAAAGCGTGTGATTGAAGAATATGCCATTAAAGAGCAGAATTACTTTATTGCCGGAAAGGGTAGAGAAGAGGATGAGCAATCACTGGTGTTTATTCGCAATGGACGCTACGCCGGTTATGGATTTTTGTCGCGCTACGAACCTGTTAATGATATTTCGGAATTAAGTTCTTACATCAAGCCTGCTGTATGGTATCCGGATGCGGATGATTTGGTGCGTGCTTGGATGAAAAAGAACCGCGGATATAAAGTGATTCGTGTAGAAGATTGACGCAAAAAATAAAGGTTGATCATGTGATCAACCTTTATTTTTATTTCGAGTTTGCGTTATTCCGCAACTTCAATCATTTTAAAAGGAATGTTAATGATTGCCTGGTAATCTTCACCGGCTTCCAACATATCCTCATCGTCCTGCTCATAGTACCAGTTAATAACGATCTGAGATCCTCCTTTGTGAATGTTTTCCAATTTCTTGAAAACATCAAGAATACACTTGGAAGAACTGGTGTTGAAATACTCCAACTGAATATTAACGGTAGTTGAACCTTGAGGTTTTCCGGCATACTTTTCCAATTGCTCTACCAAAGGCTTGTAAAACTCAATTGAGTTTTCGGGAATAGAACGTCCTTTGATCTCTAAGACTCCGCTTCCGGTATCAAAGCTGATTGTTGGTGTTTTGGGAGTTCCCTCAATTAACATCTTTTCCATCTTCTTATGTATTGTGTGTTACTGTGCAATTTTAATGTTCAAACTGAAGAACGAATAAACGTCATCAATTTTCATGAAGTGATAATTCAATTTCTGGCCTGTCTTACGAGCAATGTCAATCATTCCTAAACCGCCACCGCCTTTTTCAGACATTTCACCGTTATTCAAAACAGCTTTGTAGTATTCTTTCAATTCTTCTTTTGACAACAAATTAATTTCATCCAAACGCTTTTGCAATCCGGCCACGTTTTGCGTATGAATATAATTTCCGGTGATAATGTTGTATTGGTTGTCAATTTTGCCGATCATGAAAATTGCCGAACGGATATTGTCTGCTTCAGATCCTGTTCCGGTAATGCCACGAGGGATTTCATCCATGTGATGGTAAAGATTCTGAAGGATTTCAACAAGAACGTTGTACACCTTTTTCTTGATCTTGGGCTCTTCCTGCATGGTGTCCAGCTTACTTTCCATGATTTGCAGGATAGAAGTTAACAGCTCAGAGGTGATATCGCCCTTAAACGAGAGCATAATATTATTACGCTCCATTTTATCATAAAAGTCATAAATATCGACCATCATAGGCTGTAGGAATGCCCCAAAGGGTTAGCAAATATATTCGGATTTTTGTAAAATCAAAAGGTTATGCAAATTCTTCAAAAAATAACTATTCGTATTCAAGCTATA
>CALJIF010000014.1 GCA_937974275.1 uncultured Flavobacteriales bacterium
ATATTGGTGATGGTTGGGCTTGCGCTTTTAAAATAGAATCTCACAACCACCCTTCTGCATTGGAGCCGTATCAAGGGGCTGCAACTGGCGTGGGTGGAATTAATCGTGATATTTTCACCATGGGCGCTCGTCCTATCGCGGGCTTAAATTCGTTGCGTTTCGGTGATCCGAATCTGGACAAAACCAAATGGCTGGTGCGCGGCGTGGTAAAAGGAATCGGTGATTACGGTAACGCATTCGGTATTCCTACTGTCGGTGGTGAAGTATTCTTTGATGAGTGTTATAATGTGAATCCACTGGTGAATGCGATGTCGGTGGGAATTGTTCGTGTAGGTGAAACGGTTTCTGCAACTTCATATGGAGTAGGCAATCCGGTGTTTATCGTAGGTTCTGCAACCGGAAAAGACGGTATTCATGGTGCGGCATTTGCATCAAAAGATATCACGGAAGATTCCGCGAAAGATTTGCCTGCTGTTCAGGTAGGTGATCCGTTTCAAGAGAAACTGTTGTTGGAAGCAACTCTAGAGGTAATTAAAACCGGCGCTGTTGTGGGCATGCAAGATATGGGTGCTGCAGGTATTACGTGTTCAACTTCCGAAATGTCGGCTAAAGGAGAACACGGCATGGTGATTTGGTTAGATAAGGTTCCAACCCGTCAGGACCACATGAAGTCTTGGGAAATTTTGTTGTCCGAATCCCAAGAGCGTATGTTGATCGTGGCCCACAAAGGCCGCGAAAAGGAAGTGTTGGATGTTTTTGAAAAGTGGGATTTGAATTGTGTGCAAATTGGAGAAGTAACTGCCGGCGATCGTTTGAAGTATTATATGCACGGTGAATTAGTGGCGGATGTTCCCGCAGAGTCATTAGTATTGGGTGGAGGTGCTCCGGTGTACAACAGAGAATATAAAGAGCCTGCGTATTTCGCGGAATCTAAAAAGTTCTCCATTGATCAGGTTAATGAACCGACAGATCTAGTTGCAGTAGCGAAACATCTTGCTTCTCACCCGAACATCGCTTCGAAGCGTTGGGTATACAACCAGTATGATTCCATGGTGGGAACGGTGAATATGAGTACCAATAATCCTTCCGATGCTGCAATTGTTAACTTGAAAGGAAGCAACAAGGCGTTAGCATTAAAAGTGGATTGTAATTCCCGTTATGTGAACGCTGATCCTGAAACGGGCTGTGCTATTGCCGTTGCGGAAGCTGCTCGTAACATTACTTGTTCAGGTGGAGTGCCTTCCGGTGTAACCAATTGCTTGAATTTTGGTAATCCGTACAACCCTGAAGTGTATTGGCAGTTTGTGGGTTCCATAAAAGGAATGGGCAAAGCTTGTTTGAAGTTTCAAACTCCGGTTACAGGAGGAAACGTAAGTTTTTACAATCAGTCTTCGTACGAAGGCCCTGTATTCCCAACCCCAACAATCGGCATGTTAGGAATTGTAGATGATAAGAAGCACATTACTTCATTATCATTTAAAAACGAAGGTGACGCTATCGTGATGATTGGCCGTTCTCGTAACGATATTAATTCTTCTGAATATGTGTATTCGTATCACGGAATTAAAAATACACCGGCTCCTGATTTTGATTTGGATGAAGAATACAACGTGCAGGCTGCAATCCGCGAAATGATTCGCGCGGGAGTTGTTCAATCAGCTCACGATTGTGCGGATGGCGGATTGTTTATCACCTTGTTGGAATCCGGAATGCAACATCAATTGGGCTTTGAAATAACCTCTGCTGCCAATGTGAGAAAGGATGCGTTCCTGTTTGGTGAAGCACAGAGTCGCGTGATTGTTTCTTGCGCCTCAAACAATACCGATGCTATTAAAGCTATTGCAGAAAAGCATGGTGTTGCATTCAACGTTTTAGGAACAGTGAAAGGAAATGCTTGTGTGGTGGATGGTAAGAACTTCGGAACAGTTGCAGACTACACCAACAGTTACAATACCAAACTGGAAACTATTATGAATAACTAATAGTTGTTGAACGAATAAAATAAAAAGGAGCGATGTGATGATCGCTCCTTTTTTGTTGAGTTATGTTTTCTTACGGCTGACTTCGCAGCAGGTGCACAAAGCCGCTGTAATCCTTGACACGATTTTGATAATCAGTAACAGTTGCTACCCAATAGTACACACCATCTGTTGCATCATTGCCTGCAGTAGTTCTACCGTTCCATCCTGAAGTTGGTGCAGTTACATCGCTGCCTGTTAAATTAATAGTTTGAATTAACACACCCCAGCGATCGAAAATATCGAAACGTAATGCCTGTACGCCGGATGAAGTGGCATTAAAGAAATCGTTAAAGCCATCGCCGTTCGGTGTAAATACATTAGGGAAAGTAATCACGGCTTCACTCATTACACGAACGCAAGAAGTTGCTGTATCTAAACAACCAAATGAATCCTGCACGGCAAGATTTACGCAGTACAATCCGGAATCGTTAACAGTAAAACATGGTGTCTGAAGCGCAGAAGTTTGAGATCCATCGAATACCCAAGCCCAGCTTACAACAGATCCCGGAGCAGGATTAAAGAAACAAATGTTGACGCTATCTCCCGGTGCATTCTGTATAAGTTGACCGTTCACAGCATTGGAAGTGATTAAGGGATCAACAGGAGGGTTAGTGTTATTCACCACTACTGTATCAGTAATTGCGCAGCCGGCAGCATCCGTTATCGTGACAACATAAGTTCCTGCCGTAAGATTGGTCGCTGTCTGTGTGGTCTGTCCTCCAGGTTGCCACAAATACGTGTATGGCGCGCTTCCACCACTTCCGGTGGTTGACGCAGAGCCGTAACCTCCGTTACAGATATCGGCAGTTCCGGTAGATTGTGCTGTTACCGTTCCGGGAGAAACACCAATCGTAACGGTGTCCTGAACTACGATAGTTCCTGCGCACGAAGTATTCGTTACGACAGCAACATAAGAAGTAGTAGTAGGAGGGCAAACTTGAAAAGTAGTTTGTGTGCTTAACTGGTTACCTGCTAAATCAAACCATGCAAAGGTGAAATTTGCCGCGCCGTTAGGTTCAAAACGATAACCATCGTTAGTTGCAGTCCATTGTGTTGGAAAGTTACGTCCGGGTGCAACATATGCGGTTGTGCCGGTTGCATTTTGAATACCTTGAATTGAAGCACCTGCATTCCACTGCGCACAAACAGGTTTATCAGTCAGATAAATATCAATGATATTAGTTGTTTCATGAAGCACTAACTGTGAAGTAGCCAACACACTCGTGCAGCTGAACATAGGAACGCTGTACCACGTAATAACAAATTGACGACACGGAGCGGTACCGTAAACTTGCCAGTTGATGTCTGCGGGTGGGTTGCCCGGAATTGATGGATCAATATCATGAAACGGTGCCATGATAGAATTCATAGGATTTTGATTCGAAGGAATCGCTGCATTGATAGGCCACTGGCAGTATCCATTAGCTTGTGCGAGGTCAAAGGTTACAATCGCATTAGAACCAATTACAATTTGATTATATGTTTGACCAAAGAATTCAAAACAAAATGGCATTGTGATAACGCTAGACCACGTGTCGTCAATGTTTAACAAGATGGAATTCCCACCGGTAAATGCATATGGACTGTAGGGGATTGCGTAGCCGTTATAGCTGGTTGTAGCACGTGTGCCTTGAACCTGGGCATTTAGGTTTACGCACCCGCCGGTTCCGCACAGCGTAGTATCAGGTGTAGCAAATACGTCGGGACATGCAGAGGCTTGCGCGTTCACATCCTGAGAAAAGAAAGTACCGAGCACGAGCGCTGCTCCAATAATTTGATTTTTCATGATAGCGTTTTGACAGTGTAGACTCTAAAGTTAGCAGAATTCCCTGCAAAACGCGTCGTTTTTTATCCGGGAAAGTGCAACATGACATGTGTACCACCGGAATCCGGATTCGTAAAAACTACTTTCCCGTCAAGTTGATCAGTGAGGGTGTGGACAATAGTCATTCCTAACGACTCGCTATTTTCAGGTGTGGAAGCGAGAATAATGCCTTTACCGTTATCAGCAACAGTTATGGTAAATCCACCGGAGGGCATATTGCTTTTCGCAAAATGAATTTCAATTTTTCCTTCTTGCTGTGAAGTGAACGCGTGTTTGTAACAGTTGCTGATTAGCTCATTCAATATTAGGCCTGCCGGAATCGCCTGATTTAAGTTCATATTAGCCGGATGACCGTGCACGCTAATAACGATGTTTCGTTCACGATCTCCGTTATACGTATTTTCCAGTTCTTTCGCCAAATCGGTGATGTACGCTAAAAAATTCAGCTCATCCGTATTGGTATGACCATAAACGCGCTGGTGGATCATTGCCATCGATGTCACACGTGACAATGAATCCTGCAAAATTGCGCGAGCAGTTTCATTGGTGGTACTGTGCATCTGCAAATTCAACAAGCTTCGCATCACAGCCAGATTGTTCTTAACGCGATGATGAACTTCTTTCAGTAAAATTTCTTTTTGACGTAAAGCTTCACGAATCGCCATTTCAGAACGGTTTTTTTCTTCCATTCGAGCATGAAACGATAAATGCTGATGCCAGTTCAGCCAGCCGGTTATTACAGTATTCGAAATCATTATTAAAGCCGCCATGATCAGATTAAAATAGAACGAATAACGTGCTTGAATTTCCGTTTGCTCAATGTCATAAATTGGTTCGCGAAGAATAATAGATGCAACTATTGTTGTAAATGAAATACCAATAC
>CALJIF010000015.1 GCA_937974275.1 uncultured Flavobacteriales bacterium
AATGATCGCCATGATCGCCACTGTTAGTAGTTACATATTGTGCTCCAATTCGTCCTTCATAATCAATGTGAGGCCCGATAAAACCATCGTCCTGCAACATCACACTAACACCTGTTCCGTTGTACATTAGTCCGCCTTGGAATTCCTGCGACAACCAATTTACACGGTGATTGGTACGTCCGGGATTGTTATCCGGAACAGGTTGTTCATCTATCAATTCCAACGCCGCAACACCGGGCAATGCAGCCAACGTTACGATTTGATCGGCAGGGACAAATACTACCATGCGCCCGCTGTTATTATTTTCATAATTCACGGTGAATCCTTTGCGCAAAATAGTCTCCAGCAACAACTGATGATTGACGTTCGGATAGCGTGAAATGATAATTCCTGCATGACCGTTTTCATTGATGGCAAACGCAGGAATGTTTTTCGATTCTACCACAGGTATCAACTCCTTGTGCATTTTCGTTTTTCCATCAATACGATAGCATCCATCAATATTATAAGAGGAAAGCGTTTGAAACGGAAAGCTTGCATTTATAGCAGCTTGGTAAGTGTTGTTACCTACAAAGTAATGCAACACAACACCTTGATTCGCAAGTTTGGTTAACGTCTCAGCTGAAGGTAATTTGCTGAAATGTAAATAACGGAAGTACTTCCCGTCAAAATAGTCTTCAGCAACCGGCTGATCCATTCGCTGCAACGGATAAACATATTCTCCTGTGCTCAATGCAATGGTCACTGAAGAATTGTTTTGTGCAACTGCCGCAGTGCCGAATACTATACACGCAGCAAAAACAATTATTTTATTCATGTGGTCAGATTTTAGATCTGTAAGATACAATTAAACAGTTAAAACTACCAGTTATGAAATACAGTTATTTTTTGTTTCAACGCGATGTAATTTGCGGCACAAACCAATTCTAACATGATGAAAACAGTAATCACCACCATCGCGCTTTCTTGCTTATTTTTTGGAGCAGAAGCACAACAAACAATCGATTTTCCAAGCGATACAAAAACAGATGTTGTAGAACAGCCTGCAACTGAGGCTCAATTTCCGGGAGGAACAGCTGCACTGATGAAATTTCTATCGGATAGTTTGAAATATCCGGAAAGTGCGGTTAAGGATAATGTTGGAGGAACTGTATATGCTCAGTTTATTGTGCAGGAAGATGGTTCAGTAACGCAAATTGTAATAGCTCGCGGTATTAAAGATCATCCGGAGTTTGACAAGGAAGTAATTCGTGTATTGAAAACAAGTCCAAAGTGGATTCCTGCGAAAGATGTGAATGGAAAACCCATGAAATCGAAGTACACATTGCCTGTTAAGTTCAGTCCAAAATAATATTGATACAGCAATGATCTCTAAAAGTCTGCAGCCGGTCTGCGGACTTTTTGCTTTTTGTTTATCGGTGATATTTTGCCGTTCGTAGAATAAAAGTTGACCACTATCCATGTTAATGGTATTTTCGTCTCGGTAAATTAAATCACACAGTTATGCGAAAATTGATACTCACACTTGTTGTGGCAGTATGTTCATTACCATTGGCAGCGCAGTTGTCGGGAACATACACCATTGATGCAGGTTCTCCGGCATCGGCCACTAATTATCAATCTGTTAATGCAGCGATTGGTGACCTCTCTACAGGTACGCGCTCCGACGGTGGTCCTGTAAATGGCCCGGGTGTTACGGGTCCTGTTGTGTTGCGTTTAGAAGCAAATTCAGGTCCTTATGTGGAACAAGTAACTATTCCCGCTATCACCGGAGCTTCTGCAATCAATACGATTCGTTTAACAGGTGGTCCGGGTCGTGAAGAAATTACGTATTCAGGCACAACTACAACTGATCGTCAGGTAATTAAGATCAATGGTGCGCGACATATTATTCTGGATAGCTTGACCATTAGTAATACAGACTTACTTAACGGCTTTGGAGTTCACATCACAAACAGTGCTGACAGCAATGTAGTATCCAATTGTGAAGTAACCGTATTAAATACTTCAACAAGTACCAACTTCGCGGGAATTGTAATCGGTGGTGCAAGCGTTACTACGAACGGTGACTGGGGCGATAATAATACTATTATAAACAATGAAGTTTATGGTGGTTATTACGGAATTTCTGCTCGTGGTAGTGGAACAACTGTTTTCAATCAACGGAACAAAATCAACGGCAATCTTATACGCGATTGTTATTACTACGGTATTTACTGTATTTATCAGAATGAAACAGAAATTAAGGATAACGATATTGAGCATCGCACAGGAGCAACAGCTTCTGCATATTCGATTTTCACAAGCTATACCGATCGTTTTACGATTACCGGTAATAAAATGATCAATACCGGAACCTATGGTATTTATGCAACATACGGTAATTATCAGGGAGGTACCGGAACTACACGCGCGATTATTGCGAATAATATGATCGGTGGAGGATTTCTTGCAGCTTCACCTTACGGAATATACTTAACTACCAATAGTCGCAATATCGATATCTGGCACAATTCTGTCAGTCTGACCAGCGGTAATGGTCGCGCTTTATACATCTTGAGCGGAACCGGACACGATGTTCGTAATAACTCACTGGCAGTGTATAACTCTACAACGGGCTATGCAGCTTACATATCGACTACTGCAATGGTAACAAGTGTTGATTATAACAACTACTATGCTCCGGGTTCTTCCAATTTTGTCTATATCGGTACAGCATATACTACTGCTACTTATGTTGGCGGTGGTGGTTTTAACACCAACTCTCGTCATGGTGATCCTTTATATGTCAATAACCTTAACGACTTACATGCAACGGGTGCACAGTTGTTTGATGCCGGAACTAATGTTGGAATTACGTTTGATTTTGATGGCGATGCGCGTCCTATGGCGCCAACTGCAATTGTGGATATTGGCGCGGACGAATATATGGTGGCCAATAATGATGCAGGTATAACTGTATTAAATAGTCCTGTGCAGCCTTTCCCTGCAGGAGTTCAAAATGTAAACGTTACGTTAAGGAATTTTGGTGCATCTACGCTTACAAGTGCAGCTATCAATTGGTCAGTAAATGCAGTTAACCAAACTCCGTTCGCATGGACAGGTTCATTGGCGACACAAACTTCATTGCCCAATATCAATATCGGAACGTTTAATTTCCTTGCCGGTAATACCTACAATTTGAAAATATGGACATCGAATCCAAATGGTGTCGCTGATCAGTTGAACGTAAATGACACATTGGAAGTTCAAGTGTGTGTGGCTTTAAATGGCTTGTATACCATTGGTGGCATAGGTGCAGATTACGCAACAGTAAATGATGCTGTTGCTGCTTTAGTTTGCGGTGGTGTTTCGGGCGCAGTAACGATGCGTTTAAATGCAGGTACAGGGCCATTCAATGAACAAGTTATTATTCCTGCTATTCCCGGTGCATCTGCAACTCGAACAGTGCGCTTTACGGGTGGTGCCGGACGTGAAACGATTACGTTTGGATTGACAACGAATACTGAACGAGCTGTTATTAAATTGAATGGAGCAAAGCATATCATCTTAGATAGTTTGACCATTGTTAATACAGGAACCACTTATGGTTACGGTGTACAATTAACGGCAGCAGCGGATAGTAATGTAGTTACTAACTCTATTGTGCAAGTAAGCAACACCAGTACGTCGAGCAATTTTGCAGGTATTACGTTGTCTGCAGCAACGGTGACAACCAATGCGGATAATGGTGATGGTAACTTAATTGCCAACAATGAAGTAATCGGTGGTTATTACGGCATTACCATGCGTGGTTTCTCCTCTACTAATTTCAATAGCGGCAATAAAATTCTCAATAACGAAATTTCTGAGGTCTACTATTACGGCATCTATTGCTACCAGCAGAATGCTCCGGAAATAGTTGGGAATACTATCTCACACCGCGCAACTGCAACAGCTTCGGCTTACGGTATGTATTTGTATTACGCAGATTTACCGGTCGTAACGAACAACAGTATTAATAACGCAGGTACTTACGGTATTTATTTCGCTTATGGTAACTATCAGGGCGGAACAGGTACTGCTCGTGCATTGATTGCGAATAACATGATTGGTGGTAACTGGCGCGCAACATCTCCTTATGGAATTTACGTGACAACCAGCAGCCGAAACCTTGATATCTGGCACAACTCGGTGAGTATGAACTCAGGAAATGGCCGTGCACTGTACATCTTAAGTGGTTCGGGACATGATGTGCGTAACAATTCGTTCGCGAACTTTAATTCAACGACGGGTTATGCAGCTTATGTAAGCTCAACTGCGTATTTGTTGGCGATGGATTATAACAACTATTATGCGCCGGGTTCATCGAATTTCGTTTATGTTGGAGCAGCATATACGCCTGCAACTTATATCGGTGGTGGCGGTTTTAATTTGAATTCACGTGACGGCGATCCGTTCTACATTGACAACGCCATCGATCTTCATTCTTTCGCTGCGCAGTTGTATGATGCCGGAACTAATTTGGGTGTAACAACCGACTTTGACGGCGACGTGCGTCCAATGGCGCCAACTGCATTATACGACATTGGTGCAGATGAATTTTTAGCACGTGCCAATGATGCGGCAGTAGTTGAATTAATAAGTCCGAATAATTATGATTGCGCCGATAGTAACGCTGTTGTGGCGATACGCATTCGTAATTTAGGTTCTGATACAATCTTTAGCTTGCCGATAACTGTGAACGTTACAGGTTACACAACTGCGACAATCAATTTCACGTACAACGATACGTTGGCGTTCAACCAGGTAGATACAGTGCAAGTTGGAACTGTGAATACGTTCCCGGGAGCAGGTACACTAACTTTTAACACGGTTGTAAATTTGCCGGGCGATCAGTTTGCGGGTAATAATAATCTTTCGGATACAGCATACATCACACCAATAGCTCCATTAGCTGTAGTAACCAATGATACGTTGTGTTTTAATGATCAGGCGGTTATCGGTGTTACTCCGGATGGTTTCGCACACAAGTGGTATACAACTGCAACAGGCGGAAATCCAATTGCATCGGGTGATACATTGACGACAACTCCGTTGACTGCTACAACAACTTACTATGTTGAATCATTAAGTGCAGGAATAGGAAGTTTAACTACATCCTATGCCGGTGGTAATGGTTGTGATGGTGTTATGTTCGACTTTATTCCGAATATGGATATGCGCTTGGATTCCTTCGCCATGAATATTGGCAGCACTATTACGGAAAATGTGCGCATGTATTACCGCGTTGGTGGATATGCCGGATTCGAAACGAATCAGGGTGCATGGACTTTACATGGTCAAATTCAAGTTACGGGACAAGGTGCAGGTCAACCAACCATGTTGCCGTTTAACCCATTGCAAGTGCTGAGTGGACAGACGTATGGAATTTATTTTGTGTTGCAGTCAGCTAATGTTGATTATACCAACGGAAGTTTGAGTTATTCGAATAATGACGCTACCATAAATACCGGAGCAGGTACATGCGGATTGTTTGCGAGTGTCAATGCGGGTAGAATGTTCAATGGTGACGTGTACTACACCAAAGAACTTTGTCCAAACCCGGTGCGTGTTCCTGTTGATGCAGTTGTATTGCCTCGTCCACAGGTTAATTTAGGTAACGATACTACGGTATGCGGATCTATTGTTTTGGATGCCGGAAACGTAGGCAGCACATATGCTTGGTCCACGTCACAGACATCACAAACGATCACTGCATTAGGTTCAGGAACATACTATGTGATGGTGGATGACGGTGCTTGTACGAATACGGATACCATCAATCTTGTGGTTAATCCTAACCCGCAAGTATTGGCTTATGCATATGCTCCAACTATTTGTGGTGGAGAAACAGATACGCTTTATGCTGTTGGTACTGCATCAAGTTACATTTGGTCGAGTGGAGGTAATGATTCTATTGAAGTGGTGAATCCGACTACAACAACTACATACACTGTTGTCGGTATTAACGGGAATGGCTGTGTCGATTCTACAACAGTAACTATTACGGTATTGCCTGCTCCTGTTGTGGGAACAAGTGTAAACCCTGCAACTGTTTGTTTGGGTGATAGCATCACTTTAAACGGAACTGGCGCTCAGTCGTATGTGTGGTCGGGCGGTGTAACTGATGGTGTTCCTTTCTTACCAACGTCTTCAGGAACATACACAGTTACCGGAACGGGCAGCAACAACTGTAGTGATACCGCAAGTATTACGATTACTATTAATCCGTTACCTGTAGTTACTGCAACTGCCAGTGCGGATACGGTATGTGAAAACGCAAGCGTTACATTAAACGGTACAGGAGCAACAACCTATGTGTGGAGCGGAGGAGTTTCTGATGGTGTTCCGTTTAACGCGACTGCATCATCTACCTATTACGTAACAGGAACCGATGCTATTGGATGTTCTGCAACGGATAGCATTGCAATTGTGGTGAATGCAGCTCCTGTGTTAAGCATAAATGCATCAAGTACAGCAGTGTGTGACGGATCGCAAGTAACGTTGACGGCTTCCGGTGCTGCAACGTATGTATGGACCGGCGGAGTTACTAACGGCGTTCCTTTCACGCCAACTGCTACATCAACTTATACTGTAACAGGAACCGATGCTGCAGGATGCGACGGTACTGATGCCATCACAATTACTGTGAACACATTGCCAACAGTATTACTGAACTTGCCATTTACGACAATTTGTTTTGATGATGCATCAGCTGCATTAAGCGGTGGACAACCAACCGGTGGTACATGGAGCGGTAATGGCGTAAGCGGTGCTACATTCGATCCAAGTGTTGCAGGAAATGGTGCACAATCCATTACGTACACATACACTGATGCTAATGGCTGTGTTGGCTCCAATTCACAGATTGTAACTGTTGATGCGTGTGTTGGCGTGAATGAAATTAGCGGTAACGGAGCGTTCAATGTTTATCCGAATCCTGCCGGTGCGTTCTTCTTCATCACGACACCAACTGATGCGAGTCAAGTTACTGTTGAAGTGTACGATAGCAATGGTAAATTAGTGAGTGCGTTGTACAAAGATCAATTCAATGCACATGATCGGATGGAAGTGAATATGAACGAAGTTGCGAACGGTATTTACCTCGTACGCGTAACAACTGCTTCCGGTGTCAATACTTCTCGAGTGATTATTAACAAATAAGAAGTATCTGATGTAAAATAAAACAGGCTGTCTCATGGAGGCAGCCTGTTGTGTTATTATCGGATTGAGTTACAATTTAATAATCTCTACACTTAACACTCCTCGCAGTTGTGATGCTGCTCCACTGCTAACGTTTGCATTCGATGAACCTGCAATTCCACCCACTGCGCGCACTTCAATGGTGTGACTTCCGGGTGTAAGACTGTAAACATGTTCAAACGACCAGTTGCCGATAAGTTGCGCAAGACTCGAAGTATTTGCAATGGCCACACGACGCTGACCTCCGGTTGTTGTAGCAACTCCATCTACATAAATGATAACATCAACAACAGAGTAGGTGGTGCTTGTTGCGCCTGTCGATTGCATACCACCATCTGTGTGTACACGAACCAAGCAGTTTGTTGGTACAGTAATGGTTTGTGTTAATCCCGGAATTAATTGTGCAGTAGTCGTTGATGCACCAACAACCAACTGTCCCGTACCATAAACTTCAGTTAAGTTCTGTCCGGTTGTTCCTGCAGGTCCGGTTGCACCTGTTGGTCCTGTTACGCCTGCTGCACCGGTAGGTCCTGTTGCTCCTGCCGCTCCCGTAGCACCTGTTGGTCCTGTCGGTCCTGCAGGTCCCTGGCCGTTGCCGGAAGTTTCTGCATACAACGCATACGGAACGGAAAGCAATTGTGATGTACCCATAGAAACATAACCCGTTCCGAAATCTACCCACACTTCCAGAAACTCGTTTCCGCCGGCAAAAAGGCCTTGTGGAAAAGGAGTAATAGAACCCATGCTCACATTAAATAAACCAAACGCATTAGTCGGAACGTTGGTATGAACTTCGGTAAAACTAATTGGTCCGTTGATAGCACCTTCATGCAAGTCGAATCGGATATTGATAGTAGAAGAGGCGATAGGCACACCCGCTGCATTGCGCGCAACACCTTGATATTTCATGGATGTAGGGGCTTGTGCGAAAATTATGCTACTAATGCAACACGTTAGTATCGAAATGTAAAATTTCATGTCTATCTGTATTATTAATGATTAGCTAAATGTTTGAATAATTCTCCTTCAGTGGAAAAGGGGAAAGTTAATAATTTCTGATACTGTTGACGTCTAAACGTAAATGGTATTTTGAATCGTAGACTTGTGCCATTTTTTCGTTCATTGAACTTTACATTATTCCTAATTATAGACCACGGAATTTCAATGTATCGTGGAGTGGGAAATGCAACACAATGACATATGATTATATCATAACCATGTTGTAAGAAATAATTGAACTTTTTGAATTGCGAGATTTGAATTTCAAGTCGATAATCTGTCTCTACGTATTTTGATTTAACCTCAAGAAATTCAACTTTTTTATCTCGAATTCGAATCATTTCAAGTTCACCACTGTTAACAACGCTCAGTACTTTATTGGCTTTTTTTTGTGTTGAGAGCTGTTCCTTATACTTTGGAAAAAGTTGATCAATAATTAATTTGTTAAGCGGTGAAAGCAGTTTTAGGATTTCTTTATCCGAGATGTTTAATACGTTTGTTTTGTGTATAGTAAAGTAGCCGCTTCGATCAAACAAATCACTTACATAACTTTCCATTGCTTCCCCAAATGCTTGTCTGTATTGTTGTCGCAATGTTGTTGTCATGCTCGAATATAAGTTTAACTCTTCACAATCGGAATCATGTAATACACCGACAATGTACCGCCGGTTTTGTTATCGGCTAATACCTTCGATTTATAAAAGTCCCAACTCATGCCGAAACGTCCTATTTCTGCGGCAATGAAAAAGCTGCGTGTTTTTTCCTTCTGTTCGTTGGGAGCGGGTGGCAATAAGCCGGAATTCGGAACAACATATACGGCCTCCATATTTGTTAATCCGAAACGATAACCAACAATGCAACGATACACCGAAGGTCCTTTAAACGGAGCGAAGAGGTTGAACGCGTTAATTCCCAAAGCGAAACTGGCCTGAGACATGTTCCAATACGAAAGGTTGGTGTTATTACCTGCAAACGATCCATGCTCCATTTTAAAACCAACTTGACCGCGCATGTATTGCACATCAGCATTAATCAAACCCGTGCGCGCAGTTACTTTTCCGCCGAAAGCCTTTGTCGGACCGGAACCATCGGCGCCTTTGGTAAAATAAACTACCGGAGCAACACTCACAATTTCGTTAGTGGTGAGTATCGCATAATCGGCATACGTACCGCCTTCGCTGTATCCTCGCCCGCTGTAAATAAATCCTCCGCTTTCGTATTGATAGTTATACCAACCCGGTGCATGATAGTATTCTTTACTGGATGCAATTCCTTTTACGGATGTTCCGATAGAATAATGCACGCGTACTCCGAAATTGAAATGTGCATACATGGTGGGAATGGCGCTTTCTACATCGGTTATCAGTGGATCTTGCCAATCCGCATCAAATTTTTTCACTCGAAATCCGGTGTTGAGTCCGCCGTAGAGTGCCAACCCGCGCCAAATATTAATCGACGTTCCCATACTCAAGTTAACCGTGGCCATGGAAAAACGATTGTGTGTACGCCATCCTCCGAAACCAAAACCTACGTATGGCACAAACAGCGGCGTTTTCATGCCTTCCTTCACTTCTTGGTCGGTTAAATTGGTGAATGTTTTGGTGTAGCTGGCATGAAAAAAATTGCCTTGGGGTTCCCAACCTTCAGGTTGTCCCGGAAAAGTATCGCGCAATGCAATACTTCCGCCATACCGCGAAAACGTAAATCCTGCAACGTTCACATTAAATCCCGTCCACCAGGAATCTTTCAGAATGGAGTTGCGTTTGTAATTCACGCGCATCATACCCATGTCCATGTTGGAGTATTGCGCAAAAGCACCGATCGTAAAAACGACGGTAAACAGTACTGCTGATAAGTAGCGCATAGCGTAGCGGTTGAGGAGCCCAAATATCAATATAATAATGGCGGTATGCACTACTACTTTTTGGGGAGGAGCTATTCCTCTTCAGGAATTACTATCACACACCCGACCAAACGCTAAAATTTAATTTGCCTTACAGTGGAATAGGAGGAGGTATTCGGGTGATTGTGGTGTTGGGTGGAGCAAAAAATAATTCAAATTAGAATAAATCAAAGTTGAATACCTGGCACAACTGAAGTGTTTGTTTGCTCAGAAAGTAAAGTTGATTATGTACTTCTACTACACAAAAGTAAAGTAATGACTTTACTCTAGAAGTTGAATTAAACAGCCACATACCCGCTACTGGTGCAGAAGTTGGCGATCTTTTACGATTTCGAATTTACTGTTCGTACCGGTCGCACATGGTACAATCCACTTTTGCCGGAAAAGCCGTCTGATTTTCCCCATTCGAAATAAAATGTTTTTGGGAAAATCCCGACCACTTGTTAATGAGCTAACAAAATGTTCGAAGTTGAGTTGTATTAAAGAGTAAAATAATACTCTTTAATTTTTTCTGCCATCAGCTTCCTTCGTAGATTTAAAAAATCATCATAAGAATCTGAATTCATTTCGAAAATAGATTCGGGAATACAATGTGACTTTAAATTAGCTCTCAATTCTGTCATAGAATCAACTGCCCCGTATTTCAATTGACCACCTTCACATTGTGATTTGATTTCGGCAAAATACTTGTCCGGTGCTTTGTTGCCAATAGCAATATTTATTTCCTGTTGCATTACAACGTAATTCGCAATTTGGTTATACTCGCCCCGCGATTTCTTGTTTTTCTTGAGGTAATCTTTTGGGAAAATATGATGTATGTCTCCTTTGTAAAGAACAATATCAGCCACGGTAATGTCGCGCGACAAAAATCCTCGGTCTTGGGATTTTATTAAAGCAGCCATAAACACGTGGAATACCGGACTGCTTGCAACAGAAGTATCTAAGCGTTGCACTAAACCAACTTCCCAAAACGCGTCGGATAACTCTGCCTTTTCTACACTAGCCAAATATTCTTCGAACGGCCGTGAGGAAATCTGTTTGATATCGTAATCAAATGTACTTTCCGGTGAGCCTCCATATCTGCTGGTAAGCACAGAATAGACATACCAGCGAGCAACCAATCGACCTATTGATGCTTGGGGCATGCCCTGATCGCGAAGATGCAAGTATATGATGTATGCAAAGTTTAATGCATTCTGCGAGCGAATCATGGAAGGTTCCAGGAAGCCCGCAGATCGAATGATCATGGTGAACTTCTTAAAATAGTCTTCATGCATGAAACGCAAGATGGCCTGTCCCATGCGCTCAAAAGTTTGTGCTGCAATGGTTTCTTCAAATTCACGTGTCTCAAAATTTCTTCCCGATAAAAGACTCACTAAATCGGACATTTTACCTCGTTTGAATTCACTGGTAAATGACACGCGTAACATATCCGTATAGCTCGGGTCGTACAAATCATCTTTCACATCCTTCAACCATGTCATTTTTTTGAAGTACTCCGTGGCGGCAAATTCTTTGTCGTTGTCACGAATGTGCTCATAGAATTGCGGTGCAACTGCAAGATGACAGAAGTAATCAATTGCCTTACGCAATTTCGGACCCTCAAATTTTTCATTTGATGCGATCTTACTCATTGCAAAATCAGCCTGAGAAAGAACGACACCCTGCGAGTTAATTCGAATGAATATTTCTGTAACTGTTTCTATATCGAGATCAT
>CALJIF010000016.1 GCA_937974275.1 uncultured Flavobacteriales bacterium
ATTATTAATATATCTTTCTACCAGTAAGTCAAATTCTTGATACCTGATTGTTGGTAGTACATATAAGTAATTGACATATTTCTGTAAATAATTATCAACATCAGTAATGCCTAGTGCCTCCAATTGGTTTGTTACATGGTTTGAGTCAAAACAAATAATCGTAACTATATTATCAATATCTAAAGTATTTCTTAACAGTTGAAAAATGGATACGATTTCTTTTCCATCAAGTCGATCAATATCATCGAGTACAAGAATTATTTGCCTTTGGTTTTGTTTAAATTCTTCCTGTAGTAATTTTTTGTCACTAGCACTGTATTGGCTGTCTATTTTTACTCCAACACTTTTCGATAAAAATGCACTTATGTTTTTTTGTTCATCAGCTCTAGTTAGATTTTTTAAAACCATATATGGGTTAGTTGATGTTTTTACTACCAGCCTATTAATTATGTACTGTTCAATATCAACTGTTCTATTTTCCCATCCATTTATATGAATAGTTATATAGTTTTTATTCCGTGAATCATTTTTGTTAGCCTTGTGTTGAACGTTTATTTCTTTAATTCGATTAACCAATTTTGAAACAAAAGTTGTTTTACCATGTCCCCAATCCCCAACAATTCCTAATACAAAGGCTTTACTTTCATTGGAACGTTGCAATATTTCTTCTGCAATAAATTTGTAGCCTTCGCCAATATTAATGTGTTCAATATTTGCATAATTACCTTCAAATAAACTGTTTTTTAATATATTATTTTCACTACCATTTTGCGGCAACTCAAAATCTTGGAAATCTCTATATATAACAATGACAAACAAACATATCGGTAAGGAATAAATGATCGGAAATTTCAGCTCACTTGTTATTTTAACCGTAGCGAGGTATTCACTACCATGCAAATAGAGAGAAATTATTATAACTATTAATAATGTAACTGAAATCAAATTGCGGTATTTTTTTTTGTATTTGAGATAAATATTTACCAACATACCCGCAATTAATACGATTCCGAAAAATATAATTTGTGTTGCACTGTGGTCCCAATTGATTACAGCCAATACATTTGCCGTGTAAGCGAAAATATATTTGTTTAGCACTGGAAAGGCTATGGTGTATGTTAACACCGATAAAATAGCAAATTGAAAACTGATTTTATGGAATTCTGTAAATGTCCACTTAAAATGGAATCTATATTTTAAATACTGGAGTAGTAAGTTTATAAATCTCATAACTTGTCGCTCTTTTTTATAAATGTAGTTATTAATTGAAATCACGTATCTATATAATCTGCAATGAAAATTCTTATAGTTCTTGTTTCGATGTAATCTAGTTTATGGCTGGTTTGGTTTATAATCATGTGCGAAAACGGTTACCATATTAAATTTAACACCCGCAAAGGCGCTATTTACAATTTCGTTTACGAATTTGGCTATCTGGCTCTTGGCACCGACATGGTCATGATCGTGAAGCGGGATATGGCGGTGAAGGAAGAGTAGTAACCATTTTCCATAGGTTTCGTATCAGTATTAACTTTTTGCGGTGGAAAAAACTCCGGGAAAGGCATACGATTCACATTTCTGTTTCGTTTCTTTATAGAAATCAAACGTGCGGAGCTTATGAAAAATTGGGTAGTTGCCATTGGGGCAGTTGTAGCATCACTTACGTTACAGGCGCAAGAATCGCGTCAGGATGTGGTTACCGTTACGCCGGTAAAAGATTCCGTGATGCGTAAAATTGTGAGCACTTCGCAAGTGTATGCGCACGGATTAGACACCGCACAGCAAGTAAAGTTCTGGAGAAGAATTATGCGTCTTACTCCCGACTCGGGCCTGGTAAACATGCAAGGCACACGCAAAGTGTTTGCGGCTTTTTCTTCTAAGGAATGGGAGGCATTGGGCGAACCGAAGCAAATGGCGTACCGCGATAGCGTGCGCAAGGCACATAACATTGCCGACTCGGTTTCTATTTTCTTTACCAAAGGCAAAAATGACTTTTACGATGCCGAAGCAGTGCTGCCGGATATCGATCGCGCTATTCCCATTTTTATTCAGGAAAAAGTAGATCCGTTTTACGCACAAGCCATTTTGTTGATTGAAAGTCCCGGGAAAGTGCGTAAGTCGAACGTAGGTGCAATGGGTTCTTTTCAGTTGATGAAAAGTGTAGCGATTAAGATGGGTTTGAAAGTCAATAAATATGTGGACGAACGCAAGGATTTCGACAAATCGGCGTGGGCGGCAGCTAAATTGATTCGCACTATTTGTATTCCAATGGCCAATCAAATGCTCGAAAAGCGTGGTATTGCCTATAACCAAAACGATTTATGGTATAGATTACTGGTTTTGCATATTTATCACGCCGGAGCAGGAAATGTGGAAAAGGTATTGGCGAAAATCAATCCGTGTGAGGGTGGTATTGAGTTAATACAAACCATGTGGGTTACGAAAGCCGGTTCATTCGGGAATTCTTCCCAGAATTATTCGCAGTTAGCTCTTGCCGCCTTGGTAGAACTCGATTGTTGCATTCGCCCTAGGAGCACAGAACCTGAAGTTCCCGAACAGGTAGCCGAACCTTCCGATAAATAAAGTCTTGTCCCCACTTCGGTGGGGATTTTTTTTGTGTTACCTTTAGTTAAATAAATCGCTCAACTATGTTAACACGCTTATTAGCAGTATTCTGCCTCTCGTGTTGTATTATTCCTGTTTCAGCTCAATTGTACATCAACGAATATTCCTGCGCCAACATGAATGGTGTATTGGATAATAATTCGGAGTACAACGACTGGATAGAATTATATAATTCCTCATCATCTGCTGTCAACCTTTCGGGCTACTACATCAGTGATAACATCAATAATCCGACGAAGTTTCAAATACCTTCAGGAACTGTTCCTGCCAATGGATTTGCTCGTGTATTCTGTTCAGGACGCGGCACTGTGAACGGTGTCTGGATTCATGCCAATTTCAAATTGACACAATGCAAATCGGAAGAAATTGTCTTGTCGAATCCTTCCGGTGCAATAGTTGATTCCGTTACTATTCGTCGCCATCAATTGGAACATTCGTGGGGACGCAGTACGGATGGTGCTGCTACATGGAGCGTGTTTAAAATTCCTACTTCTAATGCGAGCAATAATACCTCTACCGCATTTCAACCGTATTCACCAACGCCTGTATTTTCGCAGGCTCCGGGATTTTATCCGGGTTCAATAACTGTTAATATCACCACAACTGATCCTACCGCAACCATTCGTTATACTACTGATGGCAGTGAACCCAATACCGGTTCTCCTGTTTATAGCGGGCCGATTAATGTTACTGCTACAACAGTAATCCGTGCGATTGGAGTGAGCAGCAATACCAATATTCCGACAAGTTTCATGGAAAGCAATACCTATTTCATTGGTGTTACACATACGGTGGCAGTATTGTCCATTTATGGAACGGGACTGATGCAATTGATGAATGGAGACTGGAACGCAGAGCCTTTATCGGGCTTAGAATTTTTTGACAAGACCGGCGTTTTCCGCACAGAAGCAACAGGTAATTCGAACAAGCATGGAAATGATTCCTGGGCATACGATCAGCGCGGTATCGATTACATCTGTCGTGATCAAATGGGCTACAACGATGCATTGGATTGGAAATTATTCCGAAGAAAAGATCGTGATGAGTTTCAGCGCATCATGATTAAAGCTGCGGCTAACGATAATTATCCGTTTGAAAATGGTGCGCATATTCGTGATGCTTACGTGCACACGTTGTCGCAGGAAGCCGATTTACATATGGACGAGCGTACCTGGGAACCATGTATCCTGTACGTCAACGGGCAATATTGGGGCGTGTACGATTATCGCGAGAAAGTGGATGATCACGATTTCACTTCGTACTACTACGATCAGGATGAGAACAATTTACAGTTCCTGAAAACATGGGGCGGTACATGGTCGGAATATGGCGGAGCGCAGGCACAGAACGATTGGAATGCATTTTCATCATTTGTAACCAGCAACAACATGCAAACTGCAGCCAACTGGGCTTATGTGGATAGCGTTTACAACTGGAAGTCATTGGCAGATTACGTGATCCTGAATTCAGTTGTGGTTAGCATGGACTGGTTGAATTGGAATACCGCATGGTGGCGCGGCATGGATCCTCAAGGCGATAAGAAAAAATGGAGATACGCGCTTTGGGACAACGATGCTACATTCGGTCATTACATCAATTACACCGGCATTCCGAATACAAGCCCCAATGCAGATCCGTGCGACCCTGAATCGCTGCCGGATCCAGGAGGACAAGGTCATATTCCAATCCTTAATGCGTTGATGACCAACGAGACGTTTAAACAATGGTACGTGAATCGTTTTGCAGATTTGATGAATACTACGTTCAGCTGCGACTCGATGACTACCTTGTTGAACTCGATGATCGGAGAAATTACTCCTGAAATGCCGGGACAAGTTGCTCGTTGGGGCGGCACAATGACGGGGTGGCAAAATAATGTAACCACGCTTAGTAATTTCATTACAGCCCGCTGCACTGCTTTAACTCAGGGCATGATAGATTGTTATGATCTGAACGGTCCGTATCAAATTATTATTGAAGTACAACCTGTTGGGGCAGGAACGGTTCAGGTGAATTCATTAACACTGGATCAGTTTCCATGGACAGGAAATTATTTTGGAGGAATTCCCGTGATCCTTCAAACTACGCCAACTTCTGCACAATACACTTTCGATCATTGGGAAATGGTGAATATTCCTACACCTAATGCAACCAGCGATTCTATTGGTGTTGATTTGACGCAAGCGGATCACATTATTGCGGTTTATAAAGTAGAAGAGATTACGGATAATGCATTTATTGCCACCGGCTTCTCTCCGAATAATGACGGCAATAATGACATGATTTATTTGCACGGATTGGAGGGCGCACAGTCATTTGAGTTTACTGTTTACAATCGCTGGGGACAACAAGTGTTTTTTACGAAAGACGCTGCTACAGGTTGGGACGGAAAAACCAATGGCGTAATGAACCCTGCAGGTGTTTACGCTTATGTATTAAACGTTACCAATGTGGATGGTTCTACATCCGTAAAAACAGGTAACATCACGCTATTCCGCTAATTATGAGAAAGGCTTTGGTCATAGCGTTGATGTTTGGAGCGTTCGCCGGAAAGGCTCAGGATATTCATTTTTCGCAGTTTAACGAAACTCCGATGCACTTGAATCCTGCTTATACCGGCCTTTTTGATGGATTGTTCCGCGTGAATTTGAATTATAAAAGTCAATGGTCCGCAATGGGAAATCCGTATAAAACAACTGCGGGCGCATTTGACATGAGCATTGGAGCAGCGAAGAATCGTCCGTATTTGGGAGTTGGTGCGTTTTTATATAAAGATCAGGCCGGCGATTCGAAATTCGGAACGTTTCAAGGATTGGTTTCAACTTCTGCAATGGTGCCGTTAAACGATTACAACAAGTTGAGTGTGGGCATTCAGGGGGGGTACGGACAACGTTCTGCAACTACCAACGGGTTAACATGGGAGAATCAATACGTTAACGGCGCGCACGATCCGGATTTGCCTTCGAATGAAACGAATTTGGTGAGTTCATTTCCTTACGTGGATTTTGGTGCAGGAATCGCTTATCAATACCGCAGTGTAGCGGGAAGTTTGGTTGGTAAAGATGTATTTGAAATTCAGGCCGGTTTAGCAGGATTTCATTTGAATAAGCCTGAACAGAAATTTTACAGCGGTTCCGGAACTCGTCTCGACCCGCGCTATGCGGCACATGCACAAATTCGCTTTGATATTCCTGATACACGTTGGTCCGTTCGTCCGGGCGGATACTTTATGAAGCAAGGATTGGCAACTGAAACCGTAGTGGGTTCCATGATTCGATTCCGAATTAAAAACGGTACAAAAGTGACGAATTTCTTTAGCGAATCCGGTATTGCATTCGGTTGTCACTACCGCGTTAAAGATGCTATTATCCCGCAGTTGTATTACGATCTGGGCGACTTTTTCATAGGTGTTTCTTATGACGTAAACATTTCCAAATACGTGCAGGCCTCCAAATACAATGGAGGATTTGAGTTTACACTGCGTTATGCAAATCTGAACGGGGCATTATACAAGAACAAAAGATAGTTCGCATCTTTAGTTCATGATTCAACTTCAACGTGCCGGAACAACTGATGTTCGTGAGCTGGAGCAATTGGCTCGAGTAATCTGGAATGAGCATTATCCCGCTATTATAGGTCAGGAACAGGTAGATTACATGCTGAGTTTGATGTATTCGGCACCCGCGTTGTTGCGACAAATGGGAGAAAAACAGCAGTTCTTCTTTATTACGGAAAATCAACAACACATCGGTTATGTTTCATTAACCGATAAAGGCAATGGCGACTATTTTCTGCACAAGTTTTATGTGTTGCCTGATCAACAGGGAAAAGGAATTGGGAAGCAAGTGCATGAAGCTATTTTAAATTATTTCGTTGACCTTAAGACCATAACACTTACAGTTAATCGTAAAAATTACAAGTCGATAAACTTCTATTTCCGCGTTGGATTTATCATTCAGGAGGTTAAAGACTTTGATATAGGCTATGGTTATTTCATGGAAGATTTTATCATGAAATGGCGTAAGAAAACAGGTTAGTCGTTTTGTGTAAACCATAATTTCCTCAGGTTGTATCCACTTCCGGATTATAGATTTTTTCTATTTTTACCCTAACCCTAAAAATTACTTATGATTACTACAAGCCGTTATGTGGTTGCAATACTATTCATCGTATTCGCAACATCATCCTGTACTATTGAGAAGCGTCGTTTTCGTGATGGATATTATATCCAATGGAATAAATCCGGTGAGCGTACATCAGATAATAACATGAACGCGAATAATCATGTCAATGCTGACAAAGAAGGCACTTCGCTAACACAAGCGAATAACAGTACAACTGAAGTGTCGCAAGGAACTGTTGTATCCGGTCGTTCAGCAGTTCCGACAAAGATTTTTAAGAAAAATAGTATTTCCAGAAAGCAGCAAGTGAAGGATGATCGTCAATCAAGTGTTAAAGACCAAAACAACTCTAAGGAAGCTTTGAAAAACTACAATACACAACGTATGGACGACTGGGAAGGAGGAATGATTAAGTTTTTCGGTTGGTTATCGTTGATTTGTTGGTTCTTGGTGTGTTTAACTGCTATAAGTGGACAGTCGCTCGCTATTTTACTTTTTTGCTTGTTGGGATTATTATTCGGGCTTCCCGCATTTGTTAGGGATGAAACTCAGTTTGCGGCCGGAATTTTCGGTTTCTTTTTGTCAGCAGTTTCACTTATAATTTTTGGAATAGTTCGGCTGGTAAGGTTTCTTGGTTAAACTTACTTTATTCTGAGAGACAACATTTTCGTTGTTCCGATATAACCTTCCAGTACATCACCAATTTCAACAGGACCAACACCTTCAGGCGTTCCTGTAAAAATTAAATCTCCAACTTTCAGCGTGAAAAATTCTGAAACGTATGCGATTAGCGTATCGAAAGAGAATAGTAAGTCTTTGGTGTTGCCTTCCTGCACCGTTGCACCATTTTTATCCAAACGAAATGCAATGTTGTTGAGCGGTTCCAGTGCTGATTTATGAACGAAACTTCCTAACGGTGCCGAGTGATCGAAAGCTTTCGCTTTTTCCCACGGCAAACCTTTCTCTTTGCATTTAGCCTGAATATCACGTGCCGTAAAATCAATTCCTATTCCGATTTCTTCGTAATAACGGTGTGCAAATTCAGGCGCAATATGCCTTCCTTGCTTGTTTATTTTAAGCACCAACTCAATCTCGTGGTGCAGATCTTTTGTGAATTCCGGATAGTAAAAATCGGCATCAGGTTTTAGTAATGCCGTATCCGGTTTCAGGAACACCACAGGTTCTGAAGGCACAGGAGCATTCATTTCCTTAGCGTGTTCCGCGTAGTTTCTTCCAATACAGATGATCTTCATAACTATTTCCCCAATTTCATATCGAGACGAATCTTTGTAATTACTTTCTTGGTGTACAGGGGAAAATCCCCATCCATCATCCAACTGTAATACGATGGTTCTTTTTCAAAAACATCGCGCACAGGTTTGCCGTTGTGTTTTCCGAAATTAAATACCGGAACATTTTGAGCATTATAAACAATTCGTCCCATCAAATCGACATTACGTGTCATGGTCGAAAATTCACTCAATGCCGGAACTCCGGGATCTAGCTGCGGATAACGTTCCAGCTGAGCTTCAAGAATTTCAGCTGTAGCAGAGATGTCTGCCTCCGCGCTGTGTGCGTTTTCCAATGGCTTCCCGCAATAAAACAAATACGCAGCAGCAAGTGTACGTTGCTCCATTTTGTGAAAGATGTTCTGAACATCAATCAGTTTATGGGCTGTAATATCAAATTCAATTTCGGCACGGAGAAATTCTTCTGCCAAAAGCGGAATATCAAACTTGTTGGAATTGTATCCGGCCAAATCACAACCTTCAATAAACTTATACCACATTCCGGCCACTTCTTTAAACACCGGACGGTCTTTCACATCCTCATCGTAGATGCCATGAATGGCTGATGTAACGGGAGGAATCGGAATTCCGGGATTAATGCGTGCCGACTTCATTTCTTTATCTCCATTCGGAAATAATTTAAGAATGGCGATTTCGATAATTCGATCACTTGCTACATTAACTCCGGTTGTTTCCAAGTCAATAAAGCAAAGCGGACGATGAAGTTTTATTTTGGTCATAAGGTGAATTTCGTAATAAAGTGCTTACAGCGGAAAATGGTGCTGAATTTTTTCAAGTAATTCATCATGAATATGCGCATTACTGCACACAAATCGTGATCCAGAAATACCGGGATCATCTCCGATAAAAGTGGTAACACGTCCTCCGGCTTCGCGCACAAGGATTATTCCGGCTGCCACATCCCAGGGTTGTAAACCGTATTCGTAAAACGCTTCAAAACGACCGCAAGCAACGTAAGCAATGTCGGTTGCAGCTGAGCCCGGACGTCGCAAGCCTCTTGTACATTGCATTAAATCGGCAAATAAACGCAAGTAGGGTTCGGTTAATCCGAAATCGTAATACGGAAATCCTGTTCCCAGGAGTGATTCTTTGAGTTGCATTCGTTGAGAAACATGAATGCGTGAACCATTTAGAAAAGCTCCGCCACCTTCAAAAGCATAGAAGCATTCATTGAGATTGATTTCGTAAATAACTCCTGCGATAGGTTTGCCGTATTCCGCCAAGGCAATGCTCACCGCAAAACAAGGAACGCCGTGAATAAAGTTGGTAGTGCCATCCAACGGATCAATAATCCAATTGTAACGTTCTTTTTGAGGCAGTTGACTGCTTTCTTCTGCAATAAATCCGGCTTCGGGAAGTAATTTGCCCAGTGCATCAACAATCATTTTCTCTGCCTCCTGATCAACGTATGAAACAAGATTGTTGAATGATTTCAGTTCTTCCGATGTTGATTTAAAGTGAGCGCGTTGTGCTTTGATGTATGCTCCGGCTTGCAAGGCAACGGTTTGCATTGCATCACACAAATTGCTCAATACTATGTTGCGGTTATCCGGCATTTTGGGTACGGTAACGTTTACGCGTTAAGATGACACCAATTACGCCTAATGTCATCAACGTTACTGCAATAACTTCTGCCTGCGTCACGCGGAATCCTCCGATCGTGAATAATGTGGTATTCACGCGAATTAATTCCACGAAGAAACGCTCCATGCCGTTAAAAATGAGATACAGACTGAATAATAAGCCCGGAATTACTATGCGTTTGCGGAAATACCAGAACGTAAAGAATAATCCTATGCACGCAATGGCCTCATATAATGGAGTAGGGAATACCGGAGCAACGAGATGCGGTGTGGTGTCAAAATCGCAAAACATATTCATAAAAAAATCCGGAGTTCCTTCAATATACGGATTGCAATCCCGATTGACGTTATTCGGATAATCGTATGCCCAGAACCAATCCGGTAAAAAGCCCATCCAGTTGGGCTTTGGTGCGGTGTTAACAATTCCCCAATCGCCATCGCCGGCCATGTGACAACCTAATCGTCCAACGCCATACGCCAGAAACAATCCCGGTGCACATGCATCCATTATTTGAAGCAAACTGAAACCTTGCTTTCTCGCATAAATTAAAACAGCAGCACCGCCCATAATTAATCCGCCATACATGGTAAGTCCTCCGAACGAAAGGAACATACCGGCAGGATCTTCCAGAAAATCACCAAAGTTCTCCAGTAAGTGAAAAATTTTGGCTCCCAGAAATCCGAACAATGCAGCCAATAATGTCATATTTCCTACGTGCTCGGCAGGCGACATTTTTTCGGTAATTTCTTTAGGTTCCGGCAGGCGTTCTTTCTCGGCTGTACGATATTTCCAATACGCCATTGCAGCGCCAACCAGCAATCCTAACACATGACTTCCTTCAGACGAAAGAATATAACCTCTCGGGTCAGCATTAAATAAATCGCTGTAAAATGGGATCGACAATAATTTCCAACCCACGATATAACCGAATATGAATTGTCCCGCTAATTCATTGGTGCCCGCTTTCGCTCCTTTCAACACTTTTCGAAAAGTAGCTGTAAGCTTTCCCTCGGCTTCTTTACGGCGCAATTCTTTTGCAAATACATAAGCGCAGAGTAGGAACGCAATCGCGACAATTGTTCCGAACATCTGAAACAAACGCAACGCATTAATTTCAATACCGAATAAATCCTGAAATAATTCAAAAAGACTTGGATACATAGTATATTAAATTGCGGTGGCGCGCTGATTTGTCGGTTCACCGGTGATGTGTCCTTCTGCACTGAAATTTTCCAAATACACAGGAACTATAGTATTGCATAATTCGGGCTGATACGGTAGTACAACTTTAATATAATTATCCGTGTAACCGCTCATCATGCCATTTTTATTTTCATGTTCAAATAATACCTCACGAACCGACCCTACATGTTGTTCGTAAAATGCTCTCAATTTTTTATCGGATAAATTTCGCAGCATCTTATTTCTTCTTCTGCGCTCGTTTATCGGAACAACACCTTCCATGTTCAATGCTTCTGTATTGGCCCGCTCCGAGTATGTAAACACGTGCAAATACGAAATGTCGAGTTGCTGCAGGAAATTGAAAGTTTCCATGAATTCTTGTTCCGTTTCTCCCGGAAAACCAACAATAATGTCCACTCCAATGCATGCGTGCGGCATGTGACGTTTAATGCTCTCTACACGACTTGCATACAATTCACGCAAATAGCGCCGTTTCATTTTTTTAAGAATGGTATTTGAGCCGGATTGTAACGGAATGTGAAAATGCGGCACAAATCGTTTTGATTTTGCCACGAATTCAATGGATTCATCCTTCAACAAATTCGGTTCAATCGAAGAAATTCGAAATCGTTCTATGCCTTCCACCTGATCCAATTCTTCAATTAATTGGCGGAAGTTTTCTCCGTGTTGTTTTCCTCCGGCATTGCCTTTTCCGAAATCGCCGAGATTAACTCCTGTCAGCACAATTTCTTTAATACCTTCCTTGGCCAGTTTTCGCGCATTGTTCAGCACATTGAAAATACTATCGCTTCTGCTTTTGCCACGAGCTAATGGAATGGTGCAAAATGTACAACTGTAGTCGCAACCGTCCTGAACTTTCAAAAATGCGCGGGTTCTGTCACCTGCGGAGTACGCATCCACAAAAAAGTTGACATCGTCCACTTCACAACTGTTCACCAATGCCGTATCGCGCTTGGTGATAACATCCAGATAATTCGGCAAATTGAATTTTTCCTTCGCGCCTAAAACCAAATCTACACCTTCAATTGCCCCGATTTCCTCTGGTTTCAATTGTGCGTAACAACCAATTACCACAATAAACGCGTCGGGATTTACATTCAGTGCATCACGCACAATTTTGCGACATTCCTTGTCTGCATTATCCGTTACCGAACATGTGTTGATTACGTACACATCAGCGCCGTCTTTAAATTCACGCTTGGCAAAGCCTGCTTCTTTCAGTTGTCTGCCAATAGCAGAAGTTTCCGAAAAATTCAGTTTGCAACCCAAAGTGTGAAAAGCAACAGACGGCTGATTCATAATGGGTGCAAAGGTAATAAAAGCAAGGGATGCACGGTGTTGATAACACTGTTTATAAAGCAAGCGCTTGCGGGTTCGTGCGCGAACAGCGGTTAAGTAAACTTGTTGTACCGAAACATCATCACATGAAAAAGTTTTTTTTACCGACTTTGTGGCTTGCCGGCACCTTTTCGCTTTTGCTCCATAACTCTTGTGGGTCAGGTACCACAGAGCATTCGGATAAATCCATTTTTAAACTGAATGAATTGGGTGCGGTTACTTCTCTCGATCCTGCAATGGCAGGTTCTTTTGAAAATAACTGGGTGCTGAATCAGTTGTACAACGGTTTGGTAGAGATGGATGCGGATCTCAAGGTTCAGCCTTCGATTGCGAAAAACTGGACGATTAGCGATAACGGGATGGAGTACACGTTTTATCTGCGCAATGATGTTGTATTTCATGATAATCCGCAGTTCTCGGGTGGAAAAGGTCGTGTAGTTACAGCTTCCGACTTTGTGTACAGTTTCGATCGTCTGTTCGACCGTCGCATTTCCAATGCATCGACGCTGTTGGATGTTGTAGATCATGATCCTGCTGCGGGAAATACAGGTTTTTCGGCCATAAATGATTCGGTATTTACCATAAAATTGAAACGACCTTTCAAACCTTTTTTGGGCATCTTAACCATGAAATATTTCTCGGTTGTGGCCAAAGAAGTGGTGCAGTTTTATGGCGACGATTACTACAATCATCCCGTTGGTACAGGCCCGTTTCAATTGAAATTCTGGAAGAGTAACACGAGTTTGGTCCTCGAAAAAAATCCGAATTATTTTAAGGTGGATGAAGCAGGGAATCGCCTGCCATATCTGGATGCGGTAGCTATTTCATTCATTCGTGATCCGGAATCGGCATTTATGCAGTTTATGGCCGGTGATTTGGATATGGTTTCCGGTATCGATGCGATCAACAAGGAAAAAGTGTTGGAGCGTGACGGATCTTTGAAGACCGAGTTGCAAAGCAAAATTGTGTTGCAAAGTGAACCGTTTCTGAAAACCGATTATCTCGGAATAGTGGTTGATCCAACAAACGATTTGGTGAAAGCAAGTCCGTTGCGCAACAAATACGTTCGCCAGGCTATCAATTTTGCTATTGACCGCGATAAAATTGTTCGTTTTCGTCGGTATAATTTGGGCACGGGAGCTAATCTGGGATTCATTCCGCCTGATATGCACGCCTACGACCACACCAAACTTCGCGGATTTACGTACAATCCTGATAAAGCGAAAGAATTGCTGGATATGGCAGGATTTCCGGGAGGAAAAGGTTTGACTCCGATTCGATTGACCACAACATCAACCTACATGGATATTGCGGAAGAAGTGCGTCATCAGTTGCAGGAAGTTGGTATTCCGGTAGAAATTGAAATTCTGCAACCTACGGCATTTAAAACAGCCGTTGCAGATAATAAGGTGTTGTTTTTCCGTAAATCGTGGATTGGAGATTATCCTGATCCGGAGAATTTTATGTCCATTTTTTACAGCAAGAACTTTAGCCCGAAAGGCTCGAATTATATGCACTTCAAACACACGGAATTCGATTTGCTGTATGAGCGTTCATTAATTGAGCAAAATGATTCGGTGCGCAGCGAGTTGTTCCTGAGAATGGATCAAATCTTGGTGGACGAATCGCCGGTGGTTCCTCTGTATTACGATAGAATTGTTCGTTTGGTGCAGAAAAATGTTAGCGGATTGATTGTGGATCCGACGAATATAATCAATCTGGAGCGGGTTAAGAAGTAGTATTACCGAGTTTTCAACAGGCGCGCAGGAATAGGTAAAAACCTTATTTTTGTTCCTCATCTTAATCTTTTAAACACATCCGAATATGGGCGTTCTTGTTGGCAAAAATTCTAAAGTTATAGTTCAAGGTTTTACCGGTAGCGAAGGTACTTTCCACGCTACACAAATGATTGATTACGGTACGAATGTAGTGGGTGGTGTTACTCCGGGTAAAGGCGGAAGTTTGCATCTGGATCGTCCTGTATTTAACACGGTGTCTGATGCCGTAAAAACGACCGGTGCTGATGTTTCCATCATTTTCGTTCCTGCGGCTTTTGCTGCGGATGCTATCATGGAAGCTGCGGATGCCGGCATTAAAGTAATTGTTTGTATCACCGAAGGAATTCCGGTGAAAGACATGGTTAACGCCAAGGAATACATCAAAGGAAAAGATTGCCGCCTGATCGGTCCAAACTGTCCGGGCGTTATTACAGCCGGTGAAGCGAAAGTGGGCATTATGCCGGGCTTCGTATTCATTCCGGGACGTATCGGAATCGTATCAAAGTCAGGAACATTAACATACGAAGCTGCTGATCAGATTGCAAAAGCCGGTTTAGGCGTGAGCACTGCGATCGGTATCGGTGGTGATCCGATCATCGGAACAACTACTCGTGAAGCAGTTGAGTTGTTAATGAATGATCCTAATACCGACGGTATTGTTATGATCGGAGAGATCGGCGGTACTTTGGAAGCTGAAGCAGCTCGTTGGATTCGCGAAAACGGCAATAAGAAGCCTGTAGTTGGCTTTATTGCAGGACGTACTGCACCTAAAGGTCGTACCATGGGTCACGCCGGTGCAATTGTCGGCGGTGCTGATGATACCGCGGAAGCGAAAATGGCGATCATGCGTGAAAATGGAATTAATGTGGTAGAATCACCTGCACAAATCGGTAAAACAATGGCCGAAGTGATGGGTAAGGTTACTGCCTAATCAGTCATAGATTGAAATTAAAGGCTGCGCGTGCAGCCTTTTTCATTTACTACGGTATCGGAATATGCTGACGAAACTGCACGTACAGAATTACGCGTTGATAGATGAAGTGCAACTGGACTTGCATTCCGGACTCACTATTATTACCGGTGAAACAGGAGCAGGGAAGTCAATTCTGTTGGGCGCTTTAGGATTGTTGTTGGGCGAGCGTGCCGATTCATCCGCATTGCGAGACAAAAACAAAAAATGCATTGTTGAAGGAAACTTCGTTGTGCAACATCCATCGTTTCGACAAGCTTTGACAGAGTTGGATGTTGATGTTGAAGAAGAAACTATCATTCGCCGCGAAATCAATGCAGAAGGCAAATCCAGAGCATTTGTCAATGATACCCCGGTGAATTTGACGCAATTGAAAAATCTCGGCAGCTGGTTAATTGATATTCATTCTCAACACGAAACGATTGCATTGAATGAAGCTTCGTATCAGTTGAATATGTTGGACAGTGTAGCGGATAATCAGACGCTGTTGAGTGATTATAAGCAGCAATTTAAGATTGTCAAGCAGCTTACGGCAAGACTTCAGGAGTTGCAAGCGTTGGAGTTGCAAGGCAAAAAGGATTTTGATTATTTGCAGTTTCAACTTGATGAGTTCTTAAAAATGCAACTTGTTCCCGGAGAGGAGCAGACCATTGAACAAGAGTTGGAAACACTCGAAAATGCTGAAGAAATTAAGCTGGCATTAACTCGTGCGTATAGCGGATTAGATGGTGAAGAAAGCGGAGTGTTGCAAGCGCTGAATGCTGTTAAGGCGACACTTTCCGCAGTTGCAAAATACAATGGCAGTATTCAGCAATTATTAGATCGACTCAACAGCGCATTTATTGAGTTGAAGGATATTGCCAACGAATTGGAATCCGTGAATGAAGAAATTCATCACGATCCGACTAGAACTTCCTTGCTGCGCGAACGTTTGGACGATATGTTCCGTTTATTCAAAAAGCACGGAGTAAATACGACAAGTGATTTATTGCGTATTCAAAGTGAAACGGATGCAAAGCTGCAACAAATCGGTTCGTTGGAAGAGGATATTGTGAAAGCATCCGCAGCTATGGAACAAGCCGGAAAGAAGTTGAAACAATTGGCACAACAACTTCATAAAGCCCGAGCTAAAGCCATTCCCGATTTTAGAGAGGCCATTGCAGCATTGCTGAAAGATCTTGGTATGCCCAACGCCGTTTTACAAATTGAGTTAACCGAATTGGAACAGCTTCGTGAGGACGGTAACGACAAAGTGGTGTTCATGTTCAATGCCAATAAAGGCGAGCAACCCAAAGCTTTGAGCAAAATTGCATCGGGTGGAGAATTATCACGATTGATGCTCAGCTTAAAGTCTGTGTTGGCAGGACATACGCTACTACCGACAATCATATTTGATGAAATCGATACCGGAATTTCAGGTGACATTGCTGCAAAAGCAGGTGTTATCCTGGAACAACTCGGTACACGAATGCAAGTAGTGGTTATCACGCATTTGCCGCAGGTAGCATCGAAAGGTCAACATCATTTGTTCGTGTATAAAGAAGATGACAAGGAACGCACAGTGAGCAGAATACGACGTTTGAATGATAAAGAGCGGGTAGAGGAGATTGCCAAAATGCTGAGTGCCGGAACTCCCGGTGATGCGGCCCGCAAGAATGCGCGTGAATTATTGAAGAATTGAACTCCCGATAAACTTTATATTTGTCTCAGTCCAAACTAGAAACTATGTCACATCAATTATTAAAAGGTAAGCGCGGTATTATTTCCGGAGCTTTAGATGAAAATTCAATTGCCTGGAAAGTGGCTGAAAAATGTCATGCAGAAGGCGCATCATTTGTGCTTACGAATGCACCTATTGCCATGCGTATGGGTGAAATCAATAAGTTGGCAGAAAGCACCAATTCCAAAATTATTCCTGCAGATGCTACCAACATGGATGAGCTGAAGGCTTTGTTTGAAGGAGCAATAGAGCATTTGGGTGGTAAGATTGATTTCGTGTTGCATTCTATCGGGATGTCTCCAAATATTCGTAAGAACATTCCTTACACCGGATTGAACTATGATTTCTATCAGAAGTCATTAGATGTAAGTGCAATGTCATTGCACAAAATGCTGAGTGTTGCTTATAACATGGATGCCATCAACGAATGGGGTTCTGTAGTAGCATTGTCGCATATCGCAGCACAACGTACTTATCCGTTCTACACAGACATGGCGGATGCGAAAGCCATGTTGGAGTCGGTGGCACGTAGCTTTGGTTATCATTACGGAAAGCATCGTCACGTGCGTGTGAATACGATTTCACAGTCTCCAACTAAAACTACTGCAGGTAGCGGTATTAAAGGTTTTGGTGATTTCTACGATTACGCCGATAAAATTTCACCATTAGGCAATGCCGATGCGAATGCTTGTGCGGATTACTGTGTACTCATGTTCTCGGATATGAGTCGTATGGTAACCATGCAGAATTTATATCATGATGGCGGATATTCAAATACCGGTATCAGCAATGAGGTGATGGAAATGTTTGGTAAAGAATAATTGAAATTTCAAAAGAGAAACAAAAGGCAATCGTAACGGGTTGCCTTTTATTTTTGTTTTCAACATCAACTGAAGTGCTTCATCCAATAGGTAACTTAGTTGAACAAATACCTAATTGCTGAACAATGGCAGATAAATCAGTAAAACTCTTTGAGGATCAACAGGTTCGTACTATATGGGATACGGAAAAGGAACAATGGTATTTTGCGATAATAGATGTGATGGCTGTGTTAACTGATCAATCTAGTTATCAAGGTGCACGAAATTATTGGAAGGTATTGAAACATAGATTAATAAAGGAGGGAAATGAAACGGTTACAAATTGTAACCGGTTGAAGTTAATTGCGTCAGATGGCAAGATGCGGTTAACAGATGTAGCGGATACAGAACAAATATTGCGGTTGATTCAATCAGTTCCTTCTTCTAAGGCTGAACCGTTCAAGTTATGGCTCGCTGAAGTTGGTTCGGAACGACTTGAAGAAATGCAAGATCCGGAGTTGAGCATTGATCGTGCTCTACAGCAATATCTGAAATTGGGATATTCAGAGAGCTGGATCAATCAACGTTTAAAGAGCATCGAAATTCGGAAGGAATTGACGGACGAATGGAAAAGACTTGGACTTAAACAAGGGCAGCATTTCGCAACACTAACTGACATTATTACAAAAGCGTGGAGTGATAAAACTACTAAGGAATACAAACGCTATAAAGGTTTGAAGCGAGAAAACTTGAGAGACAATATGACGAATACAGAACTAATTTTGAACATGTTGGCCGAAGCTTCAACTAAGGATATTTCTGTTGCTACAAATCCGAAAGATTATGAAGAGAGTAAAGTTGTTGCGCGGCAAGGTGGGCATGTAGCAAAAGTTGCGCGCGTTGAGTTGGAGAAAAAAACCGGACAAAAAGTTGTTTCATCCCGAAACGCGAAAGGCAATACTAACCTAATCAATGCGAAGCGTTTGAAAGACTGATCCGGAGCAGTTATTCGGACATTAAATGGTATAACTATGTTAGTAAAATGAAAAATGGATAAGACCGGTGGATTTTTGAATGTAGCTTCTGTCTGAAACAAAGCCACCAATTAAAACCTGTTTCGTCTAACTTTCAACAATCAAAATTTGATGGTATGGTCAGAGGATTTGTAATAACTTGTTTAGTAATCGCAACATTATCTTGTTCCGCTCAGGTGGTGGAAGAACCCAAACCGAAATTGTTGCACATTCAGGAAGTGACAGTAGTTACAGGTTTTGGATTTGCACGTTCAGCCCGGTTGCAAATGAGCGAGTTCGAAAAGCTAATGCCAGGTTCGGTCTTGTTACAACAGAATATGGCAGGTTATCAGGAAAATTTCTACAGCTATCTGGAAACGACAGGGAATTTTGGTGTTTTGGTAGGCATGCAACTTCGTGATAAATCAGGTCAAGCATATCGCAGCAATCCAACGCTTCGTGCAGGATTCCAGTACGGCTCCGGAGTTTATTTCTCTGCAGGAAAGTACATGGAAAGTACCAGTATAGTTGATACATTGATTTCTCAACAAACCGGTCAGATGCACTTTGTTGATTCTATAAATACACGCAGCTATTCCGCATCGTATTATTCCCAACAACTACGTTTAGACGTTTCATTATTATTCGGTACAAATTCTGAAGCACGATGGTCGTTGTATGGTGGAATGGGATTGACAGCAGGAATGTCATTGAATGCAATGTCCGAAATTAGTTATGGCGAATATGCTGCTCAACGTATTGCTATTGGTCAAGGGAACTCAAGCGTACGTTACTCCAACCAACGTGTATTGGATAGTAAGTCGGAACAATTTAAAAACAAGGCGAATACTGCGTTTTGCGGATACGTACCTCTTGGTGTTGATTTTCGAATCGGTAAAAGGCGTCCGTTCTGGAAGCAAGTACATCTGATGTATGAACTTCGACCTGCCTTAACGATCACGAATATCCCGGAGCTGGGAGTTTATCCGGAGGCTCAATTACTGCAACAATTCGGATTAAAAGTACGTTGGTAAATGTTTCAAAAAAATTCGCCTTCTCACCTGATTCTTCTCGATGCTATCGGAGCAACAATTAGCGGACTACTGTGGTGGTTACTCATCGGAACAAATCCTGATTTTTTTGGCATAGCTGCTCCGATACCGTGGTTGTTGGGCAGTTTTGCGTTACTCTTTTCCTGGTTGGGATGGTTTCATGAATACCTGAATTTATCATCAAAACAAACCTTGCTCGCACTCATCCTGCTAAATACGGCATTTTGTATCGGCACATTGCTTTTAATATTAACTGACAATAACATAACACATTGGGGAATTGCATTTAGCGTGGGTGAAATTGTGGTCGTAATGATGTTGGTTATCATAGAGTGGAAAGCGTATCGATCTATTCAGAATTAAACCGGCATCATTGCTCCTATTTTGTTTATAGAAACTTCCTGGCATTCTATGCGAAGTTTAAAAGTCAACTAATGCTGTGACGTACATTCCGTCCCGAAGCATCGGGAGGGACTCGAACGCGCGAATTAATTGTAATATCAATACATGAACAACGTCACAAAGTGAGCATCAATAAAAAAGCCCTCATTTCTGAGAGCTTTTGCGGACCGTCCCGAAGCATCGGGAGGGACTCGAACCCGCGTAGTAGTTGTACTTATAAAAGTTGCCGCAGAAACTAGGAGTTAACTAAAACAAAAAAGCCCTCATTTCTGAGAGCTTTTTGCGGACCGTCCCGAAGCATCGGGAGGGACTCGAACGCGTGTAGTTGTTGCA
>CALJIF010000017.1 GCA_937974275.1 uncultured Flavobacteriales bacterium
AAATCAATCTGAGCACACAAGCTAACGGAGTTTATTTTGTTCGTGTGATGCATGGTACAACTTCGCAAACACAGCGTTTGATGTTAAACCGTTAATCAGAACAAACCCGCCCGCCTATCTCCGATGAGGTCCTCAAAGGAGATAGGCTTTCTGAACTTATTAAATTAATCTTTAAAAAATAATTTATGGCTTTCAACATGTCCCATGTAAATGTTGGTTTCGGATTTGCCAACGTGCAATCCACCAAACTTGACGTCTTATGTTTCGTATCATCCAATATTCCTGATGCCGAACCTCCCGGATACACGAAGGTCAAGGTACGTTGGAGAAAGAAAGGAACACGTAGATGGTATAATAACGGTGCAAATACCGTTCATCCGGCATCTTCGGGCGTTTTCTTCACGATAAATAATTTAACGGCAAATACCGAATACGAATTTAAAGTTCGTTATAAGTTAGTCGGGATGTCGTTGTACCGCAATTTGGCGTCGAAGTATCAGCGCACGTTGCCGTAGTAGGAAAGGGCTGTGAATTGAGTGAACTATTCACCGGGTTCAAAAAAATATATCCTTACTTCTCCCTAACCGAATTCACCATTCGGAACAATTCTTCCAGATGTTGTTGGTTGGAACTGTTGCACCAGGCTTGTAACACAATAGAATCGCGCAACGGTACGATTGCTTCGCGGTGCACATAAGGATTGGTTGCAGCGGCCTGAAATTGTGTCCAGTTAGTAGATTTTCCTAATAATTGTCCTGCAAAGGTTGTGGTGGTGTGATCGGAATCGGGCTGCTGCGTGTTGGGTGAACCTCCGATGTAGAAGCCTGCAGTTCCCGTTATCGCAGCATTCGTGCCGGCTTCGAGGTAATAGACGCGACCGTGAATGCGCGTTTCTTCACGTATGGAATAATCGGGTAATAATTGAAATTCAAAAATGCTGTTACCTAGTTGTGTATAGCTTGCGCCGGTGTTTGTTTTTACAACACGCGTTGTGTCGGTAACGGGCGCTGTTTTCGGTGATTCGCTGCAAGCTGCAAATCCTCCGACACTAATAATAACCGCGCTTATGAATCGATTCATGCGTGTTGTAATTGTGCGGCGTACTGATCCAATGCTTGCTCGGGTGTAACCGTTACAGCAGCTAATTCCAACACGCGCTGCAATACACGATCAACAACGCTATCCGGACATGAAGCGCCGCTGGTAATTATCACCCGTAAAGGCGATTTTGTCGGCAACCAGTCAGTTGTGGTTTTCATGTTGTGGTGATGCAAGTCGAAATGGTGTATGCTTTGCGCGGAGTGAATTTCTGAATCGTCTTTGATATAGTAGGTCGGAAATTTGCGTTCGCACAATTCAACCAAATGTGAAGTGTTGGAACTGTTGTAGCCACCCACAACCAGAGCTAAGTCGGCTTCCTGTTCCAACAATCCGTAAGTCGCATCCTGATTTTCGTTCGTCGCATAACACAAAGTGTCACGAGTATCCGCGAAATGCATTTTGGGATCATCGTTCGGATGTTTTTCTTTCATCACCTGCTGAAAGTAATCAGCAATTTCCTGTGTTTCTGAAGCCAACATCGTGGTCTGATTGATCACACCAACTTTCAGTAAATCGCGCTCGGGATCAAATCCTTTCGACGTGCGCGTTGCGAATAAAGCATCAAATGTGGAACGATCGGTTCGTCCTAAAATGTATTCACCCAAAATGCGCGACTCATGAATGTCTTTCACCACAATAGAGGGCCCGTTAATGCTGCTGTGCGAGAATGTAGCACGCGTTTCTTCATGCGCGGGTTTACCGTGAATGATAATGGTGTATTGACCTTCTCCCAGTTGCGCAGATTTTTTCCAAACACGTTCTACAAATGGGCACGTCGTGTTGTAACGCTGTGGTTCAATACCAATACTCTTCAATTGACTTTCAATTTCCAATGTTGTGCCGAACGCAGGAATGATCACAATATCATCGGAATTCAGTTCGCTCCACGGAATGAGTTGTTGCCCGGAAGTATCCATCAAAAAACGAACACCACGTGCAGTAAGGTCTGCGTTGACTTCCGGATTGTGAATCATCTGACTCAACAGAAACACACGCTTATCGGGATTTTCATCAACCGCACGAAAAGAAATTTCAACCGCATTCTCTACTCCGTAACAAAATCCGAAATGGCGTGCGATCAGCACCTGCACATTACCGAAGTCGAGCAGGCTGGGAGTGAAGTCTTTTTTCTTCGGATCGCTGAGCTTACGCAGTTGTTTTAATTTCGAAATAATCGGACTGCGGTAGTATTCGGGGATATTGAATGATTTCATGGTACTTGATGTATTCCTGACCGGTTAACAACAACCGACACCGCTATTTGTTTGGTTTCTAATTCAAATGCTTATTTACGAAAATCCTTTATTATTTATCTGAATCAGACGAATTAGTTTTACTGTTGGTATGTTTTGCCATCTTGTTTAGCTTTTTCAAAACATCTGCATGTTTAATGCCTCTGCCTTCCTTGATGCTCCTCATTGCCAAAAGAAGTTCTTGATTATATTGTTCTTTCGTAATTCTTTTCATGGCGATAATTTTCTAGTAGCAAACGGGACAACAGTCAATTCAATTGTCTCTGCTAAATTCAGCTGGTCAACCCTAAGATGATACAATTACTTGTGTTTCATTCTTACAAGGTTGAGTTTCAAATTTACGAAACTTACAGCCCCAATGCGAGTTAACCAATACACCAAAAAAAAGAAACTCCGCAATCAAAACAAGTTAATTGCGGAGTGCATGCATTTTAAAATCTATTAATAATACACCGCTCGGCGCACTTCTGCCAATTGCTTAGAGAAGCGAATCACCTGACGGGTATAACCGTATTCGTTATCGTACCACACGTACAACACAATGCTTTTCTTGTCTGCGGAAACAATCGTCGCCTGGCTGTCAAATACAGAAGGACAAGAATTACCGATCACATCACTGGATACTAATTCATTGGAGAATGCATACTGGATTTGTTCCACCAGATTGCCTTTCAACGCGTAGTTACGAATGATGTTGTTGACTTCTTCTTTGGTAATTTCTTTCTTGATTTCAATATTTAAAATTGCCAAAGAAACGTTTGGAGTAGGGACACGCACTGAATTCGCGGTGAACTTACCGGATAACTGCGGCAATACTTTTTTCAACGCACTTTCTGCACCGGTTTCAGTAATTACCATGTTCAATGCGGCAGAACGCCCGCGACGGTATTTCTTGTGGTAATTATCCAACAGGTTTTGGTCGTTGGTGTAGGAGTGAACCGTTTCAATATGTCCTTTAACGACGCCCAATTCTTTTTCAATTACGTACAGAATTGGCATGATCGCATTGGTAGTACAAGAAGCTGCCGAATAAATAGTTTCATTCTTCACATCAACAGTTTCGTGATTAACGCCATATACCACATTCGGAACATCACCTTTTGCGGGAGCAGTCAATAATACTTTTGCAACACCTTTTGCTTTGGTGTGGCGACTCAATGCTTCACGATCGCGGAATACACCGGTGTTATCAATTACCAGCGCATTATCAATTCCGTACTGCGTATAATCTACATCTTCCGGATTGTTGGCGTTGATCATGAATACGGTATGTCCGTTGATGATCAGTGCTTTCTTTTCGAAATCTTCAATGATAGTTCCCGGGAAAGGTCCGTGAACGGAATCCACGCGCAACAGGTCGGCACGCTTAACAATTTCTTCGTCGCTGTTACCACGTGTAACAATAGCACGCAAACGCAATTGTTCGCCTTTACCTGCTTGAGAAATCAATTCGCGTGCAGCTAAACGCCCGATGCGTCCGAAACCGTACAACACCACATCTTTAGGTGTTAACGCGTGATCGCCGGTGCTGATGAAATCTTTCATCTTCTCACCAACGAATGCATTGACGTCTGCGTATTTCGACTTTTCCTCAGACCATTCAGCGCATAAACGACCGATGTCAATACGTGAAGGCTTCAGGTTGATTGCTGTTAACGCTTTTGCCAATGCAGCGGTGTCTTGCACCAAAATCGGACGCTTCACAATGTCCTTTGCATATTGATGCAGGTTCATGATTTCACTGGCACTGCGGTCAATTAACTGATTACGGAAAATAACCAGCTCAACCGATTTTTCAAACCATAAGGTTCCGATGTGTGAAATCAGTTCGATAGCTGATTTTTCCTGATTGATCCAGGCGGTTAATTCTTCCTGGTACGACTTCGCGTGTCCTTTTTGCGGCTCAAGCGTTTCAAGCGTCATGGCGTTGGAGATTTTTTAGTTAGTGTGTTTGGTATTAAAAATCGAACAGCCGCAAAGATGCGCGGTTTTTTTATTCCCGGATCCTTGCGGCTGCCTAAGTTATTTACAACATATTAGCCTAAGTACGTCTTTAGCAATTTACTTCTGGAGCTGTGACGCAAACGACGAATC
>CALJIF010000018.1 GCA_937974275.1 uncultured Flavobacteriales bacterium
TGATTCTATTAAAGCAATTCGTAAATATATTTTGGCAAGTCCGGAAACAGCGGATAGCTCTAAAGCACCAAATTTCATTGACCTGCAGCGCTTTCAGCTGCCGATTGGAATTTACAAACTTCAGGTTACTCTGACTGATTTGAATCACGTGCCGGCACGAACGATTACCAACTGGAAGTCACTCATCGTGGATATCGACAAAGATTCTATCTCCGTATCCGGAATTCAACTGTTGGAAAATTATTTACCTGCTTCAACTCCCGGATTACTGACTAAAAGTGGTTACGATTTGATTCCTTACGTATCGTCATTCTATCCTGAAAATCTAAATAAATTGACGCTCTACGCGGAATTGTACAACACCAATAAAGTATTGAAATCAGACGAAAAATTTGTGGTGTTTTGTTACATCGAAAATGCACAAACCGGTCGCAAGCTTAATGATTTCAATACGTTCATTAAGATGAGTCCGCAAGCAGTTAATCCTGTTTTGCATAACTTCAATATTGAAAAATTGCCGGGAGGCACATTCAATGTAGTAGTTGAAGCGCGCAGTGCAACGAATCGTTTGTTGTACATGCGTAAAACAACTATCGAACGTTACAACCCGGGTGTGGCGTTCAATCTGGAAGATATTGCAGCCATGGACGTCAGCACGACCTTCGCAGCAAAAATCACGAATAAGGATACGCTTATTGATGTTATTCGTTGCTTGCGTCCTATCAGCAGTGAAATGGAAAAAGAGTTTGCTGAGAATCGCATCAAAGCCGATGATATCGCATTAATGCAACAGTACTTCTATAACTTCTGGCTTTCCAGAAATGATGTAGATCCTGAAGCAGCATGGTTGAAATACAAAGCCGAAGTAGAAAAAGTGAACAAAGAATTCGGCACGCAAATTATGCGTGGATACATGACTGAACGCGGGCGCGTTTATTTACAATACGGTCCGCCGGATCAGCGTGTGCTAATGTACAACGAGCCATCCTCCTACCCATACGAGATTTGGCAGTACTACACGATTCGCAGCAATACGACGAATCCCGGAGCGTCAAATCAGCCGAACAACACTACTCAAAGCAACAAGCGATTTGTGTTTGCCAACTTTGATTTAGTCACGAATAATTTTGTCCTCCTGCATTCCGATGCGCGTGGAGAAGTACGTGATGACCGCTGGCAAACTCGTCTGGTAAAGCGTGATTCCCAGTATCGTGATCTGGATAGAAACCGAACTGATCCGCAATACGGCGGGCATTCCAACGACATCTTCATTAATCCTCACTAATGAAAAAATCACTTTTCTTAATTCTTACACTGTTTACAGCTGTATCTGTTTCCGCACAGTCACGCCAGGAAAATTATAAAAAGGCGCTGGATTTAATGCGCGATAACAAGGATAAAAAAGCAATCGATCATCTCACGAAGTGCGTCAGCAAAGACAACACGCATGCTGAATATTTCTATCTGAGGTCTACTGCATGTATGAATATCGGCGATGGTCAGGGCGCTTTGCGTGATATGGATTTCGCCATCAAATTTGGTCCGGATAGCGCCAAATACTACTACCAGCGAGGACGTATTTATTTGTTGTACCGACGTCCATCGTTAACAATTAAAGATGCCAACGAAGGTCTTAAGGTTTCAAAAACGCCTAAAGACAGTTCTTTGTTGTATTCTGTTCGGGCAAAAGCGCATCAGGATAACTTCGACACAACAGACGCTGAGAGAGATTATAATACTGCCATCCAGGTTGATCCAAACAATTACGCTGCGCTTAACGATAAAGCCATGATGATCAATGGTTGGCCGGGGCGCGGACAAGAAGCAATAAACTTGTTATGGCGTGCAGCCAAAGCGGACACCTCATTCATTTTAGTGTATTCCAACTTGGGCTTTACGTATGCGGAAATGAACAAACACGATTCAGCAATTATCATGTATAATGAATGTATTCGCAGAATGCCCAATAGTGCCTACGCTTATAGTAATCGCAGTTATTCCAAATTAAAAATCGGGGATTTGAAAGGCGCACGGGAAGATTGTGAAAAGAGCATCAAACTGAACGACACGAATTCCTGGGCGTATCGTAATCTGGGGTTAATTTGTATTGCCGAAGGGAATCGTGAGGCTGCATGCAGTGCATTTGAAAAAGCCCTTCTACTTGGATTTACGGAGCAATACGGTGGCGAAGTTCGCAACCTTCAAAAGCAACATTGCAAACAAACCTTGCCGGGTAATTAATTCGTGACAACTTCCCCTTCAGATATTGCGGTAGTTATTCTCAACTACAATGGTGTAGAATTTCTGCGAAAATTTCTTCCAACGGTGTTACAAAACAGTCCGGCAGGAACACAGATCGTTGTTGCCGATAACGCGAGCACAGATCAATCTATTGATGTGCTGACATCAGAATTCCCGGCAGTTAAAATCATTCGCAACAAACATAATGGTGGTTTTGCGGCAGGCTACAACGAAGCTTTGGTTCATGTCAATGCAAAATTTTTGGTTCTACTGAATTCAGATGTTGAAGTAACACCACGTTGGATAGAACCGGTTATAGAAGCTATGGAAGTTGATGATCAAATTGCTGCTGCGCAACCCAAAATACGCGCTTATCATCGACGTGATGAATTTGAATATGCCGGTGCTGCAGGAGGCTTTATCGATAAATGGGGATTCCCTTTTTGTCGCGGACGAATATTTGATACCTACGAAAAAGATTTAGGCCAATACGATGATACACGCGAAGTTTTCTGGGCTACAGGTGCTTGCTTATTTATTCGTAGTTCGGAATGGCTGCGTGTTAAAGGATTTGATGCTGATTTTTTCGCTCACATGGAAGAAATTGATTTGTGTTGGAGACTGCGTAATTCCGGGAAGAAGATTATGTATTGTCACGAATCGGTGGTGTATCATGTAGGTGGCGGAACGTTGAATAAACAAAGTCCGTTTAAAACATATCTCAATTTTCGTAACAATCTTTTACTACTTACTAAAAATCATGCTCCACAATGGTTTGTGATAAAACTGTTTTTGCGCATGGGGCTTGACGGTATTGCGGCATGGAAGTTCCTGCTGGGCGGAGATGGTAAACACTTTCTTGCTGTGTTTCACGCGCACATGAGCTTCTATAAAATGCTGCCTGCTACATTGCGCAAGCGTAAAGAAGTACAACAAATGACTACCCGTTATGCGGAGCATGGTGTCTACAATGGAAGTATTGTTAAAGCGTACTTCCTTGATGGCAAGAAGAAATTCAGCGAAATAATTTTTAAGTAGTACGATCCGCGATTTTATTCAATCGCAACGCACCAATTATGAACACGATCAGATTAACCACTTTAGTACTGCTATTTTTCACGTTCGGAACTACTGCTGTAACTGCGAATCAAGTTGCCATAAAGAAAAAGAAAAAGGTTGTTGTGTATTACCCGAAAAGCAAACAGATTCATTATGAAGGTTTGCAAGTTAACGGTAATAAAGAAGGGCTATGGACCTATTATACTACAGATGGTTACAAATCCAACACGACCAATTATCTACAGGGTAAGAAAAACGGCAGCCAAAAAAAATACATCAAAAACACTGTTGTTGCGGATGAAAACTTCCTGGACGGCGTGCCTCACGGCACGCAGCGCTACTACACAAGCGATGGGAAAATTTTAGCACATTACTTTTTAAATCAAGGAATTCCGGACAGCGCACGGTTCTTTCGCAGTGGACGCTATCAATACTATAAACAAGAGAACTATCAGGATAATAAAGTTGTAGAAGTAAGAAACTTCAATACTTCCGGAAAATTACTTTCTATAGAACGTTACCGTGATGATACAAAACATGGTACTTGGGTGAACTATGCTCCACACCGCGATGACACAATACCGGCCAGCATTACCAATTACCGCGATAACCATAAAAACGGTTACGTCATGGAAAGTAAAATCCGTGACGGCAATATTCAAATTGCTGAAGGATACTTTGTAAACGATACCTTGGAAGGACCTGTTGTTTTTAAAGAAAATGGTCGTGTTGTATTGGAATGTCAGTACAAAAAAGGCAAACTTGATGGAGCCTATAGAACTTATCACAACGCAGCTTTAGTTGAAGAAACATTTTATGTGTCAGGTATTCGTACCGGTATCTCAACGGTGTACGATCCTACTACCGGCAAAGTAGTTTCCCGTGGCTACTGGAAAGGAACAAGAGATTTTAATAACGCCGACGAACCTGATTCCTTATTTGAATACCATCCTAACGGAAAATTGAAGCGCGCTGATTGGTACCGTTCCAACGTTGATCAGTACTACGAAATACATTCATTTATTGAAAAAGATTCAAGCGGCATAGTTTTGAGTTCGGGACAATACAAAGACGGAGCTCCCGATGGCAAATGGAAAGAATTCCACCCGAATGGTAAACCCAAAAGTGTAATTAACTATCGGGATGGATTAGCGCATGGACCTTGTGAGTTTCGAAATGACAAAGGTGTCCTGCTTCTTCGCTATACCGCGAATGAAGGCGTTGTCAACACATGGCCGGAGGTATGGGACTATACCGGAAGGACTGTTTCCAATAAAGATCCCGAATACGCGGATTTAGTGGTACGTTACAACAAAGCTGATATACGATTCAGTAAATTGGATGATGTCGTTTTGCCAACGGTGGAAATGATCGAAGAAAATGTACAATACGCGGATCAACCGTATATCGCTATCGAAGGAAACAGAACTCCTATTAACCCCGAACCACAGGTAAATACAGACATGCAACCGCTGCTGCCGGCTGACTATTTTCCCGGAGGCGACACTGCTCTTAAAAGCTGGATTAAACAAGAACTTAATTATCCGGTCGCCGATTTTGCATTTCGCAATACAGCAGTCGTTGAAATAAATTTCACTATTGACGGAAATGGAATGGTGCCGGAAGCGGAAGTTTGGAGATGTAGTAATCCCAAAGAAATAGGATTAGCGAATGAAGCTTTGCGCGTGGTGTATTCAATACCGTGGCAAATTCCTGCAACCAATAAAAACAGTAGCCCTGTCCGACTTACGATTCCTATTCAGTTTTAACTGCCGCTTACCGTTTTACAATTTTACTCACCAAACAACGGTATAGGACGATACGTCTTTCTTAAGCCAAAGCGTTCCACAGAATTAGTTTGCAAATATTTCATCGCATCTTCTACACTGTCGGTGTAATAAATCAAGTCTAAATCTTTTGGTGAAATGGTGCCGCGTTCCTGCATAAACTGTATGTAATCCATCAGTTGTTGGTGAAAATCCTTACACATTAACACAACAGGAAACTGCTTTACTTTTTTAGTTTGAATCAGCGTGATCGCTTCAAATAATTCATCCAACGTCCCAAACCCACCGGGTAATACGACAAACGCGTAAGAGTATTTGGTTAACAGAACTTTTCGCACAAAGAAATATTCCATGTTCCCCCATTTGTCTAAATACGGATTGGGATGTTGTTCGTGCGGTAAAATAATATTACAACCGATTGATCGTCCTCCTGCTTCTTTCGCACCACGATTGGCACCTTCCATTACACCGGGCCCACCGCCGGTCATTGTTGTAAAACCCAATTTCGCCAACCCTGCTCCTACTTCTCGCGCTAATTGATAATACGAATGATCTTCCTTGAAACGTGCACTGCCGAAAACTGTAACACAAGGTCCAACGAAGTGCAACTTTCGAAAACCTTTAATGAATTCACTCATCACACTTATGGTGAATCGAAATTCCTTCCAACGCGAACGTGGTCCTGATAAAAATGCGCGTTCCGTTTCAATTAAATCTTTTTTCCTCGGAGTCATATGGACAAAAATAAAAATCGGTGAAACTATACGCCTCACCGATCTCAATAAATAAGTTGCTGATTATTTGCATTCTTCCAGATAACCCGCTGCATCAGGATGTTCCATAGATGCTGCTTTACGGAAATCTTTACATGCATCCGTCATGTTTTTCATATCGCGATTTAATAACGCACGACGATAATACGCTTCAGGATCATTCGGACGAATAGAAATTGCCTGACCGTAATCGTAAATTGCTGATGTGAATTTCTGTTCGCGTTCGCAACACTGTGCACGGTAGATGTACGCATTGTAATTCAGTTTATCAACCGCAAGACACTTTGTGAAGTAATCGAAAGCTTTATCAAACTCATCCAGGTTGAAATAGTACATACCTAATTGATAGAATCCTTCGCCTTGATTCGGAGAAACTTCTGTTGCTTTGGTGAAATCTTCCAATGCTTTAGTCTTATCACCTTTTGCATAATACGCCTGACCACGCTTAGCATAATAACGACCGCTGTCCGGAGACAAGCCGATTGCTTTATCGTATGAAGCGATGGCGTCATCATACTTTCTTAACGTCAAATTGGAATTACCTTCCTTGAAATAGACAAGCGCCTGATTCCAGCAGAAATTATCATCGTATGCAACTTTAGCTTTTTCATGACCTAAAGACATCGCCTTAGCAATATCAGTACATGCTGCTTCACGATTTTGCGGACCCGCATTTAACATCGCACGCTGATAATATGCATCCGCCATACGATCATCCAATGCTATCGCCATCGTTAAATCAGCCGGAGCTTCACCTTTTTTGCCTAATCCGATATTCGCCATTGCACGTCCGTAATACAGGCGCGCCCAATCGTTATAACTGCGCTTAATTTCGTCTTGATTCTGATTCATTTTGTCGAATTCAGACATCTTCACGTAATCGGCTTTCAACTTTACGATACGTTTTGCTTCGGCATCGATCTTTGCAATTTCAGTGTTGTAATCAGCCAATGCTCCATTAAAATCGCCGTTCTGACGCTTTAAATCGCCATTTGCAGCTAATCCGGGCGCAATTGGAGGAGGAGTATTCTTCGGTTGTGCAACTAAAATTGTAGTCATTGTGATGGCTGCCACCATCAAGATCATGTACTTTTTCATCATGTATTCCGGTTTATTGGGTGAACAAATCTATCTAATTCAAACTTGGCAAGCAAACCTGCGCTTCAAACTCCATGAAACAATCGTGCCAATCATCGTTCAGAAATGCCACCCTGATGCACTTCAAACGCTTTAAAAGAAATTTCTTGCTTACGGAATAACTCTTCCAGCACGCCTGCACCGGTATCTGAAATGAATAATTGTCCGAAACGATTGGTACAAACAATTTGCAAAAGACGCTCTACACGCTCCGCATCCAATTTATCGTGTAAATCATCCAACAACAAAAGCGGTTTTTTGCCTGAAGCCCGATCAAGAAACACGTACTCAGCCAATTTCAGTGCAATTAAAAATGTTTTTTGCTGTCCTTGCGAACCGCTGCGTTTCAGTACATGTCCGTTAATACTGAACGACAAATCATCTTTATGAATCCCAACGCTGGTATGAAGCAACATCTTGTCTCTGTTCCTGGCTTCCTCCAGTAATAAATCCAACGGATGCTCATTTAATCGTGATTCGTAAATTAGTTCCACCTCTTCTTTTCCATCGCACAAACTTTTGTAAAACTCATTAAAAAAGGGCAGCAACTCACGAATAAAGGCTCTTCTAGCAACGTGTATCGGGGTTCCGAATTGTACCAACTGCAAATCGAGAATCTCAAGTGTACCATCATTCCCGGCTTTCCCGTCATTCATCTGCTTCAACAGCGCATTGCGTTGCACTATAACTCGGTTGTAATTAATCAGTTGTTCCAAATAACTACGGTTAAACTGAGATATAACCGTATCCATAAATCTGCGGCGTTCCTCGCTGCCACCTGTAATCAAAACGCTGTCCTGAGGCGAAACCACCACTACCGGAAAAAGTCCGATGTGATCAGCCAAGCGATCATATTCTTTATTGTTACGCTTAAAAACCTTGCGTTGTCCGCGCTTAACACCACAATATACCGGTTCTTCCCTGCTTTGTTCTACGCCCGAATCGCTTGCAAAATCGCCCTGAATCACAAAAAAGGGCTCATCATATCGAATATTCTGCGAATCGTTGGCGTGCAAAAAGGATTTACACAAGGCCAAATAATGCACGGCATCAAGGATATTGGTCTTTCCTGAACCATTCAGGCCGGTGAACAAATTCAGTCGTTCCGAAAGCACCAGGTCGGCTTGTTCATAGTTTTTAAAATTGACCAGATGGAGTGATTTCAGATGCATGGGTCAAATTTCCTCAAAAAGCAGGTAAAGCGGAAAAAAAGTTTACTTTTGCACCTCGATCTGAAGAAAGATTTTAGATACATGTCACAAGAAGAAGTAAAAGAACAACCGGTAGTAAGCGTAGAAGACGCTTATAACAAGACGGAACAATATGTATCCGACAACAAAAAGAGCATCACGTTCATTGTTGGCGGCATTGTAGCATTGGTAGGCATCTACTTTGGCTGGAAATATTTGTACTTGCAACCACGCTCCGATGAGGCAGCTGCTGCGATGTACAAGGCAGAATTGTATTTCCAGAAAGATTCCTTCAATCTGGCAATCAACGGTCAAGGCGAAACTTTAGGCTTTGAAGCTATCGTAGATGAATACGGGATGACACCTGCCGGCAACCTGGCGCGTTATTACCTGGGTGTTTCATATTTGCGTGTTGGTCGTTACGACGAAGCTATCGCTACATTGGAAGAGTTTAATTCTGACGACCAAATGTTAAGTACACTTAGCCTTGGTTTGTTGGGAGACGCGTATTTGGAAAAAGGTTCTACTGATGACGCATTGAGCTACTACATGAAAGCCGCAAAAACTAATGCCAATAAGTTTACATCGCCTATCTTCCTGAAAAAGGCTGCATATGTGCATGAAGATTTAGGACATAAAGAAGAAGCGTTGCAGTTGTACCAGCAAATTCGTTCCGAATATCCTGAATCACAGGAAGCACAGCAGGTTGACAAATACATTGCTCGCTTGGGCGGAGAAGTTAAATAGATTAAACCTTTTAATTATAGGGGCTGTCTGAATCAGGTAGCCCCTTTTTTATAACATGGCAACAGCATTACAGAATTTATCACATTACAATCCCGAAACTGTTCCAACCGGCGAAGCTTATCGCTTTGCAGTAATTGTTGCCGAATGGAACAGCGAAGTGACTATGGCGTTAATGTGGGGCGCTGTAAATACTTTACAAAAACATGGTGTGCCCGCTGAGCAAATTCGCACTGAATTCGTACCGGGAACATTTGAATTGACCTTAGGAGCACAACTTGCTGCGGAACGGACGGACGTTGATGCGGTAATTGTGCTGGGCTGCGTTATTCAAGGTGAAACCAGACATTTCGACTTTATTTGTCAAGGCGTTACTTATGGAATTACAGAGGTGAATTTGAAATACAATAAACCTGTTGTTTTCGGTGTATTAACGACGGACAATCAGGAACAAGCGCTGGACCGTGCCGGTGGCAAACACGGCAACAAAGGAGACGAAGCAGCCATCACGGCGCTGAAAATGCTTGCTTTGAAAAATAAAATGAAGTAAGTCACCAATGATTTTTTATAAAATCGTTGCACGAACCAAAAAAAATGAGACATTTGCACACGTTTCTGAAAAATGAACGTGAATAAAGAGTTCAGGGTGTAGCGTCCCCAACTTGTTGGGGTGTAGCGCACGAATATTGAAAATATAAAATGGAGTAATCCATTTGTTCGGGGTGTAGCGCAGTTGGTAGCGCACCTGGTTTGGGACCAGGGGGTCGTCAGTTCGAGTCTGGCCACCCCGACAAAATTAGAGGCTGTTATAGCCTCTTTTTTTTTGATTAAATGTAGTCCATCAAGAACGTTCTTATTTCAGTGTTCGGGGTGTAGCGTCCCCAACTTGTTGGGGAGTAGCGTCCCCAATTATTTGGGGATCAGTTCGAGTCTGGCCACCCCGACGAAATTAGAGGCAAAGGATGCTTCTATTTTTTGTTCGAGAACACGAACATGACAACAACCCGATGTGCTGTAAAACATTGTTTGTGCGTACAAGTTAGAATTGTACTTTTGCACCTCGCTGAATAAGTGATTGGTCCCGTAGCTCAACTGGATAGAGCAGCTGCCTTCTAAGCAGCAGGTTTCGCGTTCGAGTCGCGACGGGATCACTTCTCCAACTGTAATTACATTTTGCTATTTCGGATACTCACGCTTCTGTGAATGATCCTACTTCCTATAATTTCATTTTCTAATTCCATAGCTCAACCGGATAGAGCATCCGGACATTTCATCCGAACATCTCGTAAGGAAGGTTTCGCGTTCGAGTCGCGACGGGATCACTTCTCCAAAATGCTTCTCACCACACATTTGCAAAATGAATAAGCAATCACATTCTTATCCCCATAATGCAAACGTCATCAATCTGCTCCATCATTCTTGGAACGCCGCGTTCATCCGGCCAATTGCGCCATTGCGAGAATTCATCTTCCAACAACTCCGCTTGTCTATTCACGGATTCTAAAGCAATCGATTTCAGGAAAGTGGCCAGTTGTTTGTATTTGTATTTTTTGCCTTTCGGGCCTCCGAACTGATCGGCAAATCCATCAGTAAATAAATAAATCATTGCGCCACTGCTAATCTGAAGAGCATGACTCATGAATGGCTTTAATTCGGCGTAATTCCCTATTGGTTGCTTGTTTGGTTCTATTTGCACCAATTCGCCGTGTTCAACAATCCACAACGGATTATTTGCACCTGACCAATGAACTTCACTTGTAGTTCTATTGATCGCCAACAAAGAAATATCCATTCCGTCCTGCACTTCACTCCCACTCTTTTCAAACGTCTCCAACACCAGCAAACGTGTTCGATCCAGAATTTTCCCCGGATCTGTTTCATAAAATTCCTTTACCGTTCTGCTTAATGCTGTAGAGCAGATTACACTTACCATCGCACCCGGAACACCATGCCCTGTACAATCACCTACTGCCACAAAATCAAACAATTGCTTGTTACCCGCTACATCAACGTGCTCTACTCTTTCACACCAGTAAAAGTCACCCGCAACAATATCCTTAGGTTGATACAAGACAAAACTTTCCGGAACGATATCATTTATGATTGCTTTAGATGGCAAAATCGCTTCCTGTATTTTCTTCGCATAATTGATACTGTCTGTAATATCCCGATTCTTCCGCTCTAAAATTTCATTCTGAAACACCACCTGCTGCGTTCGCTGTGCCACCTCTTGCTCCAATTCTGCTTTAGCTTGCTGTAAATTTCGAACTCGCCATTTAAAGACAAAATAAATAAGAGCAGCTATCAGAACCAATACAAGCGCACGGAACCACCACGTTTGCCAGAACGGCGGAGCAATAGAAATATAAAACTGCAATTCATTATTGCTTTTTATGCCATCGTTATTGGAAGTTCGAACACGTAATGTATACGTACCCGGATCCAAATTCGTGTAACTGATTACATGTCGCGTCCCGATTTGAATCCAACGCTCATCCAATCCTTCGAGCATGTATTCGTACTTGTTCAAATCAGGATTGAGATAATTCAGGGCCGCCACTTCGAAATACAGAAAGTTCTGTGAATAGGGTAATCGCAACTGTCGCAAATAATTGAACGCAGTATCAGTCACACGCATACTATCATTCACCAAAAGCGCAGTTATGTAAATCGGCGCTTGATAACGATTAGGCAAAATTTTAGAAGGTACAAACTTGTTAAAGCCATTAACGCCGCCAACATACATCGCGCCTTCCTGATCTTTAAAGTACGCTCCTTGATTAAATTCATTACTTTGAAGTCCATCACGTTCCGTATAATTTCTGACTTCACCCGTTTTGATATTCAGCCGACACAGTCCGAAGTTGGTGGTTAACCAAACTACATCTGTTGATTCGAACAACATACCATAAACTACATTATTCGGCAAACCATTCGCTTCATTAAATACTTCAGACTTCTTTGTAGTTGTATTAAATACAATCAAACCGCCACCATCCGTTCCTAAGCATAGGCGATTGTCAGCTACAGGAACAATGCACCGAATACGATCGTTACTTAATGTACCGGTTGATGTTTGGTAAGAGGTAAACATTTGTGTGGTTCTGTCCAACATGCTTAATCCGGAGCCATTTGTACCACACCAAATATTTTCATCCTTGTCCACTGCAAGCGATATAACTTTATTCCCACTAATGGAATTCGGACGATCATCACGATGTAAAAAATTTTGAAAGGTTTCTCGCTGCGGATCAAAACAACTCAATCCCCCGCCCCATGTGCCTATCCAAATTTTACCGTCACTTGTTTCGCGAATGCACCAAACATCGTTCGCACTTATCGATGTGGTATCGTCATTAGTGTGAATGTAGTTCTTGAATTTTTCACCTTTCACATCATAGGTGCAAAGTCCACCGCCATAGGTGCCGATGTACAATAAACCGGATTTCGATTTGTAAATACACCGCACAATATCCGAGCCCAATTTGTCTTTACCGATAACACGTGTTGTTCCGTCCTTGATATTAAAAACATTTAGACCGCCACCCAATGTCCCTACATACAGCAAATCTTCGTCGGCCAAAATGCTCATTACCATCGGAGAACTCAATCGCTGTCGTGCGCCACTTGTACCGTAATGCAAGAAACTGGAGCCTGTGGGCTGAAAGTTGGTAACACCGCCACCCAATGTGCCTACCCACATTAATCCCTGACGGTCGTTATACAAGGACAATACTTCATTATTCGGCAAGGAAAAGCGATCCGTGTTGTCGTTGTAATAATTCTCGACATAACCCGTCGCAGAATTAAGTCGGAACAGTCCTTGTCCGTATGAACCGAACCAAATCTGATTAGCAGCATCTGACTGCACACACCAGATATCGTTACTCATGCGCGTAGTATTAAAACTGTGGTAATGATTCAAAACAGTTTTACCGTCAGCTGACATGGCAACCAAACCTCCTCCGGAATACGCCACCCAAACTTTTCCGCTTGGATCTTCATACATATGCCAGGGATTAGCATAGGACAAACCATCAATCGGTTGTGGCGTTATCAGTCGTTCGAATTTTCCCGTTGGAGCATTCCACTTTACTACTCCGCCCTGTGCACATGCCACCCACAAATCTCCGTTGCGCAATTTTAAAATGTGTCGCACTTGATTTGACGGCAATCGTGATGCATCTGCTGTGGAATACAACTTTACCTGAAGGGACTTTTTATCAATGGTAAATAAACCTCCGGTAGTAGCCGCCCACACTACAATTCCATCATCAACCATACTCATCACTCCGGGCTTAACACTACCATTGCGTAAGGGCACATTTTGAAATTGATCCGCCATCGGATCGTAAATTGAAATACCTCCATTGTAGGTGCCAACCCAAATTCTTCCGGTATTATCTTCTAATAGCGACTGCACGAAATTGTCAGACAACGATGAGGCTGAAGATGGATTGTGACGATACACTTTGAAACCATAACCATCAAAACGGTTTAAACCGTCTTGCGTCCCTAACCAGATAAAGCCCTGTCTATCCTGAACGATAGCATTAACGGTACTTTGAGAAAGACCTTGAGAAAGTGAATACGTGTTGAATCGAATTCGTTGTGCCGTTCCGATTTGAGTTGAGAGCAACGCAAACAACACCGCAACAACAAATTGCATGTATGCAAACATTGAAAATTTCTTCCTTCCACTCATACGTTTAGCGAAGCAATATACCGATTACTGTTGAATCGACTCCGTAACAGACACGATCTAAAAAACGATTTCGCCCAATCGTCCTTTACTACCCGATAAAAACACTTTTTTCCCCTTCGAAACGCTGCGAATACTATGATATCCCACCGTACTCATGGCGTTCCAATTAACACCTCCGTCACGCGAAATATCTGTACCACCCGGACCAGTTGCAACTATCGTCTTTGCGTTAACATATTCCACACACGAACGATAACCTCCGGTAGAACTTCGAGGCTTTAACCAGGTTTTACCTCCGTCCATCGTATAATAAACATGATCCTTTTTCAATGTATCATTGGTATAGTCGCCACCAACAATTACCCAATTCACCGAGTCTTTTACTGCAATGGAAAAAATACCTTTCGCTGCTTCACCGGATAACATGGGCGTTGCAATAAATTGCCAATGTGCGCCGTAATCTTTCGAATACAAAATACGGGCTGCAACGCCACCTGTAGCTACCCAAAGTTGTCCACCGGGAAGAG
>CALJIF010000019.1 GCA_937974275.1 uncultured Flavobacteriales bacterium
TGGTGTTCGTATTGAGAACGATATTCTGATTTCTAAGAAAGGCCCGGTTGATCTGATGAAAAATATTCCAATAGAAGCGGATCACATCGAGGAGTTGATGAATTCCGGTAAACCGAAAAAGTAATTCCCGAAAATGATTGCCCCGCCGGAATTTAAACCCGAAGTGCCTCAGGTAAACTGGATGCATTCGCGCGGGGCGAAAATTCGTTACACATCCACGGGTAAAGGGCGTGCGGTAGTTTTGTTGCACGGCTTTCTGGAATCATTGGAAGTGTGGTACGGCAATGGTTTTGCGCAGGAATTAAGCAAACGTTATCGTGTAATTGCCATTGATTTGCCCGGGCACGGCAAGTCTGATTGCTTAGGTTACGTGCAAACCATGGAGCGTATGGCTGATGTGGTGAAGGATGTCATGGATGAATGCGGCTTGCGCAGATATGTGATTGTTGGTCATTCCATGGGCGGATATGTAGGTTTGGCATTTGCAGAAAAGTATACGCCACATTTAAGCGGTTTATGTTTGTTTCATTCTACTGCGCGTCCTGACAGTGACGCTAAAAAATTAGATCGTGATCGTGCAATACGCATTGTAAAACGTGATCCGATAAAATACACCCGCGCGCTGATTGAAAATTTATTTGCGCTGGCCAATGTGCGTTATCTAAAAAAGGAAATTGCGTGGCTGCGTAAAATTGCTTCACGAACAAAAAAGCAAGGGATCGTTGCTTGTCTGGAAGGCATGAAAATTAGGCCGGGACGTGAAGTGATTTTAAAATTCTCAGAGTTTCCGATCCAAATTATTGCAGGTACGCGCGACAATTTGATTCCCTACGATTCGCTGGTAGAACAAGCTGCGTTAAATCCGGCGATTCGTCTGGTGTCGCTTGAACGCACAGGACACATGGGCTTTATAGAAGCGAAAGCGATTACGTTGAAAAAGGTTGCGGCTTTTGTAGGCGCTTGTTATAAAAAAGGCGGACGTTAAGATTCAATCCTGAAACGACCTTCCAGTAATTGATCACCATCAATAATGCGCAGTTCGTAAATTCCTGAACGCAAATCAGTTGACAGTTCGATATCTTTTAAAACAGTGGCGTTCACCTCACCTGAAAACAACTCGTTACCGGTAGCATCGGAGATGAACCAACGGCAACCTTCGAAAGCTGGAGAATAAAAAACCAACAGCCGACCATTTCGCACTGAGAGCGAAATACTTTTCTTCGACATGTTGAACAGATGTACCATACTATCCACATTTAACGCGACCGAGAGCATGGAGTTCCGAAAATTCGATCAATCGCGAAAAAGTTAAGACTAAATTGTCGGCCATGTGGTCAAATCCCCAATCTAACACGAGTTAATGCGTTAGTATGGATGGGAAGTCATTAACGAAAGGCCATAAAAAAAACCCGCCTTACGGGGCGGGTCCTTATCAAGACGAGCACAAGGCTCGGAAAGCGCGGGGCCGAATGCAGGGCTTACGGGCGCTGCATTCGGTATTACACACACTCAAGAAAAAATGACATTAAAAATGTTGTAGACAATAAATCCAACCGCTGCAATGCCTAACGCGATTCCTACTGTGCTGAGGCCGTCTACGTGGTAAACGTGTCCTCTTCTGTGATCTGACTTTTTCATAACCCTTCGTTTTTACTGATGTAACTTTTATAGTGATCTTCTTCGTTAGAAGAAGAGTTGTTGCCGGCTGCACGGCAGACTTGTGAGTCGTGCCGTACAGATTTATAGTGACGTCGCCCGAGGCGACCGGATTTCGAGAGAGTGCCGGGACTTTACGTTCAGCTGACGAAACATCCCCATATACGTCCGCTGATTGTTTGTTCCCGGCAGGTTGTTAAACCTTCTCTTTGTTCTCGCAGAATTTCAATGAGCAATCACTAACTCTTGTTCTGTGTCTCGGAGTTACGGCTCCGATGTTATTTCTAATCAATATTACGACAAGCATTAACGCAATGTTAGCGACGTTTAACAGGTGGTACACGTGGTAATTTATGCGGACAAAATTTGCATATAAGTGGAACGGCGGTAAAAAAGAAAACGCGACCCATTTGGATCGCGTTGTTATGCATGAATAGGAATTAGCTCCTAAGCTCGATTTAAACGCTGCAGGAACGCTTCTTTTTTGCGTCGCGACACTTCAATTTGGGTGCCGTCGCTCATTACGGCATAACCGCCGTCAGCTTTCAGGAAGCGCACAACGTGATTCATGTTAATGAGATGATGATGGTGTACGCGAATGAAGTCTTCTTCCGGCAATAAATCTTCGTAATGTTTCAAACTTGCCGAAACCATGAGCTTGCGCTTGCCATCCAGAAAGAATGTGGTGTAACTGCCGTCAGCTTCACAACGGATAATATCTTTCACATTCACAATTTCATAAGCGTTGCCCGTCGGTAAGGTAATTTTAGAATACTGCTCGCTTGGCTTTTTGAAATTCTGCAACAGGAATTTAATGTTCTCCAAATTAGCAGTGTTGTTTTGCTTTACACGAATTTTATCAACTGCTGCTTTGAGTTCTTCTCCGTCAATCGGTTTCAGCAAATAATCAATCGCGCTGTATTTAATTGCTTTTAAAGCGTGCTCGTCCGATGCCGTTGTAAAAATCACATCAAATGAATTTGCTTGTAATTGCTCCAACATATCAAAGCCGCTACCGTCAGCCATTTCGATATCCAGAAACACCAAAGCAGGTGAAGTTTTTTTAATCAGTTCTACTCCTTCTGCAACCGATGTGGCTGTCCCGAGAATATTGACATCCGGGCAATTGACTTTTACTAAAGCTTCAAGTACTTCTCTGCTTTTCTTTTCGTCTTCAACAATTACAGCATTTATCATAGGGTGGTTTTTTACGTGTTGGAAAATTAGGAAACAGGTACAAATATATCAACTTGTGTTCCCGCAGGTGTTCCGTCGGGAAGAACAAGATCGTTAATAGAAACACTGAGGCTTGATCCGTGAAGTCGGTTAATTAACTCTAACCGGTCGTGCGTGATTTTCATCCCAAGTGATTTGTGATTTTTCTTTCCGGAAAGTTGTCGCATCTCGCGCGACTTCGCTCTTCCGATGCCATCATCTTTGATAGTCACTTTAATGACATTACCCGTTTGTGAAATCCGAATGTCGAGGTGTCCCGGATCATGCTTCGGTGTTAGTCCATGAAGAATGGCATTCTCCACGTATGGTTGCAACAGCATCGCCGGAATTTCGTGATAGTCGACGTCGATATCATCATCAATGTGAAACGAGTAGGTGAATTTGCCTTCAAATCGCATCGCCTCCAACTCCAGGTATAGTGTGAGATAATCGAGTTCTTCCTTAATCGTGATTTGAGATTTTTCCGAGTTGTTCAAGATAACGCGCATGAGTCGTGCAAACTTGTTGAGATACTTACCCGCATCCGCATTATTGTTAGTGATGATATAATGTTGAATAGAGTTCAATGAATTAAATACGAAATGGGGATTCATCTGCGCGCGCAAGGCCTTCAACTCATTATGCGCCATTTCCACACGAGTTTCCGACTCTTGTTTTTCGCGACGTTTAATTTGATTAATACGCCAATAAATTCCCAAAGACAGAAACACAACGGTTGTAATGCTGATAACGAGCCAGAACCACGGACGCTTCCAGTACGGAGTGGCAATGGTAAATGTGAATGTTACCGGCTCCGGATTCCAGATGCCTTCATTATTACTACTTAGAATTTTAAAGGTGTACTGCCCTGAAGGTAAGTTGGAATATCGAGCGCTTCGCTCACGTGTAGGGGGCGACCATGAATTGTCGAATCCTTCCAACATTACTTTATACATCACCTTCGCCGGATTAGTTAAACACACGCCCACGTACTCAAACGTGATGTTATTCTCGTCATACGGCAATTCGCAGTTGGCAGCTAACATAGTATCGGAATACGCCAAACGAAAACCGGTAATGTTTGTTTTGGTGTAAGCGCTGCTGAATGCATAATTACTTGGGTTGAAGTGAATCAAGCCATTAACGGTTCCAAACCAAATGGAGCCATCGGGATCGAGCCAAGTTCCATTGGAATTACATTCTACACCGGAAAATCCTTCTTCTTTGCCATACGTTGTAAATCGTGCATTGCCGCTTTTGCGGAATTCTTGCAAGTCGAGACGTGATAACCCCTGGTTCGTGCCAATCCACAAATAATCTTCGCGCAGATCAAGTGTCATGGTGTAAATCAAATCAGAGTTGAGTCCTTCGGTTTGTGTGAGGTGAAAAGTTCGGTCTCCTTTTCGAATGTACAGCCCGTCAAGAGTGCCCATGTACAATGTTCCTTCTTTATCAATGCACAATCCGAGAAAAGTTTCATTCTCAACTTGATATAATTGGTCGTAACGCTTGAATTCTTTGCCATTGAATAAATACAATCCACCGGTGTAGGTTCCCACCCAAATGTTACCGTTTTCTCCTTCTACCAATTGCCAAACATCAAAATGTTTGCCCGGTGTCACAGGTATGTAATAGCCGGAGAACTTGTTGTTGCTGTACTTGGTAATGCCGTTTGCACCACCCAGCCACATATTGCCCTGTGAGTCGCGCAGGATGGTATTAATACTGTCGGAGTGCAATCCGTCACGACGAGTTTTTCTTTGGAATGTGGAGCCGTTAAAAATAGCCAGTCCTCTGTCTGTGCCCACCCAAAGTGTTCCGTCGGGATACGCAAAGCAATCATTCGCTTTGTTTGACGGTAAACCCGAACTGCGGTTGTAGTTGGTGAATGTTCCTTTGTCAAATGCGTAAATGCCGTTATTCTCCGTGCACATCCAAAGCACATCACGTTCGTCACGCGCAATTCCAAAAATGAAATTACTGCGTAATCCGTCATGTGTACTGTAAGAAACAAAGCCATCTCCACGATAACGAAACAGCCCTGCATTGGTGCCGAGCCACAAACTTTTTTCGTAGTCAATAAATAGACACGCTAGTTTATTGGAATTGATATCGCGGGAAACGCGCACCTGGCGAAACTCGCTTCCGTTGTATTCATACAATCCATTGTCTGCAGCTATCCACGTTTTACCCTGCTGGTCGGTTACCATGGATTTCGCTACCGGCATTTCTACGTTATCGGGAGTAAACAGCAACGTAAAGCGACCGTTTATCATTTTGTAAATACCGTCTTCCGTGCCGACTAAAATATTTCCGTTTTTATCGCTCGTGATGCTGTTGACGGAAGTTATTCCCGGCGATGAAAACGGATACGCAGTAAATACGTTGTTGTGATAGGACCATAATCCACTTGCTGTGCCGATCCAAACTGTGGGTTTGTTTTCTTCCTGATACAAACAAATGATACGTTCTTGCTTCAGTGTCTGCTCAGTAACTGTATTGATTTTTTTGCCATCATGCCTGCAAAGTCCTTGTTCTGTGCCAATCCATAAATTGTTCGATTGGTCACGCAAGAGGCAATTCACATAGTTGTTCGGCAAGCCGTCTTTAATGCCGTATGCTACAAAGCGTTCATTTTGTAATTGTGCAATTCCGTTAATTGTGCCAACCCACAAATCGCCTTCTGCATCTTCTTCAATAGAAGTTACCCAGTGATTCGGTAATCCGTTACGCGGAGAATAATTGCGGAAAGAAATTCCATCAAAACGCGACAAGCCGCCATAACCACCCGACCACAAGTAGCCTTTGCTGTCCTGATAAATACTGAATACCTGTACAAAGGGTAATCCTTCGTCAACGGAATAATTCCGGAAGTGTAACGTTTGCCCAATAGTTGCTTTGCCACCAATAAGGTGAATAGCTAATACAATCAATGATATTCGCAGCGCTTGGAGCATTCGTATAGGCAGGCTTGAAGGTAAAAATAGGGGTTATTATTCTTGCTTGTAAGTGAAGTGCTGATTATTGAACAAGTGGAACGAACCGGAAATTAACTGGCACAAAAAGACCGAAAGCCCGGTTAACATCCCCTTTAGCCCGGGCCTTCGGCTGAACGCGTGAAGTTGACCAATACGATGGCTAAACTAATTCTGCATTTATCGGAAGTCAATCCGCATTGTTGGATGAGTTAACTAATGAATCCTTATA
>CALJIF010000020.1 GCA_937974275.1 uncultured Flavobacteriales bacterium
TTTGGATATTTATTAATCATAACTATATTTGTAAAAAATACTTGGGATTACCAGAAACGATAATATAGTTTTAACTAATAGATAATATGAGAAAAGGTAATATTTCGCACATTTCAGAATTAATTGGTCCCGCATTGGGAAATTTAACCGGAATTCACGAATTTCAACCTCATAAAGTCGAAGGGGACGCGTTGCGTCAGCTTGAAACATCACGTCTCTCTTCGCACCAATTCCCTTCCGGTTCACCGGTAAGCAACGCCTCCGCTTCAAACGGAACGTTCCGGGAGGAAATAAGGATTGCAGCGGCTTGAATTTATTGGTCTGCTTTCTTCGCTGCTGTTATTCCAAATAGAAAAGCCCGAATCTTCTTCAATTCGGGCTTTTCCTTTTTTATTATCGTACTGTTTACTTCTCTGTTATCACGAATTCCGTGCGACGGTTTTTTGTTCTGCCGGATTCGGTGTTGTTATCAGCTACAGGTTTTGTTTCGCCGTAACCTTTAGCGCCACTGATCTGCGCGCGCGGAACTCCATATTTGGAAGTTAATATTTCAAACACGGCAAAGGCGCGCTCGTTCGACAAATCCAGGTTACGATTGTCGTCGCCAACATTATCAGTATGACCACGAATTTCAATTTTAATATTCGGATTCTCTTTCAGGTATTGCGCAAATTGTTCAAGTACAATTAATGAAGAAGGTTCTATTACCGCAGAGTTGGAAGCAAAATTAATATCGTTAATCGTGTATTGACCTCCTACTTCAACCGGCTGCACTTCCAAAGGTTTAGTGGTAACTTTAGTTGCGGTGATTTGCGCGGTGTTGGTGATTAACTGAGAATTAAATGCGGCACCATCTTTTTTCAATGTCACCACATAATCGTCGGGCTCTTTCAATTTGATAGCTACAGCGAAGCTTCCATTAGCAGTATCCACAACACCTGATGTTTGTTCCTTCGTGCGAACATTAGTCACCTGAACTTCAGCCGCACCGGTAGATACCGCGCCTTCCTTGTTTTGAATATTTCCGGTAAGAATCACCACTTTTTCAGGACGAGCTTCTTTATACAAATCGAACTGGTACACATCATATCCACCAACCTGCCCCGGCAATGAAGTATTGGAACAGAAAAAACCTGTTGCACCATCGGTACTTACAAAAAAGCCAATGTCATCACCTTCCGTGTTAATAGGCATTCCGATATTGACGGGTGTTTTCCAGTTTCCTTTTTCATCGGCACGTGCATAAAAAATATCATAACCACCAACGCTCGGATGACCGTTGGAAGAAAAATACAAGGTCTGACTATCGGAATGAATGAATGGAGATTTCTCATCACCCGCTGAATTAATCTTCGGACCTAAATTCACCGGAACACCCCATGAACCGTCAGGTTGTTTATGTGTAACATAAATATCAATTCCACCTTGTCCACCGGGACGATTACTGGCGAAGTACAAGTGTTTTCCATCAGCAGAAACAGAAGGTTGCGAATCCCACCAGATCGGATCATTTACCTTATCTCCCAGAGACCGAATTTCTGTCCACTGACCATCCACATAATCAGTGGTGTAGATATCCGTATTCATTCCGGACGTTCCTTCTTTTGAAATGGTGTAGTATAAATGTTTATTGTCAATGGTCATCGTGGGGCCACCTTCGTTCGGATTTTTATTGAACGGTGCCGGCATTGCTCCTCCTTTTTCGAATTGCCCGTTAGACTGGCGATTGGATGAAGAAAACAACTCCACAACTCCCTGCGATTGCCATACACGATCCATTTGATTCATGGGCACACGACGGATAAATAAAGCCATAGTATTATCAGGCGTGATGATAGCGAGGTATTCATCGCGTTCGGTGGAAATACCGGGAACAGGAGACGGATTAAACGGTTTTGGATTTTTCTTGACATCCACATAAAATTTGGACCACGATAACATCTCCGATGCCTGAGCAGCATTGAACTCATAATCCTTACCCAACTTCTTCGCATCATCCGTTTCGTAATTCACGTACTTATCCAAATACGGAATAGCTTCCGCATATTTTTCTTCGATGTAATATTGTTTCCCCAACAAGTAATACGGTTCTGCACCACCTTCAGGACACGCGTCTATTGCGGCTTTCAGAAATTTTTTCGCACCCGGATAATTATCACCCAAACCGTCTGCAACAGCTTTCTTCATGATCATGTTGGCCATCATCAGGTTGGCTTCAGCCCAATCCGGCTCTAACGCCAGTGCATCGGCAAGATGTTTCTGGCGCTGATTAAAATCGTACTTCTTACGATCTTTTGCCTTTTCCATCAGCTTTAATGCTTCCTTATTCTCAGGTGCAGGGCAAGACGACTCACCTTTATCATCATCCTGAGCGGCAACAAAAACAGGCAACATCAGGGAAAAACAAATCAGAAATACAATACGTTGCATCATCAATCGATTGGTCAGTATATACATAACGAAACTCATGCCATTTTGGTACAAGCGAGTTAAAATTAAAACGGGCAATGCGATTATCGGAATCACATTGCCCGTAGTTATGCACAAGTGGCTATTTATTTCAATTTGGCATCTGCTTCTTTGCGAGCATCGTCCATAATTTTTTGCGCTTGTTTGTCTGCTTCAGCTTTTGCCGCCTTGTTGGCATCATCAGCTTTTTTGCGCATCGCATCGGCAGCGGCTTTTTTCGCAGCCTTCTCCAACGGATTTTTATAACTCTTCTCTACTTTATCCGCTTCGGCGTATGCAACTGTTTTAGCATCGTCGGCCTGTTTGTACAATTTTGTTTTCAGGTCATCCGAACGCTTTTGAGCGTCAGCCAAAATCTTATCTGCTTCAGCACGTGCCTTCTCCTTGCCCACATCTTTCAAACTATCTACCTTCTGCGTTACCACAGCTGTCACATTATCCTTCAACTGATCCATCATATCGCCGGCTGCTTCTTTCAAATTTGTTTTCACCGTTGGATTAGTAACTGTTCCTCCAATCAATGCAGATACATTCACTACATCACCCAACTGCACCGGAATTCCTTTTGCTTGTGCACTGTTCACCATTCCGGTTAACGCCGTATTTCCGGGACCAAATTCGTTGCGTGGAATGGCAATATCCAGTACGTAATTAATGGTTTGATCCAAATTGGTAGAACCGCCCATCTTCGCTTTCGACTTACCCACCATGAAGTCAAATGGCTCTGTCGTTACATTTCCGTTCTTAATGGTGAAGGATAAATTTTTGATGTCGCTAAACGTTACTTTCTTGAATTTATTCAGCTTCAACGCTTCATCAATTTTCTTTAACGGTTCAAAACCATCAATTACCACTTGTGATGTACTCAAACTTCCTTTACCATTAACTGTATTCATGATCGGCATCATCTTCGAATCCAGATCACCTTCGTACTGCAATGAGGAAGAAAATTTACCCGTAGTTTTTTCCGCAACCGGAGCTAGTGATTTCACGGTATTGAACGTTTTAGCCGTATTCTGAATATCGAAGTTGGTAATGTCCATATTGAAATTCACTTTCGGCACCATAGGATTAACGGTGTTATAAAAACCGCTCATCACCATACTTCCGCCCATCAAGTTCATTTTCAAATTAGATAGCTTAACCGCTTTGTCTTTGATAACAACTTGTCCATCCACATTATCAATGGTCATGTCATCATAAATCAATTTGCCGATAGAACTGTTCATGGTGAAATTGATGTTACCCGGTACTTCTATCACAGCCATTTCCTCATCAGCCCCAGCAGCAGGAGCCGTTTCTGTTTCCTCTTCACCGGCGAACTGATTCAAATCCATGTAATTCGATTTCATCGTAAACACACCGGTGAGCAACGAATCTTTAAACAAATAGGTCATCAGGTTATCGATACGACCAGTTGCATTAATGTCGGTTTTGCCCATTTTACCGTTGAACGATTTCAACTCTACAAACTGAGGCGAAAACATCAGGTTCATTGCGTTGATATTCATGTCGTACGGATCAGTGGCAGTTTTATACAACATGTTTTCAACGGTAACCGTTCCCTGACAATCGAACTGATCGTATTGTTCCTTTTCAATTTGTGACATACGACCTTTCATTTTAACGTCAGCACCGATAATACCGGTGAGCTGTTCTCCTTTTTCCAAAGGCACAAATTCCTGCATGGTTGCCAAGTTCAACTTACCCTTCACCCAGCCGTTCAAGGATGCATCCGACACCGGCGTTGCCACATGTAGTTCAGCATCAACCGGATTTCCTCCAAAATTCAAATGGAATTTATTGACATCAATTTTAGTGTCGTTGTCGACTCCTGTTGCATTTGCGATTTTGCAATCGATATTGATATCGGTTACCGATTTCGGAACGGCAGGATATTTGAAAGATCCGTCAGCAACAGAGAAATTCAAACCAAACGCAGGAATTTTATTTTGCTTCTCGCTGTACAAACCTTTCGCATAAGCATCAAAAGCCAATTTCCCTGTAGTCTTTACATCTGCAAAATCAGCAGTAAACGCGCCCGGAATTAATGACAAGAAACTCTTGAACTCCGCTTGTTTCGCAGCGAACTTAATATCCATATCATAATCATCACCGGGCATCGCGAAGAATCCTGTCAGTGAAAATCCAAGTTCATTCAAACCAAATTCATTGTCTTTAAATTCAAAGCGCATCTTGTTCATGTCCATGTCAAGATCTGCTTTCGCTTTGGTATTAACCTTTGATAAATAAGTAACACCATCATACGCAACAGTGAATTTATTAATGCTGATGTCATTCTTCATTAAGAAAACCGACTCCGTAAAATCACCGCTCATCGCATAAGTGAATCCGTCTAAAATAGTTTTAGTTACCAGCGGCGCATCATCGTACACAATATATCCATCATTAATTTCCAATGATTTCAATGACATCGCAAACTTCGATTCTGTAGCAGGTGCTGCTGTTGTTGCTGTGTCTGTAGAAGGAATGGTAATATCCCAATTCGCTTTTCCGTCAGGGAGAACCTTGGCTAAGATGCGCGGCTTCTCCAATTTAATTGCATTGATTTTGTATTGATCTCCACTGATCACGCTCATCAAATTCAGATCAAGTTTCAATTCCGGAAGTTTGGCCAATGTATCTTTCTCAAACACACCTTTACCCACAACAGTTAAATCTTTCAGTGTAAAACGAAAATCCGGGAAACTTGAAAACAAGGACAAATCGAAATCTCCGAATGTTACCGTAGCATTCAGATTCTTGTTCATTTCTTCTTTCGCAATAGCAATGATCTTGTCCTTGAACAAGAATGGAAGAATGATGATCATGATCAACAGTAACAAAAACGTAATGCCCGACCATTTGAGCAATCGCTTTAAGAAAGACTTTTTGGGTTTGGATGATGTTGTCATAAGAGGGATATATAAAATTCAAAAATACGTGTTCTATCAGTGGTTAATCGTTAAATATTTTAAATACGTGTTGTACGATGACGCAGGTAATGATCAGCGAGTACTAAAGCCGTCATAGCTTCTACAATCGGAACAGCACGAGGCACCACGCAAGGATCATGTCGTCCTCGCCCCATCATTTCAACAGGAGTTGCATTTACGTCTACGGTTTTTTGACGTTGCATAATTGTTGCCACGGGTTTGAATGCCACATTAAAATAAATGTCGGCACCATTGGAAATGCCACCTTGGATTCCTCCCGAGTGATTGGTTGCAGTTCCAATCGTTCCATCCGGCAAACGCACAAATGCATCATTATGTTGTGATCCCGACATTGCTGCTGCCGCAAATCCTGTTCCAAATTCAAACCCTTTCACCGCATTAATGGAAAGAACAGCTTTACCGATTTCCGCGTGCAACTTATCAAAGACGGGCTCGCCCCAACCTGCCGGAACACCTTTCACTACACATGATATAACACCACCAACGGAATCGCCTGCCTTGCGTGTTTCTTCAATCAACCTGATCATTGCTTCCGCAGTTGTTGCATCCGGACAACGTACAGGGTTCGTTTCGGTTAATTTCAAATTCAGTTCGTGATACGATTGCTGCAATTCAATATTTCCAACTCGCGAAACGTAAGCGGATATTGAAACTCCGGCATGTTGCAGTAATAACTTCGCTACTGCACCGCCCGCAACGCGCACGGCTGTTTCTCGTGCAGAAGATCTTCCTCCGCCGCGATAATCACGAAAACCATATTTCGCATCATACGTGTAATCGGCATGAGATGGGCGATAGATATTTTTAAGCGCTTCGTAATCTTTGGTTTTTTGATCATCATTACTGATTACAAAACCTAAAGGCGCCCCGGTTGTTTTGCCTTCAAAAATTCCGGACAACCAGCGAACAGTGTCTGACTCTTTCCGCTGTGTAACGATTTTGCTTTGTCCGGGTTTGCGGCGATCCAATTCACTTTGGATAAAATTCTCATCCAGCGAAAGTCCGGCGGGACAACCGTCAATTATACCTCCGATAGCTTCACCGTGTGATTCTCCGAAGGTGGTAAGTCTGAACAATTGCCCAATAGAATTTCCGGCCATGAGACAAAGTTAGAATAAGGAGGTATAAGCGCGCAATAATTACAATCTTTGTGGCTCAAAATACCGCTGAAAATGACACAACGAGTTCTGATCAAAAATATTTCCATTCTGGCAGGAGTTTATGACGAAAATCCCGGCAAAGTTTCGGGTGCTGCAATGAAATCATTACCGGTGCTGAAAGACGCGTGGCTGGCTGTAGAAAATGGCGTAATTGCGGATTATGGAACTATGGAAACATGGGGCGGAATTTCGGACTGGACCGGCCTGGAAGTAATTGATGCCGGCGAAGGCGCTGTATTACCGGCTTGGTGCGACTCACATACCCACTTAGTTTTTGCTGCAACTCGTGAAGAGGAATTCGTGGATCGTATCAACGGATTGTCGTACGAAGAAATTGCAAAACGTGGTGGAGGAATTCTGAATTCAACTGATAAAATGGCAGCTATTGATGAATACGAGCTTTTTTTTCATTCTCGTTTGCGTTTGAACGAAGTTATGCACTTGGGAACAGGCGCCATTGAGATAAAAAGCGGTTACGGACTTGATCTGGAATCCGAATTAAAAATGTTACGTGTAATTCGTCAATTGCGCGATGCAGCCCCAATACCTGTAAAATCAACGTTTTTAGGAGCACACGCCATTCCGCGAAGACATCTGGGCAATCGTGATGCATACATAAAAGAACTAGTTGATGTGATTATTCCTGAAGTGGGTAAACAACAACTTGCCGATTATTGTGATGTGTTTTGTGAACGCAACTATTTCTCGGAAGATGAAACGGTGCGCATTCTGGAAGCTGCTGCGAAATATGGCATGAAAGCTAAAGTGCATGCTAATCAACTCAGCAAATCGGGCGGTGTACAGGCAGGTGTGCGAAGCAATGCCATCAGCGTTGATCATTTGGAATACATGGGCGATGAAGAAATTGCATTATTAAAAAATTCTTCCACTATGCCTGTTTTGTTACCCGGCGCCGCATTCTTCCTGAGTCTTCCCTGGCCACCTGCACGCGAAATGATTGATTCGGGATTACCGGTTGCTGTTGCTTCTGATTACAATCCCGGCAGTTGTCCCAGCGGCAATATGAATCAGATGTTATCCTTCTTATGTGTCGCTCAACGCATGACTCCGGAAGAAGCCATACATGCTGCAACAATTAACGGAGCATACGCTATGAATTTGGATCAGACAGTAGGCAGCATCACTCCGGGAAAGCAAGCTAATCTGATTATCACACATCCGGTTAAAAATCTGGCAGCGATTCCATACCATTTCGGTAGTAATCCTGTTGCGCAAGTTTTAGTTAATGGCATGACGATATGAGTGTACTTGCAGACTTTTATACTGAAAATCAATTTCGCGCCTTAGTCTCCAAACGTGACGGGGAAACTAAAGTGGGTGAATGTATGCCGGTTTTGTCTTCGCCGGAAAATTTGTCTTCGTGTTCTTACCGATTCGTGTTACTGGGAATTCCCGAAGATATTGGCGTGCGTGCTAATATGGGACGTGGCGGAGCATGGAGCGCATGGGACGCCGCGGTGAAGAGTATTGTGAACGTTCAAAGTACCGATAGATTTACGGGAAGTGAATTGGCCATTCTGGGTGCTGTTCATGTGAGTGATTTGATGCAACGAACATCTAAACTCGATGCGAAAAACCCAAACGATGCAGTTGTTCTGCGCAATGTAGTATCTGAACTGGATGAGCGTGTAGAACAAATCGTAGTGAAGATTTTAGAAGCAGACAAAATTCCAATTGTCATCGGTGGTGGTCATAATAATGCATTGCCATTACTTCGCGCTGTATCTAAATCCGTGGCCGGTAAGCGAATTGGCTGTATTAATCTGGACGCGCACAGCGACTACCGTGCTGCAGAAGGTCGTCACAGTGGCAATAGTTTTCGGTACGCGCATGCTGAGAATTTATTGGAACGCATGGTGATGTTCGGTTTGCAAGAATCGTATAATGCGAAACAAATAATTCAGGAGTTAACTCAACACACCGATATTTTCCAATTGCACTGGTTTGAATCCATGTTGATTTACGGACAAGACCATTTTACTGAAGCATTAAGCGAGGCATTGCATTTTATTAAATCGCTACCGTGCGGCGTGGAACTGGATATGGACAGCGTGGAAAACATCCCTTCCAGTGCGCGAACACCAAGCGGTTTCAGTGCAAATCAGGCCAGAATGTATGCGTACCGATGCGGGAAGAGCCTAAATGTAAAGTACTTTCATATCGCAGAAGCGGCGCCCGTTTTAGCGCACCGCAATGCCGACTTTAAAACAGGAAAACTAATTTCGTTTCTGATTTCCGATTTTATTAAAGGAGTTCAGCATTAATATCACTTTTCAAGCATCAATTATGAAACAACTCATTGAATGTGTTCCCAACTTTAGCGAAGGACGCGACTTAAATATCATTAAACAGATTACCGATGCAATTACTACAGTTGACGGTGTTAAACTGCTGAATGTAGATCCGGGAAAAGCGACAAATCGAACCGTTGTCACTTTTGTCGGGGAACCTGCAGCTGTCGTGGAAGCAGCGTTTCGCGGTATTCAAAAAGCAGGTGAGCTGATCGATATGAGCAAGCATTCCGGCGAACATCCACGCATGGGCGCGACCGATGTTTGCCCGTTTATTCCTATTTCAGGAATATCCATGGAAGAAACTGCGAAGTATGCGCAGCAGTTAGCACAACGTGTTGGAGAAGAGTTGCACATTCCCGTGTACTTGTATGAAGCTGCACAGTCGAATAAAAATCGCAGCAACCTTTCAATAATTCGCGCCGGTGAGTACGAAGGTTTTTTTAAGAAAATTACATTACCGGAGTGGAAACCCGATTTCGGTCCTGTGGAAATGGATGCTAAGCGCGGCGCAACCGTTATTGGTGCGCGTGACTTTTTGGTCGCCTACAATATTAACCTCAACACCACCTCTACCCGTCGCGCCAATGCCATTGCGTTTGACGTGCGCGAAGCAGGCAGAACACAAAAAGATGCCAAAGGAAATGCGGTAAAAGATGCTAACGGAAATCC
>CALJIF010000021.1 GCA_937974275.1 uncultured Flavobacteriales bacterium
TGGATGCAGCTGCACCGGCTCATTGCATCCTGGCCTCCAATACTTCATCCATTTCTATCACGCGCATTGCTGCGGTAACTAAGCGCCCCGAGCAAGTTATCGGTATGCATTTTATGAATCCGGTTCCTGTAATGAAACTGGTTGAAGTTATTCGCGGTTACAATACTACCGATGCAATTACTGCAACAATTATGGACTTGTCCAAGAAGTTGGGCAAAGTTCCTGTTGAAGTGAACGACTATCCGGGATTTGTGGCGAATAAGATTTTGATGCCGATGATCAATGAAGCCATCATCACGTTGCACGAAGGAACTGCAGGTGTGGAAGAAATTGATACCGTTATGAAATTAGGTATGGCACATCCGATGGGGCCGTTGCGTTTAGCAGATTTCATCGGACTTGATGTATGCCTGTACATTTTGCGCGTGTTGCAGGAAGGTTTCGGAAATCCGAAATATGCGCCATGTCCATTATTGGTAAACATGGTTCAGGCCGGACATTTAGGAGATAAAACCGGTAAAGGGTTTTATGAATATACCGATCCTAAAAATCCTGTTGTAGCCGAACGATTTCGCAAGAAAGAATTAATCGGATAATTTGAAAGGCTGTCGAAAGACGGCCTTTTTTGTGCAGTGCTTTCAATTGTTATTATTTCCGCCACACCCACAACGACTCATTGTATTTCGATGACAGCTCTTGCTCTCGTTGATCCATGATTGTTACATCATTACCTGAATCGATCACCACATACTGCATACCCGTTGGTGCAATAATAACTGCTGCCTCCATTCCTCGTTCTTTCCACTTCTTCAGCATGCGTTGCGCATTTTCCTTATTCTTGAAAACTCCTGCAACGATGTACAAATCGACAACAGTATATGTTGATGATGGATTCGTTTCCGGCTGCACAACAGGAACAATTTCGGGTTTGGGCGGTGGAGGTTTCGGCACTTCTTTTGCGACAACGGTTGCTGGCGGAGCAGTTTGTTGTGCAATGACATTGTTTAACCTCGGTGCAGTGCCATAACAATAAAGATAACCGTCACGAGAAGCGAGATACAACTTGCCGTTCCAGGCAAAAGGTGTTGCTTCGAAAATCCCTGTATTGAATGAAGTAAGCTGAAATTTATTCTCTTGTGCGGCCCGAAATGTATACACTCCATTGTACCCCGCTGCAACCAATTGTCCGTTTTCCAAAAATAAAGGCGTACTAATCGATGGTCCTATTTCGTAACTCCACATACGTTTTGGACAAGGCACTTTCGTTTTTCCATCATACAACGTTGTCATGCTATCAGCAAATTCCTGATGTGCCAACACCGTCAATTGTCCGTCAATTCCGGTAAATGCGGCAAGCGGAGGTGTTGATGATGTTCTATACAAATCATTGACCGCTACACTGCCGATTACACCCCCTTTCCATGAAGAAAACTCCAGATCGCCTGTTGGATAAAACCAAACAATACAGCTGTCCGGATTTCGTCTTGGATCAATTTTTAGAACGCCTCCGTGTCCAACGATATACTGTTTTTCAATCGCGATTAACAAACAGCTATCTGCAGTTGCAACCGGAGTTCCGTCAATATCAGAACCAATATAAAAGTCCCAAACGATGGTATCTTGTTTCATGTCGTAACCATAAACGTGTCCCGATCCGGACGCGATATAATAACGTTCACCCAATTGAACAGGCGATGCCTCCGCAACCAGATTTCCACCATGCAATGCGTGATCCTTTCCTGTATATAATTGTGCAACTTGCTTTGCAATCGGGTAATGAAACGAATCTGCTATGGTATGAAAAACGGAGAATCGCATCAGATGACCATTCTCCAGAGGTATTAATCCGGTATCATTCCATACAACAGCAGATGCGTCCACATCACGACTATAACTCAACGTTTTTGGTACCGACATGCGCCACATCTCCTGCCCATTAAAAGCATTAATATGTCGGAATGAAAAAGATTGGCCATCCGCTCTTGAACCTTTTCTACTTCCCTGCAAAATACTTAGCGAAGCTGAATCGTTGACTGCTCTACACACCAGCGTTCCCGTGCCTTTCAGAATATCATCAAATTGATATTGCCAAATAACATCACCATTTTCAGCGGAAATCTTTTTCAAATGATGATCAAAACAACCGAGATACAAATACGTTTTGCCGAATTCTTCCGTCATCAATGTTTGTCCGGTCCATCCTGCACCCATCCACTCTTCTACTCCTTCTTCTGCAGTAACAACGGTATTGCCTTTTCCCAACCATAATTTCCATATGGGTGTTAATGTATCCGCACAAAAATTGCCGTAAAAATTACGATTAGCATTGCCTAAAAATGTAGCATTAATTAACGTGATATCCGGCTTTTCGGGAACAACAACATCTTGATGAATTGGTGCAATAACAGGACTTTTAGCGAACATGATCCACCAAAACGTCCATGCGCTCAGCACGACAAGAAATACTATGAATCGGACGAAAAACCTCCGTGTAAAAGACATGTTAATTGGCGATCCTTAATTGACCGGCAAATACAATTTACGAATTCGTTTTATCGGTCCGTGACAAAAGTTTTCGTGGCAGGAAATGCAAGCATCTATTGTTGCATTAAAATATTTCGGACGTTCTTCCGGTGTTGCACCGTACAATTGACTCATTTGCGCGAGGTATGCATCCGCATGAGAATTGTAAACCTGCTCGTCAATGTTTTTGTCTGTGCGCTCTGCTGTTTTTAATCGTTCCAAAATTTCAGGCTGCAAAGGTAAGGCTTCACCTTTCTGAATTGCAGTTTTCATGGCTTCCGAATGATCCGCCAAGCCACGCATAATAACGGCGAGTTCTGCAGTTCCATTAGGATTTACTTCATCAGGAGCACACTTAGCGCTGTCATTAGAAGAAGCCTTTTCACTCTCATCACCACATGCAAGCAGAAATGCAGAAAAGACAAAAACGGAAATAATTATTGTGTACTTCATTACTTCTTCTTAATGATAACGCCGCGCGCTTCGAAAGTCAGCTCCACTTCAGGCTCCGTAATTTTATTAATCTCTTCTTTCGGATCTCCGGCATCTTCCGCCAAGTGCTTTAACTCAGCAACAGAAATAGTATCCATGTAAGCATAACCATCAACAATTGCGGTGCTTCCGGAAGCATCTTTAGGAACAAAGAACGCGTAGTCTAAAAACTTCACACGAATAGAATGTTCAGTTCCTGCATCCAATTCCATCCAACAACCTTTCTTCTGACAAACTTCTTCAATCGGTGCAATCAACTTACACGCCACAGAATCTTTACCTGCCAACAATGTTAGCACCTGATCAGCAGGAACTGCACCATCTTCAGAAATAGAGTCTCCAAAATACTGCACGGCTTTAGCTTGCAATGAGTCGGTGTTTCCTGTTTTTCCGGTTTCATTGGAACAAGATGCTGCTCCCAGAGTGATTGCCAATGCGGCTGCTAAGTATTTCATGTGAATGCTGTTAAGTGAACGCAAAATTACGGGAAATGGCTGAATTTCTCAGTAAGAAATTCCGCATGATGAAATGAGAAATATCAGTTTACCACTACATTCTTAGTGCATTATTACATTCATAACAGGGCTTCAATAGTTAAAGCTGTTATCCTGTGTGGAAATTTAAAACAACTTGCGTCTTATCGGTAACTTTACAATCACAAAAACTATAATCACCTATTGGCACATGCGTCATCTGTTCATCACATTAATTTTTGGTAGTATTCTACTAGTTTCGTGTCGAGTTCAGGAGCAGGTAGTAATTAATAAGGTTATTGGAAACGCCGGTATTGAGTTCTATTACGGCGATACAAATGCCAACGAAATAGGCGAAACTGATAAGATTACCGCACATTTAAAATTCACGCATTTGATGCTGTTACAAAGAACACTACGTATCAAGGACGCAGCAGTTCGTGCAAAACGATTGGCTTTACTGGGTCATTTGAATAGGTATATCAAACGTGGTGTATTCCCTGTAAACAGCGCTTACAAAGAGCGAATGCCTTGTTTTATCGATGAATACGGTTCGTACTGTGCGGTTGGCTATTTGATTCAACAAACTGTCGGAAGTGAACTGCCCGAAAAAATCAATTCTTTATTTCAATACGAGTATTTGGCAGCAATGCAATTACAAGAGCTCAACGAATGGGTTGCGCAAAGCGGTTTTACGTTAGAGGAGTTAGCAACCATTCAACCAACTTACGGCACATACATCCTTAAATATTCTGTGGCAGCAGGTGCAGGAATGAGCTACAGAGGAATTGCCCCGGGCTATCCTTCGTTTCAATTGGATTACGGAAAACACCTGAAATACAATTTTCACAGCATTTCCTCGCGTGTTGAAATGATGGGACCTGACGATTTCTACACCTCGTTGAGTTACCGCAAAGGAGTTGAATTAGGCGGTAAGATCAAATATATCAGAAGTAGAACATTAGGCTTCCTTCTTGGTCCCGGAATGCTTTACAAAAACAATGAAGTTGCATGGTTGCTAAAGCCGGGAATGCAAATCAGCTTGTGGACCGGACGTGTTAAACAATTTGGAATTGGATTGCTTCTGGGCTATGCATACGATATTCCGGTATACAATTCCAATTTGTTTACCCTTTCACGACACGACTTGTCGCTCCATCTCATGATAGGCACTTCCAAGATGGGTTTAACGTATAGAGATTTGGACCGAAAAAAGAACAACAACCGGCAATCGGACTAAGCTTTCATCCCCGTATCATAGCAGGGACGAGACCACACGGCTTGCTAACCAATACTTACTTTCTTATAATAAATTCCACCTGAGAATTTTCCGGACGAATATTTCTCACGTTTAGCGGCTTTCGAATAATTTCTACGGGAACTGTAGATGTTTTGATGTTGGCCTTGTTGTAATCAACAATGACACGAAACATATCTTCCTTTATTGAAGCATACTCTTCAACAGGAACTTCAAACACAATTTTAATCCGATCAGGATAAGTTCGCAACACCGCATTAGCAGGCATGTTGATGGCTGTAACCGGCACCATTACAAATCCTTCCGTAAACCGTCCTACCGGAATAGTAGCTTTAATGATATTGGGTTTAACGCTAACAAGTCCGCCAAGAGGTTGAACAATTTTCACATCCTGCGTGGTTGATTTTTCGAGTCCTGTGAATGTTTTTACTTCTGTATAAACTGTATTAATTGTATCCAAAATATTTTGCGGGCCACTGATCACAACATGGTCGGGATTAAGAACAATGGAGTCCGATAAACGATACAAGTTGCTCATGACAACTGAAATTCGCGAAGTAACGGGCACCTTTTTTTCGGAGCGCCCCTCGTAACTGATAATGATAGGATCCGGAAACACACGAACCACCTTTAATCCGTTACCTATCGTCCCGGAAATTCTAGTTGGAATTGCATTAGCGGTAATGGCATAATCACCTTTACCTAATGACTTTGCCTTGGATGCGTCTATTTTCAAAGAACCCAATGCATTCAACCATTTATAGGTTAGAATGGTAAACCCACTCCCCTGCACTTCAGTTTCCAGCGTGTCCGGTAGTTCTGAGAGAATTACACGATCCTCGGGGAGATTTTCGTAAACCGCAGGAACCTTAAGGACGGTATTATATTGCTTTGACAATTGATGCAATAACCACGCTGTTCCCGCAATAATAAGGCAGGCAAAAAAAGTAGAAACGCGACGGTTGAGAAAGAATTCGCCTTTCTTCAATCCGTCGCGTTTCTTAGTATCACCTGTATTCGCCAATGCCAATACAATTAATCTTTCTTCTCTTCAGTCTCGTCCTTAAACGTTCTGGAGAATTCATGAGAGATGGCGCTTTTCAAAATCTGGATACGAGTGCCGCCTTCTGTTTCAATAACATAAGACTTCGTGCGTACTTCAAGCACTTTGCCGATGATACCACCAATGGTAACGATACGATCGCCTTTCTTAATTTCCTCAAGAAACTTCGCCTGCTCCTTTTGTTTCTTCATTTGCGGACGCATCATGAAGAAGTAAAACACGACAATAATAAGACCGATAAAAATAAACTGCATTACTGCCGGACTAACCGGTCCGCCGCCCTGAGCCGCCTGAAGAAGAATTGTTGAATTCATTGATGGATAGATATTAAAAATTAAAATGTTACAAATTACGGTTTAGTGATTGTGTCCATCACCCGGGAAATGCCCGTCTTCCTTGCTTTCACGACCTTCCGGAACCAAAATTTCTGCAGCGATAGTTAACACCACTGTATTAGGCTCGCAATTAGTTGTCAAAGTCACGGTCTTTTCTTGTTTATCGCGCTTTCCTTCGCTGTTAAATTCCACATTGATCACACCTTCTTCTCCCGGAGCAATCGGTTTCTTCGGATAATCAGGCACTGTGCAACCGCAAGAACCGCGGGCATCAGAGATGATCAAATCTGAACCACCGATATTCTTAAACTTAAACTGCGTAGTTACACGATCGCCTTGAGTGATTTTTCCAAAATCGTGTTTATCACGATCAAACTTCATAGCAGGCGCTTTTCCTGCAGGTGCAGTTCCTCCGCCCGATGCCGTGATGTCCACTAAATCAGAGGTTACTTCTTTGTCCTTTTTCGGGGCGCAGGCAACCAATGATGCAGCCAGCGCAAACATTAGAATCACATTACTTTTCATAACTACTGTTTTATCGTATTACGTGTTATTAACTGCAAATTCAGGGCAAAATTAGTGGAATTTCAGGTACCAATTACTCCAAAAGTCCGCGTCCTGTTTTGCGAATCGATCCATCCGATTTCATATCCAGCACCAACTTATCCAAAATACCATTAATGAACTGTCTGGACTTCGGAGTGCTGTACGTTTTGGATATTTCGATGTATTCGTTAAGAGAAACTTTAACCGGAATGCTGGTAAAATTGACCAACTCCGTCAAGGCCATTTTCATCAGGATAACATCCATGAGTGCAATACGGTCCACATCCCAATTCTTGGTTTTATCCGCAATGAGTTTCGAGAAACGATCATTTTCGATAATGGTGCGACGGAACAAATCCACCACAAAGCGTTTATCATCTTCCGGATCGCGGAACAGCGGAGCCAATTCCGGGAAAACATCTTCCTTGCTGCTTTCCAATGTTCTGATGATTGCAGGTGCTACAGCCAAGTTCATATCGCCCGGCCAATGCATGTTACGTTCTTCCAGAAAATATTCGAAAGCTTCTTCATCAGCAATCTGCTTTTTGAAGATTTCAAGTATGAATTCCTGATCGCGTTGATAATTGTCTTCTTCCGCGTTCATGTATTCTTTGTAGCCTTCCCAAATGCGGATATTATCCCACACTTTACGGATCAATTCCTGATCTTCATCGCGCTGCCAGCCTAGCTTACGATGCTGCGCTTCGATATGCAATCGTGGATGAGCCTCTAATTGAGCTAGAACGCGGTTATTCACAAACTTCAGGTTCGGATTCAGATCCTCCTGAGTAGGCAACATTTTCTCTTTCCCTAAATCAACTCTCATTTGTGCTGCGCGCTTCAATTCTGTAATAAAAAGCAACGACAACAAATACAGTTCGTAAGCTCTGTCAATACTGCGCATCATCTCGCGTTCGCCCGCAGGCATATCGGATGATTCGGCTTGAAAAAAACTATATAAGGCCTGCATCGCCTTAATTCGGAGGTATCTCCTGTTTAACATGTGCGGGAAATAAAGAACGTTATAAGTGTATTCAATTTAAATTCTGATACTCGTTGAAATAAAAATTATCGCTTTGTACGAATGCGCGCCATTGCTTCAATTCGGGCTTCAGCAGTTTTGTTGGCCGCTAAATAAGTAGGAATATTTTCCTGCTTAGACATCGCGAAAATGTTGGTTGTTGTATTGAATATGTTTTCAGCCTGACTTAACGCGTACTCACGACCGAATCCTGCAACCTCAGAATACACGTTGATCACGCCACCGGCATTCACCACAAAATCCGGAGCATATAAAATGCCTTTTTGCATTACCAACTGCCCGTGTTTTACTTCATCTGCAAGCTGATTGTTGGCTGCACCGCAAATAATGCTGCACTTCAAACGATTCAAGGTATCGTCATTCACAGTTGCACCTAAAGCACATGGAGCGTAAATATCGACATCCTGATCGTAAATGGTATTACCATCAACGATTTCAACACCCGGGTTATTTTTCTTCACTTCCGCTAATCGATCCTCATAAATATCGGCAATCAGCACCTTCGCTCCTTCTTTAACCAGATGGTTAACAAGATATGATCCAACATGACCAACGCCCTGCACACTGATTTTCTTTCCGCTCAGGCTATCGCTGCCCCAACGTTCTTTTGCTGCAGCTTTCATCGCGACATATACGCCATAAGCCGTTACAGGAGATGGATCTCCGCTACCGCCCAATGCCGGAGGAATACCCGTTACATGTTTTGTTTCCATGTGCACATATTCCATGTCTTTAGCGTTAATGCCAACGTCTTCGGCAGTAATATATTTTCCGCTTAAGCTGTTAACGAATTTCCCGAAACGACGCATCATTGCTTCCGATTTCTGTGTGCGTGCATCACCGATAATCACCGCTTTACCGCCACCTAAATTCAATCCGGCAACAGCGTTCTTATAGGTCATTCCTCGTGAAAGACGAAGGACATCAGTCAATGCTTCACTTTCATGTGCATAAGCCCACATACGAGTACCACCCAACGCAGGTCCTAAAACGGTATTATGGATAGCGATGATCGCTTTCAATCCTGTTGCATTATCATTGCAAAACACTACCTGCTCGTGATCAAAAACTCCCATTTGCCCGATCGGACCGTTTGCAACTGTTGCTGTTTGTTCTGTTTTAGTTTGCATAATCATTAATTGTTCCCGAAGGAATAAAATTTCATTAATTGTACAGACATAACCATATCGGCTAATACGATGCAAAAGTACCAGTTTATTTCACGTGAAACCTCAAAATACTTAAGTTTTACTAACTTCGGTCCGTTATAACGTGTACCTCTTGCGTACGGCAACGCACTTCCTTGGTAGTAGAATAATTTGCATTGTGGATGCTCTACTTTTACGAAGTGGTTTGATGAGTCAAGTGCACCTTTGTAAAACACTAATTATTAATCGTATCCATGCTTTCACGGAATATTTCGATACTCTTTTTCTTTTCCGGTATCGCTGCTATCATCTATCAAATTGTTT
>CALJIF010000022.1 GCA_937974275.1 uncultured Flavobacteriales bacterium
ACCACAAAACTGTCTTTGGAACACGAAACCCCGCCTTTTGGGTAGGTGCTGTTATAGGGCGTTTTTCTTTGTTCTTCCGTCATCTGCTTTTAAAGTTTTTCCAAATGTCGTAAAGTTGTTCAACTTCTTCTTTTTTAAAATACTTATTCCAAAGTCCACAGTTATTCATATAAGCCATACACTCTCCAAATTTCAAATATTGTGATTGTGGTATTTCGTTTTTTCTCAAACACTTTTTCAAAATTTCAAGTCTTCGATTTTCGTCCTCCGCAATTATTGTTTCTATTTTTTCAATTTCTGTTTTAGAGTACTTGTCTGTGATTTCTTTTCGTTTTTTCAGTTCAGACCAGTGCTTTCTCGCATCCATTCCTTGGTCAACTCGCCTGAATTGGTTTTTCTCTAGTGCAAATTTTAAAGGTTCTTTTCTCTCGTAATCAATTCCGTTATCTTTTAGTCCTGTCCAGAAACTTTCCGTGTCGGGATTTATACTCTCATTCCAATATGTCAAAAGTCCGCTTTTTAATGAGTTCAGTCCGTATGAATTCATCTTCGGTTCTTTTTCTAAAAGGTCTCTTGTATATTTAGATAAGTTCTTAAAAGCTTCCTTGGTTTTCTCGTCCATAATGGTTGAGCCGTCAACAACTTTGTCGTTGATTTTTGTAGTCAAAATGAGTTTGTCGATATTTCCCAATGTTGTCATTATTGTTTCTCGAGTCGTCTTTTAAAATGCCCTATAACTAGTTTATACCCGCTACACTTACGCGCTTAGCAACCCTATCCGGCTGTATATGCGCTACTTTGTAGCGTATTATTTTCATCGTGTAATTTATTGCAGAACGGCATCATTTCAAAATTGTTCAAAAAAAAAGACCTCCTCGCGGAAGTCTTTTTTAAAATATCAATTCAAATTAATTGTTCTGTTGCTTGCCTTTCATCTGCTCGCGTAAGCGTTGTTCGTCCCACTTGCGCTGTTGCAAAATCTGTACGTATCGCGGTGCGCGTCTATCGCCCATTTGTGAGGCGCGCTCTGCCCACTGTATCGCTAAATCTAAATCGCCGGTTTGCTCTGCAGCCAAGGCCATGTTAAAGCTGGCTCTGCGTGCTACCTTCGGATCGCTGCTGGTTGCATTACGATTCCAGATGTCTGCTGCCGTTTTCCAGTTGTTGAAACGTGCCATACGTCCTGCTTGCTTCAAATCGGGATTGCCCTTGCGATAAAACTCGCGCTGCACCCACACCCACTGCGGAGAAATGCGATGACCGTACTGAATACCTGCATGCACTCCTGCACGGCTGCTCATGTCGCGACGGTTTGGCAAACGACCAATCGCCTCAGCTTCCGTACGCCCGTTGGCATCAAACTGCTGCCAGCTTTCCTGCGGGAATTGATCAGAAATCGTTTTTGTTTTAAAATCGTAAATACGCCACATGGTGTACACGTTTACGCGTCCGTGTGAGCGGTATTCAGGAACCTGAATGTTTTGCCCTTCCACTGACTGTGTAGTCATCACCACTTCGTTAAACAAATTGGTATTAGAGTCGAACGCTTCCAACACAATAAGAGCAGTTGTAGTGTCCTTACCCACCAACTTGCCTACAGTGTTCCAGTCCAATGGTGGCATGGCCTGACGACGACCTGTTCCTTTAATGGCGGTGTCCAATGCGGCAACCGTTACGGTATAACGCGGAGTTTGTGTTAACACTTGACGCAAACCTTCCAAACAATCTTCGGAAGCCCACTTATCCTGGAAAACACCTTCTCCGGTTAAAATTCCTTCCAGAATGTTAATCGCTTGCTGTCCTTCGCCTTTAGCAGGGCGCGTACGATCGGCCAACACAAATTTCTGGAAATGTTGTGGCAACATAATATCTGCCGGACGCAATACCTGCATATTGACGTGCCCTACTTTACAAGACGCAATGCCCAGTGCAAGGCTTAATGCCATTACTCCCAACAGGAGCAAACGTTGCGGTTTCATTCGGGTAGATGTATTCATGGTCTGTTAAAATTGTTTCTAGTCGTAAAACGAAAATCGTACCAGTTTTTAAAATCGAGGCTAAATTAATGTACTTCCCGATAATCGGACGATTTTGTTTTACAATTGGTTATTTCTTCATTTTCGATCGAATGTTCTGCAACAAATCTTCCGTGGCAGCCACATTTTCTTTGGTTTTCTTGCCTTCATCAATAGCCTGGAGTGCGACTTTTTCCGCTTCCGCAAACTGATCCGTGGCATATAACAAGCTGGCATAGGTATCCAGATACATGTAATTCGGCTCCGCTTTTGTTACTTCTTTCATCCAACCCGCAGCCTTCGTTAACTCGGCTTTATCGGAACAACTCTCGTACATGGTCCAGGAAATTTCATTGATTAATCCCGCTTGCTTCGCATATCCGCCCGTATCAATAACGCTCTGTGTAAACTTGGTTAACTGATTCCATTGCGCGGTTGACGTATAATATTCGAACGTGAAACCTACTTCATACGCCGCAGCAACTGCAGGTAAATACGTGTACAAGGTTTTGATTGTTGCTTTAAATGCATTGTCGTCTTTATTTTCAGCAGCAGCCTTTACTTTACCGGAAAGAATGCCCACAATTTTATCATCTACCTGCTCCTTGCCATACAGCGTGCGCAGTCGTGCGGCATTGTCCATAACCCAATTGTTGTACTTTTCGCTTAGGTTAAAGCGCCACATTACGCTCCACGCCACTTCTGAGTACAAGTCTTTGGTATTGTCCAAAAATGCAGTTACCGTATTTTCTTCCGGATATTTACGCGACTTCCCGGGTCCAAAAGAGTTCTTATAAAAATCGGGATAGCCCGGATTTAAATCCAAAGAAAGGCCGGGAAACGTTTGCTGATTCTCGGGTTTACGAACGGCTTCCAGCACATTCAAAAATTCGGCTGCAGGCGAATAACCGGCTGAAATGTACACCAATTGGCCTTCCGGAGAGAAAAATAAAAATGTGGGAAATGCATTCACATGATATTTCATCGCCAGCACCACGCCTTCCGGATCTTTTTCCATTTCACGTTTCGCACTGATGAAATTCGTATTGAGCTCTTTACTCACTTTATCATCCGGGAAGGTGTTTTTATCCATCACCTTGCACCAATAACACCAATCGGTATAGCAGTCCAACATGATGTATTTATTTTCTGCCTTGGCCTTTTTTAAGGTTTCTTCCCAGGTTCCTTTAAAGTAATTCGGATCGGCAGATGCCGCTACAGAAATAGCGGAAGCGATAATTAAAGTAATGATGTTTTTCATGATCGAAAGAATAGATCATGAAGGTACAAAAAGCAAGAATACGTTTACTGTTGTTGCGTAATTCGCTGATAACGCACGCCGTTGCCCGGGTCAATTTTCTGGCACAGCTGCACCACTTTGCTTTTCTCTTCGGGAAGTCCGCCGGAAAAGAGTTTCACCACTTCATCGGCTTTGGCATTGAAGAAAAACTGCATCGGAAAAGATAAAGGACGCTGATTGTGGACTTTTTCTAATTCCATCAAGGCTTCCAAAACAGCCGCACGTCCGCCCATTACATCGGCATACATTAAATCAAATCCTAAGCGATGATATTTATAATTACAAGTACGCAATGGTGCATACAAAGGCTGTAAATAATTTTCCACCAACCAATAACGATTCTTGGTGCTTTCGAACGACTTCCAGCCCTTTTCCGGAGCGTTTTGTGCATTCGCTACAATGGTCTGAGCCTTCTGCCAATAAGGTGTTCCGCCATTCAATGAAAATGAATCATAATCCATAGCCAAAATCACATAACACCAATACGCCAGTGTGCTGGTTAAATTGGTCATGTGTTGGTTAATGGTAAAATCGAGCGGTTGAAATTCTACATACTTGAACTGAAAATCCGGATCGTTAAAATTAATCATCACCGAATTGAACGAACTTTTATAACAAGTACGTGTAGACTGAATCTGAATGGTGGCTTTGTATTCGTCGTTGGAGAGCTTATCGGTAATGTTAATGAACATAGAACAACTGATGCGTTCTTCAGGAGCGAAGACATCGGTTGTCCATTTGGTATTATTGACAAATTCGAAAATTGCTTTTTGCAAATTATCGAAAATACGACGCTCGATGGTTCCTTGAATTTGTGGCGCAACTACCTGCACCTGACAGTTTAACTCTTGCGTGTATCCTGCGACAGTATTAGCAAGGACGATAACAACAATGAAAAATAATCTCTTAATCATGTGATAATAATTGCACCAGATAATCGGAAATATCTTCAGCTACTTCACGCTTTGGCTTCAGTTCAAATTTAGTGGAATTCCCGTCTTTACCGAGAATCGATATTTTATTGGTGTCGGTTCCAAATCCTGCACCAGCATCGCGCAAGGAATTCAACACGATAGCGTCCAGATTTTTACGCTGTAATTTGGACAACGCGTTTTGCTCTTCGTTAGCTGTTTCCAACGCAAAACCAATCAGCACTTGTCCCTTTTTCTTATGCGCACCTGCAAATGCGAGAATGTCCGGAGTTTCTTCTAATTCGATGTGTTGCAACCCTCCGGCTTCTTTTTTGATCTTGCCCGAATGTTGTTGTTTGGGGCGAAAATCGGCAACAGCGGCAGCAAATATTCCTGCGTCAGCAGTAGGCCAATGCTGCTCTACAACTTTCAGCATTTCTTCAGCGCTGCGCACATTCACACGTTGTACTCCGGCTTGTAAACCGAATGTATTCATCGGACCTGCAACCAGCGTCACTTGCGCACCTTGACGCGCCAATGCATTAGCAACCTCAACGCCCATTTTACCGGATGAATAATTTCCGATGAAACGAACAGCGTCAATAGCTTCGTATGTTGGTCCTGCTGTTACCACAATGTGCTTTCCTGCAAGACGATTACTTCGCAAAAAAGATGCCCGGATAAATTCAAAGATCAATTCCGGTTCTTCCATTCTGCCCTCGCCTACCAAACCGCTGGCCAATTCACCATAACGTGCGGGAATTACCTGAACACCGTGTGCCTGAATTGCGCGAAGATTCTGTTGTGTAGTTTCATGATTGTACATGTCCAAATCCATCGCCGGAGCAACGACTACGGGACATTTGGCCGATAGATACACCGCCATCAATAAGTTATCGCTGCGACCCGAAGCTAACTTGGATAAGGTATGCGCAGTAAGCGGAGCAATAACCATCATATCCGCCCACAACGCCAGCTCCACATGGTTGTTCCAAACACCTTCCGTTCCGTTTTCGAACTCGCTCCACACCGGGTTTCCGGATAACGTACCCAACGTTAATGGCGTAACAAATTGCTTAGCGCCGGGCGTCATCACCACTTTCACTTCTGCTCCGGCTTTACGAAGCATGCGAATGAGAAAT
>CALJIF010000023.1 GCA_937974275.1 uncultured Flavobacteriales bacterium
CAAACGAAAAACATGAAAAAAATCATCGCATTGGCAGTTCTTGTAATTGCAACAACAGGCCTGGTACAAGCACAGATGTACAAAGACAAAACATGTAAAGTATCCTTTTACTCACACACTGCATTGGAAGACATCAGTGCCGTGGATACAACCGGAACCATGTTGTTGAACACCAAAACCAACGACGTTATTGCTCAGGTAATGATCAAAGGATTCATTTTCCCGAATGGTTTGATGCAGGAGCACTTTAATGAAAACTATATGGAAAGTGACAAGTATCCGAAGTCAACTTTCAAAGGTAAAATCAACGAAAAAGTAGATTACACTAAAGATGGTACACACAACGTGACGATCACGGGTAATCTTGAAGTGCACGGCGTTACGAAGCCACGCACGTTACCTGCCACAATCACTATTAAAGGTGGCGTGATTACAGTTGATTTGAAATTCAACATTGCATTAAAAGATCACGAAATCAAAGTGCCTGAAGCAGTAGGTGCAAAAATTGCAGAGAATATTGAAGTCACCGTACACACCGTAATGGTGCAACCCGGGAAAAAGTAATAACTTCACAGCCGGTAGCTCGAAAGACTACCGGTTTTTTTTGCCCCTTACAAAACGCATATGAAAAAGTTTTTACTGTTCGCCACTCTATTAATTTGTTCATCCGCATTTGCGCAGGATGATATGCAGGCTTATCTGGATTCTCTGGAAAAGGCAGACGCCAAGAAAGATTACGCGCTGGCCACGTTTAAGACCTTCAAAGTAATTAATGCACAAACCACAGAAACGACTAAACATAAGACGTTAGATTTCCGCATCATTCACCGTTTCGGGAATATGGGTGTTTCCAGCAATGGAGGCGGACATACACTCTGGGGTTTTGATGATTCCCGAGACATCCGCTTTTCGTTCGATTACGGTTTGTCTGAGAAATTGTCTATAGGAATCGGGCGCAGCAAACAGTTCGAGCTACTTGATGCCAATTTCAAATGGCGCTTCATGACTCAAACGACAAATAACAAACAACCGGTGAGCATCGCCTTGTATTCTACCATGGGCTTTATTCCTCAGCGCAAAGACCAGTTTTATGCCGGTGTTGATTTAAATGAGTTCTCTACAAAAACTTCACATCGTTTCAACTACGTGACGCAATTGATTGTAGCCCGCAAACAAGGTGTTGTTTCATTTGAGGTATTACCGACGTACGTTCATCGCAACTTTGTTAAAGGCCCGATGAATACAAATGGCGATTTCGATGCGAACGGATTTTTCGCTTGTGGCGTAGCAGCTCGCGTGAAGCTTACAAAGCGTGTGAGTATTACCGGTGATTATTTTTACATCGGTAGCAAATTCCGTCGCGGTACTGATGCTTTCTACGATCCTATCGGTATTGGTATTGAAATGGAAACAGGCGGTCACATCTTTAACATTAACCTGACGAATTCCGCGGGTATCATGGAAAATAATTTCCTCCCGGGCACACAGGATAATTGGTTAAAGGGCGGCTACAAATTAGGCTTCTCTATTTCTCGTTCATTCGCGTTTAACACCAAGCATTAATCTTTTTTGGTATGAATGATACCGCATCACCGTGGTTAACACCGGGTAATACGGGCTTTCATCCGCAACTTTTGCCGGATCATACCGAATTTTGGTATATTCCGGCTGCGCTGTTTGTGTCGTTCACCTTGTTGGTTATTCTGCGCGTGTTTGATGGCAGGCGCATGAATCGCTTGTTGGGCGGGTTTTTCCGGATTGCATCCTTGGGCTTGTTGTACCGCGAAGAATCCATGTTGCTTGGGCGTCCTGCGCTTTTTCTGTTGATTAACTATCTTTTAAATGCGACACTGTTCGTCGCACTTTCGTATAACTACATCAGAAATATCAGCATAGCAGTGTTCCTGCAAATCGCGGGGCTGCTTGTCGCAATTTATGTGATCAAGTTGATTTCTACTCGTGTTATTGGCTCCATATTCGGGTGGAAGGAGCAAGCCAACGAGTACATTTATGCGATTCTGCTGAGTAATAAGGTGTTGGGTATCGTTTTATTCCCAATTACCCTCCTTTTAGCTTTTTCTCATCAAATTCCTGAAGAATGGCTCATTTACGCAGGGTTAACCTTTTGGGCTATGTTTCTGATATATAGAGTTTTAAGATCTACAATGGTGGTCTTATCTGCTCCGGGTGTTTCCTTGTATTACTTATTTATATACCTTTGCACCCTCGAAATAATACCTTTCGTCGTTTTAATGAAGCTATTCATTGGCAACTTTTAACTACTCACCCAAACTCTAAGCGATCGTGGCTACCGCAAAGACCCCGGACTTGAAAGTAAAGAGTATATTGGTCACCCAGCCTAAGCCGGAGACTGATAAGAATCCGTATGCGGATTTGGCCAAGAAGTTCAATCTTAAAATTGACTTCCGAGAGTTTATTCATGTGGAAGGTGTTCCTGCTCAGGAGTTCCGTCAGCAACGCGTGAATATTGCTGAGCATACTGCCGTTATTTTGACAAGTCGTAATGCTGTGGATCACTTTTTCCGTATTTGCCAAGAGGTGCGTCACACTGTTCCCGATGATCTGAAGTATTTCTGTATTTCAGAATCAACTGCATATTATTTGCAGAAATACGTTCAGTACAGAAAGCGTAAAATATTTCATGGTAAAGCCACATTTGCCGATTTGCTGGATATCATCAAGAAGCACAAAGACGAGAAATTTCTTTACCCATGTACTGATGTGCATAAAGAAGAAATTCCGGAAATTCTTGATAAGCACAGCATCAATTATTCCAAGGCAGTATTGTTCCGTACGGTATGCAGCGATTTGAGTGATCTTGCGGACGTATATTACGATATCCTGGTATTCTTCAGTCCTTCAGGGATTACTTCATTGTTTAAGAACTTCCCGAAGTTTAAACAGAATAAAACGCGCATTGCGGCATTTGGTCCGACAACTGCTAAGGCTGCGGAAGAAGCCGGTTTGCGTTTAGATATTCATGCGCCCAAGCCGGGAACTCCATCCATGACAATGGCGTTGGAAGAATACATCAAACAAGTCAACAAGAAGTAAAGTGAATAAGTTCCGTAAATCGGAGCGACTTTCCGGCAAGGCTGTTTTCTCGCGTCTTGCGGCCTCTAAACAATTTGTGTTCAGTTTCCCTTGCCGCGTTTTGTTTGAAGTAGCTCCTGTAACAGACATACATGCAGCTCAAGTTGCTTTTGTCGTTCCGAAACGATTATTTAAAAAATCATCACAACGTAATCGTATTAAGAGACTTTTGCGTGAGGCGTATCGCTTGAACAAACAACCCCTTATTGATTATTTAGAACAACATCAGCAAACAGCGCACCTCATCTTTATATACACACACAAGGAAGAACTGACGCAGCAAGAAACATCGGCTAAAATTGTTCTAACTTTACAAAAGCTGATCAATCAATTTTCAGGTGTTGAGCGAACAAACTCCAAAACGTAATTTCTTATCACGGTTTTTTGCCGCGATAGTGCTGGGTTTGATACGATTTTATCAGGGGGCAATTTCTCCGTATTTAGCTCCATCGTGTCGTTTTACACCAACCTGCTCTCAATATGGTATAGAGGCAGTTAAGAAATATGGAGCTTTGAAAGGAAGTTGGTTAACCATGAAGCGTATGGGTCGTTGCCATCCGTTAGGTGGTAGTGGTTATGATCCGGTACCGTAATATTTAAAGTATGCAAACTATGAAGCGCATTGTATTGGGAAGTATCATTCCGGTTTCGTTTTTAGTGGTCGGAATATTTATCGGCGCAGCTGCAGATCGCAATGATCGTTTGTTTGACATATCAAAGAATCTGGAAATCTTCGGAAGTGTTTATAAAGAACTGAACAAGCTGTACGTTGATGAACCCAAGCCCGGAGAATTAATGAAGACCGGTATTGATGCAATGCTGGCTTCGCTTGATCCATACACGGTGTATATTCCCGAAGAGGCAGTCGAGGATTACAAAATTCAGCTAACAGGACAATACAGCGGCATTGGATTACGGGCGAGAATGATTGACGGCAAGATTGTCGTTGCGGAATTATTCGAAGGATTTCCCGCAGAAAAATCCGGCGTGAAAGTAGGCGATATTTTGAAAGAGGTCAACGGAACCGTTATTGCAGGAATGACAATTGAACAAGTAGGGAAAATGATGAAAGGCACTGCAGGTTCATCGGTAAAAATTAAAGTTGAACGAGATGGTCAGCCTTCAGGAACAGAATTTGTAATTACACGTCAGGAAGTAAAGGAGAAGAACGTTTCTCACAGCACTATGCTGGCGAATAAGGTGGGCTACATACGTCTTGATAATTTCATGAAAGATGCGGCCAATGAAGTTCGCGCAGCTGCAGCACAATTAAAACAGGATGGTGCAACTTCCATTATGCTCGACTTGCGCGATAATCCTGGTGGTTTATTGACTGAAGCTGTTAACATCGTTGGGATATTTGTTGAACGCGGGCAATTGGTGACCACCATGCGCGGACGCGTGCGTGAATGGGACAAACAATTCCGTTCGGAACATGCGCCATTAGACACAAAAATGCCATTGGTTGTTTTAGTGAATTCCGGTTCTGCATCCGCATCTGAAATTGTTTCAGGCGCATTGCAGGATTTGGATCGCGCTGTAATTATCGGGCAACGTTCGTTCGGAAAAGGTTTAGTGCAAAATACAGTGCCGTTAGTATATGGGTCATTGTTTAAAGTCACTATTGCGAAGTATTATATTCCGAGCGGTCGTTGTGTGCAGTCGCTGGATTATGCTCATCGTAATCCGGATGGGACTGTAAAGCGCATGAATGATTCGTTGATTACACCATTCAAAACCCGCAATGGTCGCGTGGTTTGGGACGGACTTGGTATCATTCCGGACATGGAACTGGATCACCCGAAGTACAGCACGCTAACGGATACTTTAGAGCAAAGCGGTGTCATCTTCAAATTCGCGAGTCAATATGTGAAACAACATCCGACCATTGCGCCGGCAGATCAGTTCCGATTGACCGATGCTGAATACAATGATTTTGTTCAGTTCGCGAAAAGTCAGAACGTGCAATACATCACTCCCGAAGAACGACACTTGAAATCATTTAAAGAGAATGCGGAACAGTCAGGCACTTTTGCAGCAGGAGCAAATGAATTCGCAGCATTAGATAAAAAAGTGCAGGACGAAAAAAGTGATGACTACATTCAATACAAGGCAGAAATCAAAGCCTTGCTGGAACAAGAAATTTCAGGACGATATTATTTCCGTACCGGGCGTTTGGCGAATGGATTTACCACGGATCGAGAGGTGCAGGCAGGAATCACGTTGCTGTCCGAGTTGTCCCGATACAATGCTATTCTGACTACAGTTGTGGATGCTCCGAAACCTAAGCAGCGAGCCGATTTGGAACGCCGCTAAAATTTTATGCGACCTACACAATACAATAAAGAAGTAAACGTTGCAGCGAAAGTTAATTGCTGATTGTTATACTTGTATCGGCACACCATGTATCGTTTACCGGCACCATACCGCGAAGGTTTTTATGTTTTATCCTTGTTGCTAATCGCAGCAGGCTTGCCGTTGTCCAAATTTTTCTTGGGCTTGGCCGGTTTTGTTTGTGGAATTAACTGGCTTTGGGAAGGGGAGTTTGCGGACAAATGGAATCGTCTGAAGTCGAATAAATCGTTGTGGCTGATCTTCGCATTTTTCTTGCTACATGTTATTGGCGTGTTCTGGTCACCAGATACTAAAGACGCCTGGCGCGATGTGCGCATCAAACTTCCGCTATTGATCTTCCCGCTGGTTTATGGAACGATTAAACCGATGAGATACAAGTTCGTGGTATGGACTTTAGGTACTTTTGTATTAGCCACATTGATAAGTTCAATTATTACGTATTATAAATCGTTCGATTATCGTGTCGGTGACGAAGACGATTTACGCGAAGCTTCGCGATTTGTATCTCTGATTCGTTTGTCATTGATGGGCGCATTGTCCGTATTTATAGTAGCTCGATGGGCAATGATCAAACGCAATTGGATTGCAATCATGTCATTTGTTGTGATTGCAGCCTGGTATTCGTTTTTCTTTGTGCAAATGCGATCGTTAACGGGGATCGTTGTCTTATTTTCAGGTTGTGCAGTGATTTTGATGGTGTTTATTTTTCGCGCGAAGCGAAAATGGATTGGTTTCGTTCCGCTACTGTTTATCGTTGGATTAATAGTATTGGGGAGTATTAAAATTTATGCAACGTGGCAGGAAATTGTTCCGGATGAAAAATTCGATTACAGAAAGCAATATGGACAAGTAACGCGCTTGGGGAATGACTATACTTTCAATAATCTGTACGCTATGTCGGAGAACGGCAATTTGGTGTATGAGTATGTTTGCTGGGAGGAGTTGGATTCTGTTTGGACGGCGAGAACGGGAAAGCAATTAAAAGATCGTGATGCGAAGGGTCATGCAATTGAAGTAACGTTGCTTCGATACATGACCTCAAAGGGTTTACGGAAGGACGAGGAAGGTTTAATGCAATTAACCGATGCGGATATAATCGCTATCCAGAATGGACAAACGAATTACCGGGATGCTTCGCGAAATATTTTTGAGCGACGATTATACCAGGTACTCTGGGAAGTGTATCATTTTTCTATTGGTGGCAATCCCAGTGGCAATTCAGTGGGCATGCGCCTTGCGTTTTTAAATACCGCATATATAACATGGAGCGAGAACATGGTTTTTGGAGTTGGTACAGCCGGCCAGACAAAATCGTACATGGCCTATTATGCACGCACCGGTTCAGAGCTTACAGAAGAATATCGTTGGATGCACGCACATAATCAGTTTGTTTCTGTTGCGGTAACATTGGGTTTGATCGGGTTGCTGCTATTTACAGCGATGTTGCTTCTGCCTGCCTTTTGGTTAAAACGATGGACGTTTGGATACATCGCTTTCTTTACGGTGCTCATCGTTTCATTTTTTACCGATGATACACTCGAGACAAATCAAGGGATCATGTTTTATATGTTGTTCACAATTTTGTACCTGTTCGCAGAGCCGAGGAGTGCTCACTTCTCAACCAAAGCACACCACGCGAATTAGCACTAATCAATTGAATTGTTGCGACAATCCACACAATAATACACGGCAGTACTTTCAGCGCATAAGGCTTGATGTACTCATTGCGAATGAATGACGGGAATAGATCCGACGCGGAGAGTCCGGTAAGCAGCACAACAAAAATTAGTAGTGCTATTGTCCATTTGTTCCAATCAGAGATGACGAACCATAATGCTGCCCCGCACATCGCTATGATGAACGTTGGAGACTCCGCTTTATGATTGAAAATCACAACCCACAAGAGGATGGATGCCATCCACAACAGGCGATAGTTGTAGCTCGCGTGATAAGCGATACGTATAGCAGGTAATAATAAAAGTATCATGCCCGGAAGAATGTAATAGGCATCGCTTGCATGAATGCCTAAAGCACGTTCAGCAAAAGTCATGATGGAAAAATTCAGTTCGTGCGATGGATCTGTTTTTATTAACGTCCACCAGTTTTGATACTGTAAGAACAACGTGTCGAGGTTAGTAAACAGCAGTGGCAACGCTGCAAGTGCAATAAACCAAAATGCACATAGCGCGATGAAGCGAAGTTTCTTGTCGTAACAAACAAATAAGATGCCGGCTACAGCAGCAAATAGCTTTACGTGAAATCCGAGGCATAACAACAAAGCGGCACGTCCCGGTTTTCCGGTATCCATGAAATGAAATGCACCGATCATCAAACCCGCCATCAAGCCATTACTTTGAGAATTCTGAATGGAGGTAATTGTTTCAACAAGAATGAGCAACAGGACAATACCCTTAGATTTATCGGAAAGTTTCAATTTGCTGATGGCCCACACAGGGAACAGCGTATTCAACAAGCTCCAGAAAAATATACCGATGTAGGAAGGCATCCAGTAAAACGGAGCCATTAGCGCGGCAAACGTCGGACTGTATTTGTAAAGGTCGTAGTATAAGTCGGGATATTCCGCATACAAGTCAGCACCGCGATTTAAATTGAAGAATGAATAACGGAATATTTCAAAATTGTTGAACGCAAAATCCACAAACAGCAGTCGATGTACAGTTACGATAACAGCAGCCAGCAGAAATATGATCCACCACATACGTACATTACTCATGCTATTTCGAAGTGCCGTAATCATTTCGCATCCTTGTTAAGCACCCACAATTTTTTGTATTTCAACCAGGTTTCCCATGCAGTAATTTTACATATCACCCAGCCGTTATAGCCATCCAAAAAGCCGGCATGAACAATATAGTTGCGAATGAACTTAACTCCCGACTTAAATACAGCAAGCAATAGCGAAGACTTTTTTCCCTTGGCAAACAATGCCTGTGCGGCTATTCCTGAAAATTTATCTGCCTGACGATAATGTTCCTCCACAGTGTAATAACTGTAGTGCAAAATGTTACCCGGTAAATGGACAACACTCTTGTCTCCATGATGTAATTCAAATTTATCGTGAGGATTCACACCGCCCCATGCTCCGCTGCCGGATTGCCATAATCGCAATTTAGTGTCCGGATACCAGCCGCAATGTTTAATCCATTGGCCGCAATAGTTCGTTAAACGATTCATCGTATAACCTGATGCAGTCGTATTTTTTTTTACTTCCCGAATTGCTTGAAGTAGAGTTTCATCAGGAGCTTCATCCGCATCTAAAGAGAGAATCAGCGGATGTTTTGCAAATGTTAGTGCACGATTCTTCTGTTGGATATGTCCGTCGAACGCGTGCTGAATAAACGTAACACGGTATTGTTTGCAGATAGCTTCAGTGTTGTCCGTTGAGAATGAATCCAACACGATGATTTCATCGGCCACTGACTGAACAGATTTCAGGCAACGTTCGATGTTACGTTGTTCGTTGAACGTAATGATGACAACAGAAAGCAGCGTACCGGCCATGCGCTGTAAAGTTATCGGAAAGTTCGGTATGCATGAGCAAGGTAGAACGCCAATGTTAGTTAACTTTGCGGCATGTCCGATATACAGTCGTTGTTGAAGGGAATGGCGTCCGGTGATCACCGTTCGCTGGCCCGTGCTATTACGGTTGTAGAAAATGAACTCCCGGGACACAAACAGCTGCTGGGCGCATTAAACTTTTCTAACGCCTGTCCGATAATAGGTGTTACCGGCCCTCCCGGTGCGGGGAAAAGTACGGTCATCAATAATTACATTACGGCCTTAACTGCAGCGGGAAAACGAGTCGGAGTTATTGCCGTTGATCCGACTTCTCCTTTCAATTTCGGTTCCTTGCTGGGCGATCGTTTGCGAATGTCAGAGCATTTTAATAATCCGAATGTATTTATTCGTTCGCTGGCTACACGTGGCTCTTTGGGTGGTTTATCAGCGAAAGCTATTGAAGTTAGTGATGTGATGCGAACTTCCGGATTCGATGCAGTGATTCTTGAAACAGTGGGTGTGGGTCAATCGGAAGTGGAAATTGCAGGGCTTGCGGACGTGACAATTTTGGTGCTGGTGCCTGAAGCGGGAGATGAAGTACAAGCGATCAAATCAGGTGTGATGGAAATTGCGGATGTTTTTGTTGTGAATAAATCGGATCGTCCCGGAGCGAATACGTTTTTGAAAAATCTTCACGGCATGGTGTCGCATCGTAACGTTACCACAACGTTGCCGCAAATTGTAAAAACCGTGGGAATTAAAAATGAAGGCACAACGGAACTTATAGCAGCAGTGGAACTCATGATGCAGGAAGCCCGTGATGATTCGCGTACCGTATTGCTTTATGCCGATAAGGCTTATCGTTTAATACAGGAAGATCTAATGCGAAAGGTTGACCGTAAGTTATTGTTAAATCAAGTTAACGCAGCCCGGCAGCAGGGCGATTTTCATCTATACCGATTTGTGGAAAGCTATCTTTCTTCTTGCTAAATCGAAAAAAAATGCGATATTAGTACACCCATGAACGTTTTACGCTGCATAATTGTTGATGATGACCCGATCGCAAGACGTACGATCGAGCACTGTGTTGAAAAGACTCCTTTTCTTCATTTGGCTAAGTCGTGCAGTAATGTGCAAGAAGCGTTATCTGTTTTGCACGATCAGCCCACTGATCTGATTTTCCTGGACGTTGAAATGCCGGATATGTCCGGATTGGATTTTATTAAAACATTCAAGGATATCCCGCAAATTGTTCTGATTACGGGTAAGAAAGAATACGCCGCAGATGCCTTTGATTATGACGTTACGGATTTCGTTTTGAAACCCGTAGAATATCCTCGATTCCTGAAAGCCGCAACCAAAGCACAAAGTATTCACGAGTCCATGGAAGTAGGCAAGGAAGGGGAAAGCGAACACCTGTTCATCAAAAAAGAAGGTGCTCGTTTATTACGTTTAGAGGCGAAAGATATACTGTATGTAGAGGCACTCGCAGATTACGTTAACATATACACCAAAGACGGTCGCCATACGCTTTTATCAACGATGAAAGCCATTGAAGCCAAGTTGCCATCACGTGACTTCCTGCGGATTCACCGCTCTTTTATCGTTCGTTTAGATAAAATAGCTGAGATTGAAGAAAGTGCGGTTACCATCAACGGTAAATCAATTCCCGTTTCCCGATCGCACAAGGAAGATTTGCACCGCCGTCTGAAGCTGTTGTAATTCCCGCTAATCCCCACATTCAGACCATTCGTCGGGGGCACTTTTCATCGTATCGGAATTTTCAAAAAGAGGCGAAATGTTGCACCATCTTTGTATCATCAATGGTATGCAACAATGGAACAAGAGCCGTACAGAAGGGAATTGGAACTGCAAAAGCGTGAGATGCAAATTCAGCTGATCCGCGAGCAACATCCTGTCTATAAGGACTTCAACTTCGAAGCATACAGTTCGCAAAAAATTGCTGAGATGTATTACATTCTCATTGAGACTAAAATAGGTGATAAGGGAACGAAGGTGCAAACTAAAGTGTAGGGGTTATGCAATTTGCACCTTCAAATAAGAACGGCGACTTTCCAAAGGGTCGCCGTTCTCTTTTATAGCCGGCACTTGTAATTTCTTGCTAACTTCATGAGCACAATATGTCTGCTCTCCACCGCATTTTTAATCGCTACTACTTTTCTGAACGTGTCTTATTTATTACGCTCGGCTTAGGTGTATTGTCGGGCGGATTTGTAAATGGGGCTTATCTGCGTGGAGATGCAGAGGCATTCATCCGCATTATCGTTGGGCTGTACGGAGTCGTTGCATTTGGTTATTCCGTTTTTCTGCGTTCAACTAAAAAAGCGAATCGCTACCTGGCGTACGGCGCTATTTTCATGCTGTATGGTTTTGGATTGTTTCTGGTTTATCATAGTCGTCTGAACTTAGATACAGCTTTAACACTTGTAGGCATGTATGTGATCTGCAGCTTGTATTTCAGAACGTTTCAACAGCAAATGATTTATCTCGCGACGGCTTTGCTGGCGTCTATTATCGTTTGTTACCTGATTCAGGATCCGATTATTGACCCGCTGGTTTTCACATTTCGTTTGTTTCTGGGCGGGTCTCTAATTCTTGCCTTGTCCTTTAACACCCGCTATTATCAAGGACAGCTGGAAGAGTTCTCCGAAAAAGTTGCACAGGAAAATAAGGCCTTAAGTGCATCTTATTCTACGCTGCAGGAAAAATTGACGCAGGAACAATTGTTGTCCATGGTTGCAGCGCGATCAAATGCTGCTGTGGTAATTACTGATGCTGACGATCGCATTGAATGGGTAAACTCCGGATTCACGGATATATTTGGTTATACGGGCGATGAGGTACTCTCTCTACCAATTGCAATATTGCGTGGGCCTAAAACAGATCCGGATGTATTACATCGATTAGCAGAGAAAAAAAAATCCGGGTTACCGTTTCGCGAGGTGCTACTGAATTTTACAAAGTCCGGTGCTCCTGTTTGGATACAAATGAACGTCACGCCTTTGTATGATGATAATGGTCGACTCGTGCGGTACATTGCCATTCAGGAAGATGTGTCGGAAATTAAACGTACCGAACAAGAGTTGGTACGGAGTAAAGATTTGCTTAATCAAGCACAGCGTCAGGCAAAAATCGGAAGCTGGACCATGACATTCGATTCGGAATTTATTGATGCCTCCGATGAACTGTATGAATTACTCGAGATTAATAAAACCGAACGTTTGAAGTTAACGCGTTTGCTGGAGTGTATGGATGATCCGGATCGAGAGCAGTTTCAGGAACAGTTGTCGCGTATAGTTGCACCGGGGGCTTTTTTTGAATTTGATCACCGATTGCATTCGGCGAATAATGTAAAGTATGTTATCCATACCGCACGTGTGGACGCACTTTCTGATGGAGAACAAATTTTGATAGGTACTATACAGGATGTAACGGAGCGTCGACTTATCGAGCAGGAAGTTCGTCTCGCTGAAGCGCAATACAGAAGCCTTTTCGAACACGCGCAGCACATGATCTGTATGCACGACATGAACGGGTTGATCATGAGTATTAATCCTGTCGGCGCGCATGATCTCGGTTATGAACCTGAAGAATTAATCGGACGTTCTATCACCTATCTTATTCATGAGCACGTGCGTTCGGAATTTGATGTGTATTTGAAAAAGATAGTCGAAACGGGGCAGGCGCAAGGACTGTTGCGTTTGGTGCATCGTAACGGCACTTCAACAGTTTGGATGTACAATAATATTCTGCTTCGTGATCCGAAAAATCAACCATTTGTTTTATGCAGTAATGTAAACATAACCGAACGTTACCATATGGAACAGCAGTTGATTCAGTCGCGGAAAACTGCAGAAGATGCATTGGTGACGAAAGATCGTTTCGTGGCGAATATTAGTCACGAGTTGCGCACACCGATGAATTCAATTATCGGATTTGCGGAATTACTTATGCGTTCGATACCCGAAGGAGAACATCGTTCGTATGTGAAAGCAATTCAAACCGCCGGAGAGTCCTTAATTCACATGATTAACGATTTACTTGATCTTGCCAAAATTGAAGCCGGAAAACTGGAGTTTGAGGTACGTCCTTACCGTGTACGTGATGTGTTAAAGCGGGTTCATGACTTATTGTTACATCGTGTTGCTGACGGGAAAGTAGTATTTAAATGGATGTGCGGTAAGGACGTTCCCGATTATGTTTTGGGTGATGATCATCGCCTCAATCAAATATTGATGAATGTTGTTGGTAATGCGTTGAAGTTTACCGAACAAGGATATGTAAATGTGTACTGCAATATTGAAAGTGAAACTGATGAGGTGATTTATCTGCGTTACACCATTGAAGATTCGGGAATCGGAATTCCGGAGGATCAATTGGAAAACATTTTCGAACCGTTCAAACAAGTTTCGGGTGAAGCCAATCGTAAATATGCAGGCACCGGGTTGGGTTTAACTATCGTTAAAGATTTAGTTGAACTGCAAGGAGGTGTTGTAAATGTGAAAAGCGCACCGGGCCTGGGTACAACATTTCAGATCATTATTCCTGCGCAACGCCTAAAGCCAGACAGTGTAACAACTGTGCCGGAGTTGTTGCCTCTTCAGATACAAAATTCAACTACCAAAATACTGCTTGTGGAAGACCACGAGCTAAACAGGCAATTGGCATTTAGACTGATTTCCGATTTTGGTTTTGAAGTACAAGTGTCGCATAACGGTAAAGATGCCATTGAACGTTTGAAGAACAACCGTTACGATATTATTCTCATGGACTTACAGATGCCGGAGGTAGACGGCTATGCAGCAACAGCCTATATCCGCGAACGCTTGAACATTAACACCCCGATTGTTGCTGTAACCGCCCATTCTGCAAAAGGCGAACGCGAGAAATGTCTCCAACTCGGTA
>CALJIF010000024.1 GCA_937974275.1 uncultured Flavobacteriales bacterium
TAACGAATCTGGCTATTACTTCGGAAAAAGGGATTTCAACTTACGGTACGCCTATTGCTCCATCACACGATCAGGAAAAATCGATTGCCAGTCACGTTCAATCGTACAATAAAGCCGACAATTGGGAACACCGGCTTAGAATCTATTCTCGAAGCGTCGAAGAGTGGGACGATAATACACAACCGCGCCGAATGGGTAAGCTGTTGCATTATTTACTGGAACAATCGTTGTTGTTGAATGATGTTGATGCTGCTTTACGTAAAGCCATTCATCTGGGTAAAATGAATTCCGAGATGCAGCAGGAATTGAAAAATCGGTTGAATGAAATTTTCGCAATGACTGATTTTAAATCCATCCTCGAAAGAGGAACTTGTCTCCCGGAAGTAGAACTTATCGGTACAGACGGCAGCATTTTACGACCTGATCTCGTCATTAAAAAAACAAACGAGCTTGTCATTATCGATTACAAAACCGGTGAACCTTACGATTCGTATAAACACCAAGTGGAGTCATACGCTGCTCGTCTTCGACAAATGAACTATTCTTCGATTACCTGCGGAATCCTTTACACCACAGAGTTGCAATTGCAGCTATGGAACTATTAACTTTGAAATATTTATTCCACTTTTAGTATGGCCTCATTCGATATTACCTCCAAACTTGATCCGCAAACTCTGGACAATGCGATTAATTCAGCACGCAAAGAAATTTTAGGACGCTTTGATTTTAAAGGAAGTGCAACAACCATTGAATTGAACAAGAAGGACATGGTGTTGAATATCCATACCGAAGATGAAATGCGATTGAAATCCATCATCGACGTTATTCGCATGCGAATGATCAAGCAAAGTCTCGATCCGCGGAGTTTAGATGAGGGAAAGGCGATAGAAGCTTCGGGCAATACGATTCGTAAAGACATCAAGATTAAGCAGGGAATTGACAAAGATGCGGCGCGAAAAATCATGAAAGACATCAAAGACTCCAAACTGAAAGTTACCGCCCAGCAAATGGACGATCAGATTCGAGTGACCGGTAAAAAAATTGACGATCTGCAAGCCGTAATGAATGTACTTCGCGGTAACGATTATGATTTACCCTTGCAATTCGGAAACTTCAAGTAGTATCTATTTCACTACTGTAACGGAATGTGTAACGCCATGCTCGTTGCGGCTTTGCACTAAATAAATACCGGGCTGCCACATTCCTGTATTCATATAAATAGTACCGGCGCTCATCTCTTGATCGAACAACATTCTGCCGGTTGCATCGAACACCGTTAATCGTCCTGCCTCAACACTTTCAATAGTCAATACATCGTGAACCGGATTTGGATAAACCGATATTCCGGCAAAATGTTCACTTGGATGAACTGCAGAAGTAAACGGAGTCCAACTCATATCAACCGCGGTTACGAATCCGTCGCCGATGCCCGAATATTGCGCATCCCATGCCAGGTAAGTCGGAAAATTTGAACTATACGTTGTTCCTGTTATATATACAACGGTATCCGCAGTAATCGTACAACCCGCGTTAAATTCAGTATTGGATCCTCCCACGAACGTTCCTAATACTAATGCTCCTGCTGTGTCTAACTTGAGTACATACACATCATTACCGCCTGTAAGTGTATCGCTGAATGAGCCCGGAGTTACCGGAAACGTTGGGCTTTCAGTGGTTCCGGACAAGTACACATATTTCCCCTGAATATTAATGTCCATTCCAGCGTCCATCAATGCTCCTCCCAAAAAAGTACTCCAGACAACATTTCCTGTAGTGTTCATCTTGAATACAAAGGCATCTCCGTTACCCGAGTAACTCGGCTGTATCGCAGGGCCTTCAATCGGGAATAGCGGACTATAAGTAAAGCCCGTGAGGTACAAATTACCCGCACTGTCAGCGGCAATTCCGTTAGCATCTTCATTAGCACTTCCGCCGATAAGCGTAGAGTACAATAATGCACCGTTCATATCCATTCGCACTACATAAACATCGGGAATACCCATGTTGGCCTGCTGGTATGCGTTTGGTGTTGTAGGAAAATTATTACTGAATGATCCTCCGCAAAATGCAATTTCTTGATTATTAAGAACCACAACATCGTGAATATCCTCACCACCCGTTCCACCGAAAAATGTTGACCACTGCGGTTGTAAGTTAACGTCCATTCTACAGATGAATGCATCCAATGTACCGTTGTTATTCGGGTACAAACCCAATGATGACATCGGCAATGTCAATGATGTAGCAGATCCGCAAATAATCACATCAAGATTATCACTGATGTCAACACCCAATCCCTGCTCTCCTCCTGTTCCACCAAAAAATGTAGAACGCAATAAAACTCCTGACGTATCCAATAACAGAATAATCGCGTCGTAACTACCCGCTAAAGTATCCTGAAACGCACCGGGAATCGTGACATCATTGCTATTGGTAGCTCCGATAACCACGACCAGTGAATCGTGAACCTCAACATCCCAACCGGCATCATAACCCGTGCCTCCCCAATAATAAGCCCACAAGCGTGCACCAGTAGCACTCATCTTGGCAACAAACAAATCATAACCGCCACGATAGGTTACTGTATCCGTAACCGGAAAATCCACACTGGCTGTTCGTCCGCAAATGATCACTGATCCATCTGCACAGGCAACAATTGAAGCAGGCTCATCCGTATCGGAACCACCTAAAAAAGTTGAATAGATTAAATCTGTTGTTGAAATACTGCTCCTTTGAATTTCAAGTTGTTGAATTAACGGACGCGAAGACAACACGACATCTCCACCGGAATTACTGACGATACGATCATATCCGGAAATATTCCAATTGAATGCACATTGACTACCATCCTGCAATTCATACGTAATGGAATTTTCTGATAGACTATAACCGATTGTTGATGAACGAAAATAGAAATCGGTTCGTCTGTAATTTAACTCTTCTGCATCCTGAACTTTTTCCACAATGCTATAACCATCCACAAACCAATAAACATCCGCAAGGTGAAAGCGCTTTATTAAAAGCGCATCTGTTTTAGCGCGCGCAATCAAAAAAGTACTCATCACCATGAGCAACACCACACTAGTAATCTTCTTTAAAACCAAACGCTGCATAATCGGATAAAAAAAGGGCTTCACACGAAGCCCTTTAATGCTATTTACAATTTATTATCGGATCAAATTAACGTGGCCGATGTAACGATGTTTATTACCGTTAATATCCACGAAGTTCACTTTCCAAACATAGGTGTCAATCTGAGAAACTTTTCCGTTACCACGCACTGTTCCGTCCCAACCTTTGGTAATATCTTCAGAGTAGAAAATCTGATTGCCCCAACGGTCAAAGATGAAAAGTTCAAAATTAGACTGTTGAATTCCTTCGCCATACACGTAGAAAATATCGTTAATTCCATCAGCATTTGGTGTGAACGCGTTTGGCGCGTAGAACGAATAATCAGGTTCAATAATTACGTAATCTGAAGTGCTGTCGATACAACCGTGCTCCGTAACAACATATTGAACGATAGTGTAAGTTCCGGGAGATTGGTATTCAAATGCAAATGGAATTCCGTTATTGGTTATCACTTGATCTAGTGTATCACCCATGTAATAAATTGTCGTGTCACAGTTGATACAATTTGGAGTAAACGTAATTAATGGATTCAGAATTGTGGTTACTTGTGGTGTAACAGTAAATCCTGCAACCGGATTCGGATGCACCGTAATCATGTTCGGATAAGTAATTGTGCTTACGCATCCGTTAACATCTGTAACAGTATAAGTAATGTTGTAAGAACCTGCTGCCTGGAAACAATGTTGAGGATCAGTGTTCGTAGAATTGGTATTGTCACCAAAATCCCAAACCACAGAACCTGCTGCCGGATTTGAAGCTCCTAAGAAATCCACACACACAGGAGCACAACCTTCAGAAACAGAAGGCGTAACACTAATTACAGGCAATGGCAACACAGTTACTACAACTGAATCTATAGCAACCGGTGAACCGCATAAATCACTAACAGTAACAACATAAGTTGTGGTTACTGCAGGCGAAGCAGTTGGATTAGCTACTGTAGTTGAAGATAAGCCTGCCGCCGGACTCCAAGCATAGGTATAAGGTCCGCCGTCACCACCTGATCCAGTAGCTGTTAATGCTGTGTTACCACCGGGACAAATAGATGCATTCGGGCTGGCCACCACCTGCAGCGGAGGATAAACTGTTACCGTCATTTGATCAGTGTTCACACAGCCATTAGCGTCTGTAACAGTTACAGAATAGGTTGTTGTCATTTGTGGGCAAGCCTGCGGATTCGCGATTGCAGGGTTATTCAAGCCCATTGCAGGAGTCCACTGGTATTGTACACCTCCTGTCGCGTTCAGATTCACACAATTCCCACACATATTTTGGTCGGCACCGGCATTGGCAATAGGTAATGGATTAACCACAACCGTAACGGTATCGGTATTGGAACATCCTGCTGCATCGGTAACTGTTACGACGTAATTTGAAGTTGCAATCGGCGCTACGTTCGGATTCGCTGTGTTCGCTCCGCTGTTAATGTTGCTTCCAGTCCAGCTGTAACCTACACCACCGCCTGCGTTCAATGTAGTATTATCGTTAACACAAATGGTATCGTCAATACCGGCAGTAACTACAGGTAAAGGGCGAACAAACAACTGCATGGTATCACTTCCGTAACAACCGTATTGATTAGTTACGTTAACAATAAATAATGCTGTCGAATTTGCTGAAACAGTTGGATTCGCTGTATTTCCGGCATTAATAATGGCATTAGGATCTGTTGAACTCCACAAATACTGCGTTCCTCCTGATGCATTTAACGAAGCGAATTGTCCCGGACAAATACTATCATCGGCACCGGCTGTAACTACAATGTTGTTCGTTACATCAACAAATACAACTGCTGTGTCGGAACATCCTGCACCTGAAGTACCAATAACTGTGTATGTAGTCGCTGTTGCAGGTGCAAATTCGACCACGGAGCCATCAGGCTGTAGCAGAGTGGCACCGGTCAAAGGAGTCCAGGTATATGTTGTTGCACCGGAAACAGTAACTGTATCACTTGAGGTTGGACAAATGATCAATGAATCATCAGACAATGTCAATACCGGATTCGGATTGATCGTCACCGTAATAACATCGTTGGATACGCACCCTTGAGGTGAAGTAGATGTGACGTTGTAGGTTGTAGTTGTTGCCGGAGATGCAGAAACCTGATCACCGGAAGGTGTCAATACGGTAAGCGTGTTATTCGGTGTCCACACATATGAGTTAGTATCAGCACCTGCGTCCAGCGTAACGGAATTTCCTGCACAAATAGATGCGGAAGGAGGTGCAAATGTGATTACCGGCAACTGATTAACAGTAACAGTAACCGTTTGGTTACCCGGACATAAACCGCCACTTGTCACAGTATAAGTTGCTGTAGTGTTTGGCGTAACTGTAACACTGGATCCGGAAGCAGTAAAGGCATTAGGACCTGTCCATGTGTAACCTGAAGATCCGGTAACGTTTAATGTTATACTTTGCCCAACACAGATTGTTGGTGCCGCGGGTGTAATAGTTAAGACGGGAACCGGCGTCACTCCGACGGAGACCACGTTGGATGTAGCAGTTCCACAACCCGGCGCACCGATGATCTGTGCGCGGAAGAACATTGCCGCAGTAACCGGACAGAACTGATAAGGATTCGTGGTACCTCCTACAATATTGGTCCACGTGATTCCATTAGGAGATGACTGCCACTGAATTGTTCCGTTTGTAAAACTGGTTAATGATAATGTGACACAACTTCCTGCACAAACCGTTGGAGGAGATACACTCGCCGTTCCGACAGTTGGAGCTGGGTTTACAACTACCTGCACAGTTGCAGGCGGCACTGAATAACAATTTAAATAACCACCGGTAGCTGTCACGGTGTAGGTTGTAGTAACTGAAGGAGAAACTGTAACGTTTTGCCCTGTTAAATTACCCGGCTGCCACGTAAAGGTTGGAGTTCCACTTCCGCAACCACCGGATCCTGTAATATTCGCAGACAACTGCACCGGAGTGCTTGGACAAATAGGAGAAAGCGACGCAGCTGCACTCAGTGCAAATGTTGGTGCAATGCCGGGAGTTGTAAATGTATAATTAGGAGTCCAGGGACCTGCACTACCCGAACCGCAAACGCGTTCACGGGCACGAAGCACATAAACTGTTCCCGGACAAAGTTGTGTAAACGGAATTGTAACAGGAAAGTACGGCTCCACCACACAGTTATCCGCCATTGGATTTGGGATATTTAATCCTGATCGATAAAACGGATAAGTATTCCAGGTTGTCGCGTTACATGCCGGAATTGCTGTTGCATAATTCGCTGCACTGAAGCAAGCCAATTGTACTTCCATGTAGTAAGGACCGCATCCGCATGTAGCAGAATTTGAACTTGCGTTCATAGTTACACCCGTCGGACTTGTAGTAAAGACAGGACTTACAAGAGCAACTCCATGACAAGCCTCAGCTGTTTGCTGAACGCCAAGAAATAGCAATAAAATAATAAACGAACGTAGCATGTGTTGCATGTTACCGAGATTTAAGTGTTCCAAGAAATGTGTTTAGCCGTTAGAAAGATACGATAAACAACGTCTAAATCGATTAGTCAGATACAAAAAAACATGCAAACTTTTCAACAAATCAACATTTATCGATGAAATGTTAAAATATGCGGATTATTGGAATTAGTTTTTCTGCTTTCGCTACAATTTTTCTACGATTGACGCATCAAGCGGGGATACCGAAGAGTTAAAAAAGTGAATCAATTCTCCTTTTTCGTTCAATAAATACTTACAAAAATTCCAATTGGGAGCACTTTCATTCCAGCCATTGGAGGCAGGTGAAGTCAACCATTGATAAAGCGGATGTTGTTCTTCGCCAACAACTTCTACCTTTTCCGTTAATGTGAATTTAACGCCATAATTGCGTTCGCAAAACGATTGTATATCGCTATTCCCGCCCGGTTCCTGGCCACCGAAATTATTTGCCGGCACGCCAATAATCTCCAATTTGTCTCCGTGAAACTCATAAAGCTTCTGAAGCTCCGCATATTGAGGCGTATAACCACATTCGGATGCGGTATTAACAATCAATAATTTTTTGCCTTTGAATTTACTCCAATCCAGTGGCAAACCGTTAATCAATTTGATTGATGGCGAAGCAGCATAAATCGTAGGCATGGGCATATTGTTTGTTATCGTTTCAGGACGCTTAACTTCTGTTTTACAACCTGTTAAAGCACCCCAGAACATAATTACGGGATAAAATATTTTTTTCATTGCCGCTTACATTTTGATCAATTCTGTACACTGAACTTCCAAAGCTCCTTTTACATTTTCATCCGTTAACTGATTATCCTGAATCACCTGCCCGACTCCGGAAATCATAACGTGTTTGGGCAATACCGTTATTCCCAGGTAATGAAATGCTCCGCTCAGTTGGTCCAACCCGCGAAGATTTCCTCCACGCCCGTCTGCAACTCCAACCAACGCGGCTTTCTTACCACGCAATAAACTTGGATGAATGGAATCGATGAACATCTTAAGAATTCCCGGATAGGAACCATTGTATTCCGGCGCTACAAATACAAACTTATCAGCACCTCCAATAGTCTTAGAAATCCAGGTTTTGTATTCATCGCTCTGTTGGCTCCCGAAATACGTGAACGCAAAATCCCGGGGCAAATCTTCCAACGTTATAAACTGATGGGCTTCTCCCCTCGCCTGCAGCAAATTTCTGTAGTGTTCCGCTACAATTCGGGTGCGGCTTCCGGCGCGGTTGGTTCCTGAAATAATTGTGATCATCAGTCGATTACGTTTTTATCTGCGTTTTGTTCAAAATTCATTCGTACCCGTTCCCTCTAATTTCCCTAACTTCACACGGTTTTTTACCGGCACAAAGAACGGAATTTGGTTTCAGATGCTCCTCCGAAACAAGTTGCGGTTAAAAAAGTTTAACAGTTTATGAAAATCACGTTTTACGGACATTCTTGCTTTGGCATTGAAGTGAAAGGGAAACATTTGTTGTTTGACCCTTTTATTTCACCAAATCCGTTGGCTGCACATATTGATGTGAATAGTGTGAAGGCTGATTTTATTTTACAGTCGCACGGTCATATGGACCATATCGCAGATACAGTTGCTATTGCCAAGCGAACAGGTGCTACAGTAATTTGTGCTTTCGAAATTCACGAGTGGTTAAACAAACAAGGTGTAACCACAACACATCCGATGAACACAGGTGGTAAATGGATGTTTGATTTCGGAAAAGTGAAGTGTGTTGCTGCAGTTCATTCCAGCAGCTTGCCGGACGGCTCGTATGGTGGCAATCCAATGGGATTTGTGATTGAAAGTGACGAAGGAAATTTTTATTACGCCGGAGACACTGCTTTAACGTACGACATGAAATTAATCGGTGAATACCGTAAAGTTGATTTTGCCTTGTTGCCATTGGGAGACAATTTTACCATGGGCGTGGACAATGCGATCATCGCGAGCGATTTCATCAAGTGCAATGATATCATCGGTATGCACTACGACACCTTTGGTTACATCAAGATTGATTCGTCGGAAGCCATTCAGAAATTTGAACGCTCGGGCAAAAAACTTACACTGATGAATATCGGTGACACGATTACTAAATAACGCGTTGGAACGATAGTTACATGGGAAAAATAATTGCTATAGCAAATCAAAAAGGCGGTGTTGGTAAAACTACCACTGCAATAAATCTGGCAGCAAGTTTTGCAGTGTTGGAACATAAAACATTGCTTATTGATGCGGATCCGCAAGCGAATGCAACTTCAGGAGTCGGCTTCGACCCAAAGAATGTAAAGACCAGCATTTACGAATGCATTATTGAAGGGCGCAATCCGAAAGATATTATCCTTCAAACATCAACACCTAATTTGGACTTACTTCCTGCTCACATCGATCTCGTTGGTGCAGAAATTGAAATGATCAATTTGCCAAATCGGGAAAAGATGATGAAACAGGCGTTGGAGAAAGTGAAAGACGAATATGATTTCATCATCATCGATTGTTCACCATCGTTGGGCTTGATTACCGTTAACGCATTAACTGCAGCAAACTCTGTTATTGTTCCTGTTCAGTGCGAATATTTCGCCTTAGAAGGTTTGGGGAAATTATTGAACACGATCAAAATTGTTCAAAGTCGCTTGAATCCTGATTTAGCAATTGAAGGCATATTGCTGACGATGTACGATATCCGTTTGCGTCTAAGCAATCAGGTAGTGGAAGAAGTGAAAACACATTTCCAGTCGATGGTGTTTGATACCATTATTCAGCGCAACACCAAGTTGGGAGAAGCGCCAAGTTTCGGTGAAACCATTATTATGCACGACGCTACCAGCAAAGGAGCCATCAATTATCTGAATCTTGCTCGTGAGGTGTTGCAGAAAAACAATTTGACACGCATGAGCGACGAACAGAAAATCATCAATATCACGCAAGGATAATTCGGAACAAATTAAATATTACTACGAAGTAAGTCGGCTCAATGCCGACTTTGTCGTCCAAATAAAGGAGCGCCATGAGTACGAAAAGAAACGCATTAGGAAAAGGATTGAGTGCATTGCTGGAAAATGCCAATACCGACATTACATCTAACAATCGCCTTGGTGGTGAATTGGGCGCTGTTGCAGGATCTGTTTCCAACATTCCGATTGCACAAATTGAAACTAATCCGTTTCAACCGCGTACGCATTTTGAAGAACAAGCTCTACAAGAGCTTTCCGAATCTATTAAAGTGCACGGCATCATTCAGCCCATCACTGTTCGGAAAATGGGTTACGACAAATATCAATTGATCAGTGGCGAACGTCGTTTCCGCGCATCACAGCTGGCAGGCCTGGAATCTATTCCGGCATACATTCGAGTGGCTAATGATCAGGCGATGTTGGAAATGGCGTTGGTTGAAAATATCCAGCGCGAAAATTTAGATGCGATTGAAATTGCTATTAGTTACAAACGATTGATTGATGAATGCAGTTTGACGCAAGAACAACTTGCAGAAAAAGTTAGCAAGCAACGTGCCACGGTAACTAATTACCTGCGTTTATTGAAACTACCGGCTGAAGTGCAAAAGGGAATTCGTGAGAAAATGATCAGTATGGGGCATGCACGCGCGTTGATTAATGTCGAAAAGCAAACCGACATGATCGATTTGTATCATCGCACGGTGGAAGAAAATTTATCGGTACGTGAAGTGGAAGAGTTGGCACGCGATGTCAAGAAAATTGAACCGCGCATTAAGCACAAAAATCTTCAAGGCGATTTAGATGAATTATTCGCTGATAAACTGAAGAGTTTGAATAAGCAGTACAAAACGAAAATTCAGTTAAAGAGTAACGACGATGGTCAGGGCAAACTGATCATTCCGTTTAAAAATCAGGAAGACCTGGAGCGTTTGTTGGATGCATTAGATATTTAATGTGATGAGGAATTTTGTATTCATAATTGCGCTTATAATTTCCTGTGAAATGCAGGCGCAATATATGATGCCGAAAATTCCCAACGATACTTTACCGGTTAAAGCAAAGCCGGCACATTCTCCTAAAAAAGCTGCAATTTATAGCGCATGCCTTCCGGGATTAGGACAAATCTATAACAAGAAATACTGGAAAGTTCCTATTGTCTATGCAGGATTTGCAGGCCTGGGATATGGGTTTTATTTTAATCATCGCGAATTTAAAACATACCGCAATGCGCTTCGTTATCGCTACGATGACGACCCTGCTACGATTGATAATTTCCCCCAATACGACGACGATAATCTGGTAACATTAAAAAACTTTTACCAGCGTTATCGTGATTTAACGGTTGTAGGCATGGCTGCTTTGTACACTTTAAACGTTGTAGATGCGGCTGTAGATGCACACTTGTTTACATTTGACGTAAGCGATGATTTGAGCATGCGTGTGCACCCTACAATGTTGATGGATTTTACGCCCGGCATACGCTGTGGTTTAACGATAAAATAACCCATGAAGAAATTTCTATTTACAGCCCACTTCCTGGTGGTACTTGTTTCTATTGTACTGTTATCGTGTGGCAACGATGAACAAGAGTGGCAAACCGTCAGGGCGTTGAACTCATACAGTATCGATGTTCCCGCCGGAATGAAACCAACAACAGAATTAAATCCTGTTGCATCATTGCAATACGAATGGGAAGAAGAAGAATTGTACACGATATGTATTCGCGAGAATAAAGAAGAAATTAAAAAAGTATTTCTTGAGAACGGATTTGACAGTGCTTCCAAAGAAGCGATTCCGGTTGAAACCTATGCACAACTCGTTTTAACAGCGTTCGAAAACAACATGCTTGTTATTACGCATTCGCCCATGCAAAAAATAAAAAGCGCGCAAGGCTATGCAGGTGTTCAAACCGAAATCACCAGTGAAATTGACGGTAATGAAGGTTATTATATTTTCTCCGTATTAGAAACACCTGAAGATTATTATCAAATCGTTTCGTGGACATTGAATAAATTCAAATCCAAACATCGAGGCTCTATGCTTCGAATGTGTAATTCGTTCCGGATTTTAAAGTAAAGTAAGCGATGAGAATATTACGAACCGGCAAATTGCAACTTACCCGATTATTCAACGATTTCTTTCATAGCGAGAAATCAGCAGGATTGTTATTGCTTGGTTTAACCATTGCATCGATGCTGGTAGCTAATAGTTCGTTTAGCGATACTTACCTCGCTATTTGGAATAAACCGTTAGGAAGTCACACGACAGCACAATGGATCAATGACGGATTGATGGCGATTTTCTTTTTGTTGATTGGATTAGAATTGGAGCGAGAAATTTATGCCGGAGAATTAAAAAACTGGAGAACTGCTTTACTTCCTGCAACCGGAGCACTCGGAGGTATTATTGTACCTGCCGCAATATTCATGATGTTCAATTATGGAACACCAACGCAAGATGGTGTTGGAATTCCAATGGCTACAGACATTGCATTTGCATTAGCAGTATTATCCATATTGGGCAACAGAATTCCAACTTCGTTAAAAATATTTTTAACTGCATTAGCAGTAATTGATGACCTCTGTGCCATCATTGTCATTGCTGTGTTTTATACGCAGACAATTGTGTTGCTGAATTTATTTGTTGCGTTGGGAATTTTCGGAATACTACTGGCATTGAATCGCGCAAAAGTTCACGCGATATGGGTCTATTTGGTTGGCGGTGTTGTCATGTGGTATTTCATGCTTAACTCGGGTGTTCACGCCACAATTACGGGAGTTTTATTGGCGTTTGCATTGCCCTTCGGAGATGGATCGGAACAATCGCCGTCCTATAAGCTGCAACATTTCCTGCACAAACCGGTCGCATTTATCATTCTCCCCATTTTCGCTATTGCGAATACAGCAATCACCATTCCACCGAACTGGCATGCCGATTTGTTCAACGTATCCGGCTTAGGAATTATTTTAGGTTTAGTTGTTGGAAAGCCGTTGGGCATTATGATTTTTTCAAGCATTGCGGTTTTCATGAAATGGTGTACGGTTCCGGAAGATTTGGACTGGAAGCATTTACTCGGAGCGGGCATGTTGGCCGGAATCGGATTTACGATGTCCATTTTTATTACGCTATTGGCATTCGATGATCCTGAACTTATAACGGGAGCTAAGATTGCAACATTAACGGCTTCAATTTTTGCATCTGTTGCGGGTGTAATATGGTTATTCATAACCGGCAAATCTGTTGAAAAAGCAAGTTAATTTGTTTACAATATACAGGCACTGAAAGCTACATTCCACGCGGCTTCTAAGTATCTTTAAGATCGCATTAGTAGTTTTCATTTAGTTGTGCAGCAGTATGCAATTCAACCATTTACACGTTCACACACAATTCTCTTTACTCGACGGGGCAGCACCCATTGATGATTTATATAAAAAAGCTGTCGCAGATAAAATGCGCGGCATTGCAATTACCGACCATGGCAACATGTTCGGTGCATTCAAATTTGTTGCCGAAGCAGGCAAATACAACACACCCGATAATCCGAATACGATTAAACCAATTGTGGGTTGTGAATTTTATTTGGTTGAAAACCGCGAGAAAAGACAGTTCACGCGTGATGAACGCGATGTGCGTTACCACCAGTTGTTCCTGGCTAAGAACGCGGAGGGTTATCGCAATCTGGTAAAACTTTGCTCACTCGGATACATTGAAGGTTTGTACGGAAAGTATCCGCGAATTGATAAAGAACTGATTCTTCAATACCACAAAGGCCTTATTGCTACCACGTGTTGTCTGGCTGCAGAAGTGCCGCGTGCCATTATTCGCAAAGGTGAAGCAGAAGCGGAAAAAGTATTCAAATGGTGGCTCGATTTATTCGGTGAAGATTATTACATCGAATTGCAACGTCATGATATTCCTGAACAGAATATCGTAAACGAAGTGCTGCTGAAATGGGCAAAAAAATACAATGTAAAAGTTATTGCCTCCAACGACTCGCATTATGTGGACGTTGAAGATGCTAACGCGCATGATATTTTACTGTGCATCAACACCGGTGAAAAACAAAGCACACCTTCCGCTAAAGATTTTTCCGATGACGATTCGTCCATGAAAGGTAAACGATTCGCTTTCTGGAACGATCAGTTTTATTTCAAGACCACACAGGAAATGAGTCAGCTGTTTGCTGATGTTCCTGAAGCTATTGATAACACCAATGAAATTGTTGACAAGGTAGAGCCGCTGAAACTGAAGCGCGACATACTTCTGCCCCACTACACTATTCCGTCGGGATTTGTGGATCAGGATGAGTACCTGAAACATTTAACATTCGAAGGAGCATACAAACGCTACAAAGAACTCACTCCCGAAATAGAAGAACGCATCAACTTCGAGTTGTTCACCATTAAAACAATGGGGTTTGCGGGATACTTCCTCATCGTTCAGGATTTCATCAATCATGGTAAAGATATCGGCGTATTCGTAGGTCCGGGCCGTGGTTCAGCTGCGGGAAGTGCAGTTGCGTATTGCATAGGTATTACGAATATAGATCCCATCAAATACAATTTGCTTTTCGAGCGATTCCTCAATCCGGATCGTAAGTCAATGCCCGATATCGATACGGACTTTGACGATGAAGGACGGCAAAAAGTAATTGACTACGTCGTTGAAAAATATGGTCAGCGTCAGGTTGCGCAAATTGTGACGTATGGAACAATGGCCGCGAAAATGTCTATTAAGGATGTTGCACGCGTACTTGACTTGCCGCTCGATCAATCGAACGCATTGGCAAAATTAGTTCCCGATAAACCGGGCATCGAATTGAATCGTGTCATCACCGCTCCTATTGACGGAGAAAAATCGTTGAAGGAGAAAGAAGGTTTAGGCGGTGAAGATTTGGACAATGTTAAGAAGTTGCGGGAGATTGCTGCAGGAAATGATCTTCAGGCTAAAGTAATTAAAGAAGCTTTAGTTCTGGAAGGCTCTGTTCGCGGCACGGGACTTCATGCGGCGGGAATCATCATTGCTCCATCCGACTTAACGGAAATTATTCCGGTGGCCACATCAAAAGATACCAACTTACTCATCACGCAATTCGAAGGAAAAGTGATCGAAGATGCGGGTGTTATTAAGATGGACTTTTTAGGTCTGAAAACATTAACGATAATTCGTGATGCATTACGAATGATTAAAATGAATCATGGAATTGAAATTGACATTGATTCGATTCCGTTAGATGATTTGAAGACGTTTGAATTGTATCAACGCGGAGAAACCAACGGTACATTCCAGTTTGAATCGGCAGGAATGCAGAAGTATCTGAAAGATTTGCGTCCTGATAAATTCGAAGATCTTATTGCGATGAACGCCTTGTATCGTCCGGGTCCTATTGAATACATTCCGAATTTCATTGCGCGTAAACACGGACGCGAACCGATCAAATTTGATCTTCCTGAAATGGAAGAATTGTTAGCAGACACATACGGTATTACGGTGTATCAGGAGCAAGTGATGTTGTTATCACAGAAACTGGCAGGATTTACAAAAGGTGATGCCGATGTCTTGCGTAAGGCGATGGGTAAAAAAGATCGCGCTACGCTGGACAAGATGAAAGGCAAGTTTATGGAAGGCATTAAGACGAAAGGCCTTGATGAAAAAATTTGCGAGAAAGTATGGACGGATTGGGAAGCCTTTGCGCAATACGCATTCAACAAATCGCATTCAACGTGTTATGCTTTCGTTGCTTATCAAACCGCATATTTAAAAGCGCATTATCCCGCAGAATACATGGCGTCGGTGTTAACGCACAACCTCGGTAACATCGATAAGATTACTTTCTTCATGGAAGAATCGCGTCGCATGGGAATTCCGGTATTAGGTCCTGATGTGAATGAATCCTTGATACAGTTCAGTGTTAACCAACGAGGCGAAATTCGTTTCGGAATGGGCGCTATCAAAGGCGTGGGAGAAGCGGCAGCAGAAGCGATTATCAAAGAACGCAGCGAAAACGGGCCATACAAAACGGTCTTTGATTTAGTGCGTCGTGTCAATTTACGAGCGGTAAACAAAAAGACGTTTGAAAATCTGATTTATGCAGGAGCCATGGATTCGTTTACGGGATTTCATCGTGCAACGTATTTTAAAGCCGAGCAAGATGGTCAGATGACGTTCCTCGAAAAAATTATTCGTTACGGGCAGCAGCATCAGGAAGGACAAAACTCTTCGCAGGTTTCTTTATTTGATATGAGTGACGGCGATAGTGCACTTGAAATGCCAGAGCCTGCAATACCGGTTACAGAAGAATTTTTAACGCTCGAAAAACTAAAAGCCGAGCGTGATGTGATTGGCATTTTCTTGTCCGGTCATCCGTTGGATGACTTCAGAACCGAGATGACTACTTTCTGCAAACACAAAGTCAACGACATTAAAGATTTAAAACCGTTAAAAGGTCATGAAGTAACATTGGGCGGATTAATTACCGCCGTGAATCACCGTATGACAAAGACCGGAAAACCCTTTGGTACGTTCGTGTTGGAAGATTACGACGGCACGCACGAATTTGCTTTGTTCGGCGATGATTACGTTAAGTACAAGCAATTCATTTTGACCTCCGGATTATTTGTGTACATCAAAGGAAAAGTCCAGGAACGTTTTCAGAATGCAGACAACCTGGAAGTAAAGATTGTGGCGATGGAACTGCTGACAGAAATGTTGGAGAAAAAAGTAAAACAGATCATGTTGAATGTATCATTGCCTCACGTTAATGATGACATGATTGATCGCTTGCATGGTGTGGTATTGAAATATCCCGGAAACACAGCGATACGATTCGCTGTACATGATAACGTAGAACAATTGCGCATTGAAATGCCTTCCCGAAAAATGCGTGTCCGACCCGACAACGAGTTTTTAAAAGAGCTGGAAGTTGTGGTTCCTGAAGTGAGCTGGAAGTTGAATTAAAAAAGGTCTGCTTCCGGCAGACCTTTTCAAATTATTTATACTTCTGAACTAGAATTTTTCTGTTCCGGTAACAACACCATCCGGAGAATAGTAAGTCCACGTACCCACTTTAGCGCCGGTGTTACTGTATGATCCGGTATAATTTACTGCACCATTTTCATGGAAACCTTTCCAGGTACCAATTCGACGTTGCTGCGTATCAACGGAACCTTCTTCAGAAACTTTACCGTTAGGATAATAATACTTTGCAACACCTGTGGTGTAGTTTACTTCAGTAGCTACAACTCCGGTATTGTAATACGTTTTCCAAACACCTGTTGGCTTGCCATTGTTATCGTACAATTCCTCTGCAGATAGTTGACCGTTATCGTGCCAGTACTTCCAGAAGCCCATTTTGTGCACACCGGAAAGTTTCTGCGCAACGGTTTCTTTGCTATCGCCGGGTTGGATATTCGGATTAGCGTTGTATTGGCCCTGAGCAAGCTTATTCCCGTTAGGAGCGTAATCAGTGTGTGTGTATTGTGCAAATGATACAACAAATGAAAATGTTGCAATTGCGCTGATGATAAGTTTTTTCATGATTGCCAGTATTACTTACAAATATAGTTCCGGAATTGGAAATAAAAAAGAGGGAACTAAATCCCTCTTTAACATTGCTATCGTATCAGGTTAACGTGTCCAATATACTTATGACGTTTATTAAAGACATCCGTCAGTACAACTTTCCACACATAAGTGTCTATCTGACAAATTTGCCCGCTTTTACCTTGTACTGTGCCGTCCCATCCTTTATTGATGTCGGTAGTAGTAAAGATCATATTACCCCAACGGTCGAAAATCCAGATTTCATAAGAGGTGATTCCGAATCCTTGCCCAAAGAAGAAATCGTTATTACCGTCACCGTTCGGTGTAAATGTGTTTGGAATATAGAAGGCCCACTCCGGAGTAATTTCAACGTTGAGTGTCGTGTCATCCGTACATCCATACTGGTTGGTAACCGTTAACGTTACAGAATAAATTGACCCGTATTCGTTGCTGTATGTGTAGGTCGGATTCTGCAAGTTGGATGTATCATTTGTAACTGAACCATCTCCGAAATTCCACGACCACGCAATAGGATTACCACCCGACAAATCCGTGAAGTTGATATTAGTCTGCAATACTGTTGTGATTTGCGGAGTAGCATTGAAACTTGCGTTCGGCACAGGATACACAGTAATATAACTTGGCAATGTTAACGACTGCACACAACCATTACCGGAAGTTACGCTCAAGGTAACATCATACGTGCCCGGTTGCGAATAGCAATGATTCGGATTTTGTGTAAATGCAGTTGGAGAACCATCACCGAAATCCCACATCCATCCCGTAATTGATCCGGTAGAAATTGTTGACATGTCAGTGAAATTCACACAATGTGTCGGGCAACCCATCAAGCTATCGCCCACAAACTCAACAACAGGCTGAGGCGCGGTAACAACCGGCAATGTAACCGTATCAATACATCCGTTTGCATTTTGAATGATCAGTGTCACATTGTATGTAGTATCATTTGCATAAGTATGTGTTGGATTTTGCGTATTACCGAAAGGAGAACCATCACCAAAATCCCAAACCCAGTTAGTAACGTTACCCGATGCAGACGCAGACATATCCGTAAATGTTGTCGGATTGCCGATACATACTGTCGTTGCGGTAAAATTCGCTGTAGGAGGCGGATTAACAGTTACAACTTGTGTATAAGTCGTAGAACAACCGTTGTTAGAAGTACAAGTCAACGTTACGGTATAAGAACCTGATGTAGGATACACAAATGTCGGACTCTGAACATTGCTGGTGTCGGAAGCCATAGAACCAACACCAAAATCCCAAGACCAATTGGTAATATTACCCGTTGTAATTGTTGATTGATCGGTGAAAGTCGTAGTGAAAGTTTCGCATACGGCAGGAGCTGCAAATAATACAGCAGGCCCCGGAGCTACATTGACTAATAACGTCGTAGTGTCAGGACATCCTGAACCCGGGTTTGCAATGAGCATAACAGTATAATTACCGGCAGTTGTGTAAGTATACGTTGGACTCATTGAAGATGTCGTATCCGTGTTAACAGCCGGATCACCAAAATTCCAGAAATACGTATTTGCATTTTGAGAAGTATTGGTGAACTGCATCGGTGTATTAGTACATACAGATGTGGCCGTAAATGCCGCGGTTGGGGTAACTCCTACGTTTACAACCTGCGAAATTGTAGATTGACAATTATTGTTGGAAGTAACCGTTAAAATCACTGTATACGTGCCCGGGCCGCTAAACGTATGCGTCGGACTGGCAGCAGTGGATATGTTATTTCCGCCTGATGCAGGATCTCCGAAATTCCAGGAATAACCCGTTATCTGATCAGGATTAGCAATGCTGGAGTTATTCGTAAACGTCACATCGTTATTTACACAAGTTTGCGTAAAGCTGAAAGCCGCTAAAGGCAATGGATTAACGGTGATTGTTGTCGTGTATGTTGATGGACACGGATTTGTTTGTGCTGTTAGTGTTACGGTGTAAGTACCCGGTGCACCATAGGTATGTGTCGGATTCTGAACGTTACTGGAGTCATTAGGACCTGAAGATGGTTCACCAAAATTCCAAGACCAAGCGCTTGCACCAATTGATTGATCCGTAAATGTTGTTGGATTGTTAAGACATTCCGTTGTTGCCTGGAATGACGCCTGCCCACCGTTACCCGGATTGACGACAAACGTAACCGTATCGGAACAACCGGACGCACTTGTGGCTATCAAGGTAACAGTATATGTTCCGGGATTCGGATAGTTAAATGTAGGACTCGTGAGATTGGATGTATCATTCGTTAATGTCGGATCTCCAAAGTCCCAATGGTACGTCATAGAGCCACTACTAATTGTGCTCGTATTCGTGAACGTATAATTGGCCTGACATGGCGGAACTGTTGCATTAAACGATGCTACCGGATTCGGATACTGCCCTACGTTTACCGATAATGTTGTTGGACAATTGGTAACCGATATCATATTAACCGTGTATGTACCCGGACTATTGACCGTAATGGTTTGACTTGTTGCTCCCGTACTCCATTGGTAGGATTGTGCACCGGCCGGTGCGGTCAACGTTATGGTACTTCCTGCACAGAGCGAGTCTGACAAGGCAATAGCATATGGCAGACACGATGCATCCACATACGCATACCCATAGTGACCGGCATAGATACAACCAGCAGCAGTAAAGCGAATGGTAACGTTTTGTCCAACGTAACCTTGTAAGTCCACGTTTACCGTTGTCCATGGTTTGTAATAAGTTCCCGCAACACACTGCACGAAACCCGGAATTGTACCGCTGGCTTCAACGAAATATTGTGAACAAGGAATCAAGTTACCCGATTGATCAAACATTTCGATTTTAAAATACGGTTGTTCACCCGCAGAGTGTCCACCATCATTTAATACCACAGCGTATTGGTAGGTAAATGCTGTCGTTGTAGTACTTACCGTAAATGTTTGTTCTAAAATTTCACCTTGATAATTTGCACATGTTTGCCCTAAGCGTACAGAAAAATTTCCTCCGGGAGCAACAACAGGAAAGCCGCCACAAGGCTCATTACCTCCCGCAGCCGACATGATAGTATGACGCGCATTACAATCGCTTAACGCAGCATCCATAGTTGTACTAAAAATTCCCGGAACAATATTTTGAAGCGGTCCGTTAGAATTCAAACTGTTATCTCCAATACTACCTGTCCACCCGTTGAAGTTTCCTGCTTCAAAATCCATGTTAGTACATGGCGGCATTACCTGTGAACTCAGAGGAGTCAGCTTAGAAGATGCTGTTGTATTCGATGCGTTTGGTTGCTTCAAATTGTACTTTCGGTCGATGTATTCGCGTTTACATTTGCCCATGTACAACGCAGCTTCGTACGGTTGTAAGCCTTTCTGATTGGCCTTCTGCATCACTTTGTTCGGATCAAATCCGTCCAAAGAATCACCATAAATCGGGTCAGATCCATGCACATGATTATTTTGTGCAATTGCACTTGAAAACGGGGTCACACAAAGAAATCCAACACACAACAGTACAATTAATCGAACAGGGAAAACGTGCTTCATGAAGTGTAGGTTAAGGAGGTCTGATTGCTAATCAGAAAACTAAACTACACTTCAAAAAGGACAAAAGCAAGTTTTGGTACGATGAATTTTGAAAAGGTTGCCTACGAACCTGAAAATTATTTCGACCAGCCCATCCAATCGATGCCTTTACGCAATAGCTGCGCTGTTTGCTCTTCAAGACTCTGACTTTCAGGGATATAATTATACTGCCAAGAGGCTAATTCAGGCAAACTCATGAGAATGGATTCGATGCGGCCGTTAGTTTCCAAGCCAAATTTGGTTCCGCGATCATAAACCAGGTTAAATTCCACATAACGACCTCGACGAATTAATTGCCAGTTTTTTTCCGCCGGAGTGAACGATTTCGACTTGTTAATGCTCATCAGGTGAACATACATCGGCGCAAAGGTTTTTCCCAGATTCAACCAATAATCATGAATTTCGTGTTTACTCCTACCCGATTTATCATTTAATCGATCGAAGAAAACGCCCCCAATACCACGAGTTTCATTTCTGTGTTTAATGAAGAAATAATCGTCTGCCCACTTTTTAAATTTCGGGTAGTAGCTTTCATCATATTGATCACAAACGTTCTTAAGTTGCTCGTGAAACCATTGAGCCTGCTCCGGAATAATATAATGCGGCGTTAAATCAATTCCACCACCAAACCACCATTCGCCTTTACCCGCTTCGAAATACCGAATGTTCATGTGAATAATGGGAACGTGCGGATTGTTGGGATGAATAACGATACTCACACCTGTTGCAAAAAAATCCGCCGATTCGAGTTTGAGTTCTTTAACCAGAACTTCCGGTAATTGTCCGTGCACTGCAGAGAAGTTGACTCCTCCTTTTTCGATGACTGCACCGTGACGAATTATCCTTGTTCGTCCTCCGCCTCCACCTTCGCGATCCCACAATTCTTCTTCAAATTTTGCGCTACCGTCTTCCTGCTCCAACGCCGCACAAATAGCGTCCTGCAACGCTTTTAATTCCTCAACAATTGTTTCGCGATTCATAGCTAATTCAACTTCACCAACTTAAAATCGACTACTCCTAAAATAAATACTCCGTTATTCTCAAAACCACTTTGCGATTCGGTTTTAGTCAGTTTAACTTGTTGTTGGGTTCCATTGTACACAGGAAGTGAATCGGCTTTCTTATAAAAATTGCGACCGCCATTCTTTAATTGAGAAAGTCCATACAGCGTTGCATCGTATCCACAATACACATACGATCCCGGATCTCCGCTAAAATTAGCGGCATACTTGCCGATTACACCTTTTGAAAGTGGTGCTGAATAATCGACATAATAAGGAGAGGCGAAACGAACATGCAAGGAATCGAGATAATCCATGTCAATGTTATCATAATTCATCCAAGTCGGCATTCCATAAACAATAATATCATAATGCTCGGTCAGGGAATAAAGAGCGCGCAACATATCAGAAACAAATGCCTGTTGACCTGAAGGAACAATAATGATGTTCTTCTTACCGCGTTGAAGCTTAGCATCCAGTCCTGCGGTTCCGCGAACGGTAGTAACTGAATCTTTTCCTGAAATAGAATTGTAATGTTGTTTAAACGCGGCAATGGCAGGTAAATCTTTAGGCGATGAATTTGTAATAAGAATTACATTGTCGTTTTTGTGTTCCTGAGCGACGTAATCGGCCATTACCTCCATTTGTGTTGTAGTGGAAGGAAATAACTTGATAGCATTGGGTTGTTTGAACAACACCTTATTCACCGGCGATACCGGGGAAATTATCCCGATTTTCTTTTCTGCGGCAAGCGCTGCAACAGGAGTAAAAATATTCGGAGACAATGGACCAATGATCAAATCGATTTTGTCGAATTCCGCGCCATTCATGATTTTGATGACTTTAGCAGAGTCGTTTTCGTCAATATCGTACACGTACAATTCCACCTTCAACCCTGCTTTACGCATGGAATCAACTGCCAGCAAAGCACCTTCATAAAATTGAATAGCCGCCTCCTGTTTGGGATTCATGGTTTGTTCGCCTTTCTTGATGTCGTCCACATTAATCTGATCCACACTATACAATTGCAATGGCAACATCAACGCAACATGATACTCCGATTTCAAGATAACTGCAGTATCACGATCTGCTTTTACAGGGACTGTATCACGGATAACATTAGGGATTTGCGCGATATTAACAGGATTTTTCCCGGGAATTTTCAGATCCATTCCTGCTTTAAGTCCGTTTTTAGCATCAGGATTTAAAGCGAGAATTTGTTGTTCCGTAACGTTGTACTTTTTGGTAATGGAATACATCGTTTGACCGGCTTCCACCTTGTGAATGAAATAATTCCCTGTATCTTTTGATGCAACCGGAGTATTCTTCACTACAGGTTTATCAATTGCGATGCGTAGTTCCTGTCCGGGTTTAATGCCATTTAACGCATCCGGATTTTCAACAACAATATCATTCACAGTTACATTGTATGCCTTTGCTATAGCGTACAACGTTTGCCCCTTTTCTACTTTATGCACATAGAATTTCCGTCCATCCACCACAACGGTTTTGGTTGATTTCTTGATTCCGTCCTGGGCTAACAAAGTTGTTGCCTGAACAAAACACAAAATCAAGATGGACATTACTATTCTCATGCTGCTTACTCCCATTCTATTGTTGCCGGCGGTTTCGAACTGATATCGTACACTACACGATTGATTCCTTTTACCTTATTAATGATCTCATTCGATATTCGTGCCAAAAATTCGTACGGCAAATGGCACCAGTCGGCAGTCATGCCATCTGTTGATGTTACCGCACGCAATGCCACCGCATTTTCATAGGTACGTTCATCGCCCATAACACCAACGCTTTGCACAGGTAGAAGAATAACGCCCGCCTGCCAAACCTGATTGTATAAACCGTCGCGTTTTAAACCTTCAATAAAAATTTCGTCGGCTTCCTGCAACATCTTAACTTTCTGTTCCGTGATGTCGCCCAAAATACGGATACCTAATCCAGGTCCCGGGAAAGGATGACGGTGCAAAATCGGATGTTCCAATCCCAACGCATCACCTACGCGACGTACTTCATCCTTGAACAATAAGCGCAGCGGTTCCACTACTTTTAATTTCATGGTTTCCGGCAAACCACCCACGTTGTGGTGCGATTTAATTGTTGCCGAAGGTCCGTTAACAGAAACCGATTCAATAACATCGGGATAAATAGTTCCCTGACCCAGCCACTTCACATCTTCAATCAGGTGCGACTCTTCGTCGAACACCTCAATAAAAATGCGTCCGATAATTTTACGTTTCTCTTCAGGATCAGTAACACCGGCCAGCGCACTGTAAAAGCGTCCGGAAGCATTAACTCCTTTAACGTTAAGCCCCATGTGTTTATAAGATTCCAGAACTTTCGAAAATTCATCTTTGCGCAACAAACCGTTGTCAACGAAAATGCAATACAAATTGGAGCCGATAGCTTTGTGCAAGAGCAATGCCGCAACCGAAGAATCCACGCCACCGGATAAACCTAAAACAACTTTATCATTACCCAATTTTGTTTTCAAATCAATGACGGTATCCTGGATGAATGATCCGGGAGTCCAATCTTGTGTGCAGCCACAAATGTTAACTACGAAGTTTTTAAGCAGGTGCGCACCTTCTGTAGAATGATACACTTCAGGATGAAACTGAATACCCCAGGTTTTTTCTACACCAACGCGATAGCCGGCGACTTTTACGTCTTTTGTTCCCGCAACAATTTTGAAATCCTCGGCCACATTCGCAATCGTATCGCCGTGCGACATCCACACTTGGGAGTGATCTGAAATGCCGTCGAACAATGAATCGGAGCGATCTACAAATGCCAGATTCGCGCGACCATATTCTCTGATTTTTGAAGGCAACACTTCGCCACCATTAGTTTGTGCAAGTAATTGTGCACCGTAACAAACCCCTAACAACGGATATTTTCCACGAATAGCAGATAAATCAGGGCGTGGCGATTTTTCGTCCCGCACCGAATATGGACTTCCGGACAAGATCACGCCTTTAACGTGATCCGATAATTCGGGAATATTATTAAACGGATGAATTTCACAATACACATTCAGTTCACGCACACGACGTGCTATCAATTGTGTATACTGAGAACCGAAATCAAGAATTACTATCATTTCATGCATGGCTGCAAATGTACAAAATGCGCCGTGCACGTGGATTTTGGGTTTTCACAGTTTATTAACGACATCCAACCGCGCTAGTTCCTGCGAAAAACACGCAATAAACGCTCTATCCAGGCACGCGGTTTTTTCTTTTCCGCGTTCATAGCATAGGATTCATACGTTAAAATAGCGTCGAGTGATGAAAGATATTCTGCATCATCGATGTACTGCAACTTATCGGCAATGCTGCGTTTTAATTGAGTGACGTATACGTTCATAATCGTTGAGATTAATTGTTATTTCCTGTTGAATTGATTTTTCGTTCGAGATCGATCAACCGTTGCTCCAAAGAAGTTAAGCCGTTTTGAATATTAGAATCAGGACGCGCAAACTCGCGTGTAATACGACCTTCCACCTGCCACACTTGAGCAATTTCTTCTGCGCTTACTTCGTATGGTTGGTATTCTTTATTATCAGAAGATAATTCGAAACGGTTAAATCCTGAAGCACGAACGCGTTTTACTACGATGCTGCCATCGTGCAGTACGATTATATATAATGAACCGTTTCTGATATGCGACAACGCATCTTCGTAGGAGCCGATCAATACATCGCCCGGAACAATTGCGGGTAACATGGAATTACCTTGCACTTCAAATGCGCGATACGTTTTACCGTAGTATCCCGGCAATCGGAATGACGGCAAAGAAGCCATGTATTCCGGATCTTGCTGGCGTTGCAAATAACCTGCAGCAGCTTTCGCATTTACCAGTACGATATTTTCATCACCGTCCGATTCAACGGTAACTACCAACGGCATTACCGATCCGTTTTTTTTAGTTGCGTGCGCAGAGCGATACATTTCACCTACGCCATCCATTAACCACGTCGGATCTACATCGAAGCGTTCGCACAATGCTTTAAACACTTCATAAGAAATTCCATTTTTTCCCGCTTCGAGTTGCGATAAAGAAGTTTGTGTAATTCCCAATTCCGTCGCCATTTCGGTTTGGGTTAATTTCCGGTGTTTTCGAATACTTCGAATTCGTTCTGATAGTGCCATAAAAAATATTTATAGGCAAATATAATAATTTATTTGGATATTTA
>CALJIF010000025.1 GCA_937974275.1 uncultured Flavobacteriales bacterium
AACGTAGCGATTTATGCCATTCATACCAATCTGGATCATGTTAAAACAGGCGTAAATGCGGAAATCGCAAGTCGTTTAGGATTGCAGAATACAAGCATTTTGCAACCACTAAAAGAAACATTAAATAAGTTGATTACGTTCGTTCCTGAATCGCACGCGGAAGGTGTAAGAAAGGCCTTATTTACTGCAGGAGCCGGAACTATTGGAGCTTATGACAATTGCAGTTTTAATACTTCCGGAACAGGAACATTCAGGGCAGGAGTTGGAACTGATCCTTTTGTTGGAGAACAGGGAGAAGTGCATCATGAGCCTGAAATTCGTGTGGAAGTTGTAGTGCCGCAACATTTAACCGGTGCCGTAATTTCAGCGATGAAAAATGCGCATCCGTACGAGGAAGTGGCGTATGATGTAATCAAATTGCAAAACGAGCGTTCGGATGTCGGTGCGGGGATGATCGGAACATTGCCTGCGGAACTGTCGCCCAATGAGTTTTTGGCTTTGGTCAAATCGAATCTTCATGTTCCGGTTATTCGGTATACACCTGTAAATAAGGTAATTAAAAAGGTGGCCGTGTGTGGCGGAGCGGGTAGCTTTTTATTGAAAACCGCGATCCGAGCAGGTGCAGATGCTTTCGTGACGGGAGATTTCAAGTATCACCAGTTTTTTGATGCAGAAGAAAGCATTCTCATTGCGGATACGGGACACTTTGAAAATGAGCAGTTTACGATCGATCTTATAACACGTGAACTAAAGGAAAAATTTCCTACCTTTGCCATCCGCAAAACGGAAATTAGTACGAATCCAATATTATACTATACATGACAACCAAAGCGAAAAAAGCCGACGACAAACTGGAAATTCCCGTAGAAGAGAAGCTCCGTGCTCTTTATGAGTTACAGCAGATTGATGCTCAAATCGATCGTATTCGTACGGTACGTGGTGAACTTCCTCTTGAGGTTCGTGATCTTGAGGACGAAGTTGCAGGGTTGGAAACACGTGTCAACAACTTGACGCAGGAATTGCAGAACCTGGAGGACATGATCAACGAGAAAAAGAACGTGATCAAAGATGCTCAGGCTCAAATTAAGAAATACGAAACGCAACAAGGTAAAGTGCGTAACAACCGTGAATTCGATTCTTTAAGCAAGGAAATTGAATTTCAGGGATTGGAAATGCAGTTGGCCGAGAAGCGCATTAAAGAAGCTAAAGCACAAATTGCTGCAAAGCAGGAAGTGATTGATGCCGCACAAGCTACATTGGACGAGCGTCGTGGTGATTTGAAATTGAAGAAAGAGGAATTGGAAGATATCGTTTCTGAAACTCGTAAAGAAGAAGAAGAATTGTTAGGCCGTTCTTCTTTAGCAGAAGCTAAAATTGAAGATCGTTTGTTGAATGCATATAAGCGTATTCGTCAGAATGTGCGCAACGGTTTAGGTGTTGTGGGTGTTCAGCGTGATGCTTGCGGAGGTTGCTTCAACAAAATCCCGCCTCAGCGTCAGTTGGATATTCGTACGCACAAGAAAATTATTGTTTGCGAACACTGCGGACGTATCCTGGTGGATGCTGATTACTTGATGGGCACAGTTCCCGAAGCTCCGGTAGCAGCTCCTGCAAAGAAGGGAAAGAAGTAATTTAAAAAGTCAATAACTAAAGGGCAATTGTGTATAGCAGTTGCCCTTTTTGTTATGGATTTATTTTCATGATAACAGTTCCTGCTGTAGTTGCTATCCAAATCATATCAGTATTGTCGCGAGCAATAGAATTAGGAATCGTATTACCTACGAAGTTCCGTGTATTCCAACGCAAGTTCTCTTCGAATTTAAAACTCATGTCGGGAAATAGTGAGGCATCTTCATTTATTCCGGCTGCTATGAACCCGGTACCGCTAATAATTATTGAATTATTGGGGCCGATTACAATTCCTGCAAGTGAATCATTGCTAAGACCATTACTTTTATCTACATAATAATTACTCGATTTACCCATGCATACTGCGCCGGATGAGGAAGTGGTAACCCAAATTTTTCCTGCTGCATCCTGGGTAATACCGGTAATGCTTTTTGATGTTACATCAAGTGAGTCGCGAATAGTTTCTATCTGTATACCGTTGCTATCAACTGATGTTTTGGCTAATCCTTTGTCGGTGCCTATCCACACGTTACCACTCTTATCTTTAAAGATGCACTGCACCATATTGCCAGGAAGTCCATGGGCGGTAGTGACATGAGACAATGACTTCAGTGAGTCATTGTAAACAAATAACCCATTGTATTTACCCAACCATATTTCTCGTTGTCGGCACTTGTTTATACATAATACTGCGCTGCCATCACCTTTGAAGTTTGTAATCGAATCCTCATGTATTCCGGCGAATCCACCATCACCGTAACCGATCCAGGTTGCGCCGTTGGGTTCATGCACAATGGCGTTGATCAGGTTATAGCCTAATCCATCTTGAGGACGAATGATGCGACTGAATGCATCAAATGTCTTGATATGTATTCCGTTAATCGTTCCCACCCACATGTTTCCCATGTTGTCTAAGCAAAATGAGCGAGGAACACGAATAGACTCGCGACCACCAACGAACTCAAGATCTGCACTGTAGTTGACAAGGGGGAATTCGGCTAGCGCATTGGTGACTTTCCCTACACTTGTATTTAGTTCGCGAATGATGGCAGTGAATTCAGAGCTTCGGCTCATCGAATCCGTTAACCGACGGATTTCTGATTTTGGAGGATCAACACGCACTTGCTTCCATGCTATCCACTTGGAATTAAGTGTGTCGGAATTAGATGACGTTTGTTTGCTCGTTGCTGTATCGGTACAACCATAACCTACAATAACAGCCAACGCCGGAAGAGTTTTAATTAATTTGCGCATGAAGTCTAAATTACAAGAAAAGACAACCAGTTTTAACTAATACAACTTGTCAGGCCCGCTTTATGGTCAGAACTTATGTCTTCATCTTACATGCACTGCTGCGAGACACCGGGAGCACGCTAATACTTAAATCCAACCGTAACTACGACATTCGCCATGTTCCATTTATTCAAAACAGGGTTAACTAAACTCTGGTCGTAGAAATAATAGTTCTCCTTCGAATTCATGGTTACGATCGCGAAGTCAACAAAGAAGGACTCCTCTGCATTACGATATCCTGCGCCGGTTGTAATGTACCGACGTGATGCATCATTATTAACTTCATCCACATAAGGGCTGCCGTAATACGCAAATCCTCCGCGAACATAAAACGGTAAGAAGCGCATTTCTCCACCAATCCGCAGATTGCCTGTAGATTTATATTTCTCCCGCACTGCTTTATTTTCTTCCAAATAGCCGTAATCCTGAGCCTTCAAACGAGCAGAACTGTAGTCTATCATTTCGTAATCGATGTTGACCAATCCGATTTTTCCGAAAATAAATGCTACACTTCCTGTCATTCTTAACGGTGTGCGCACCGAGTAATTGAACGTTCCTTCGGGAGAAAAATCTTTTCGCACCACGCCGCCCAAAACGCTGGTCATGCTGGTTTGGTACACTTCCGTTAATTTGTAATTGGTTGGTGTTTGCACACTAAAACCAATACGCAACAAATCGATGGGGCGATAAATGAACCCGGCCTTAAAATTAAAACCACGTCCTTCGACTTCAATACTTTCATCAAACAACAAATAGTCGAAAGTGGAAGTGCTATCAATAACTTCTTCTTCCGAATACTGACCGCTTTGTTCATAACGAACATTAGCAATGCCTACTGTTGCTCCGATGTATAATTTATTGCCGTAATTGGCTCCTACACCAAACGTCCATTCGCCCATGCCTCCTCGGGTTTCAAGGAATTTCTCCTGATACAGTAAATCGCCTGCCGGAATAGTATCCACATATTGCGTTGTATCTCCCGGAACATGATTCAGCAACCACGTATTCCAAGCCAACAACTCATAGAAACTATTCAGTTGATAAGGTCCTGATCCGGATGCAGTGCGTTTCCAGTGATCCATCATGGATGTGGTGTCATTTCCACCCATCCATTGGTTAGATTGGAATGTGTTGATGCGATTATAGGCCAAACCAAACGTGAAGGATTGCCAACCGTCTTGTGTTTTATTCTCAGCCGGTGAATTGAACACAAATCCGAAATTGTCTACTTTAAAATTGAATCGCACATCTTCATTTTCGCTGTCGTTGTACATGGAATTGACCCGTACATTTTGAAATGAAGGTGAGAATACCAATTCGTTTTTTCGGAACATTCCTAATCCGCCGGGATTGGCAGACATCATGGAAAGATCAGCACCCACAGCACCAAATGAACCGGCCATGCCCATGAATCGCGCTGTTCCACCGAATTGTGTACGCGAATAGCGCAACGCATCCATTTCATTTTGTCCGGCTAGTGCTAATGAGAAAGAAAGCCCTGTTATGCACAGGGCTGTTCTATATAATTTGCTAAACATAAAATTCAATTATCGTGGACGACTTGCCGGTGTTGAACTTCCTCCTCTGCTGCTTCCACCTGATGAGGAAGGAGATGAAGATGGGAACGAAGATCCGCCACCACCATTATCACTCATGCGAGGACGACTTCCACGCGGAGGTTCACTGCTGCGTGGTGTTTCCGGACGACCTTGAGATGGAGCCGGCTGCACATTTGGTGAAGACGGACGATCGAAGTTCGGTTGAGCAGGAGTTGGCGAAGCCGGATTAACCTGCACCGGGCGTGATGTATTCGTTGGACCATCAACAGCAGGTGGAGGAGGCACTGTGCCGCGACCATCAACTTGCTGACCCGGGTTGTAAGGATTAGCAGGTAAGTTCGTTCCATTGTCAACAGGGCGACCTGCAGGAGCAGTGCTTGATGCAGGCAAGGAGTTTACTACTGCACGATGAACATCTTCGTTGGTTGGACGCTCCAACTGATTTTCAGCAACTACAGAATTCACGAAACGCTCTCCGAAAGTTGTTCCACCCATATTAGCTGTACGCCCATCATTACTTCCGGGTGCTGTGCGCGGACCGTAGAAGAAACTGTTGTTGTCAAAACTGTTGAAGTAGTTATTGCCCCAGCCATTATTGCCCCAGCCGCTTCCCCAGCCGCCGTTGCCATAGCCGGATCCCATCATCCAGTTGTAACCGGGACCATACCAACCGCCACCCCAGTATGGGTTATAAGCGTAGTAAGGATTGTATCCCCAACTGTTGTATCCCCAACCGTTATACATCCATGGATCATTCCAACCCCACATGTTGTGAGGATGTCCCCATCCGGTGCCCCAGCCCCAGCCGTTATTCCAGTACATGTACGATTGCGGACAATTGTAATACATGTAAGACGACGGTCCCCAAAAGCCATAGCTATTGTACACACTGGTGCCATAATACATGGGGTTGTTGTTGTAGTAATACGCGTTAGTGTAGTAATTGTCGTAATAATTACCGCTCATCGGGTTATTGAAACGACGTATGCGAGCCGCATATTCGTAATCATAATAGTCGTCGTAATCGAACTCTTCGTTGTAATAATCAGAACCCTGAGAACTCATCTTTTGAAGGTTCTCCTGCTCTTGACGCTTACGCTCTTCTTCCTGACGACGCTTGTCATCATCTTCTTTGCGCTTCTGCTCGGCACGCCAATCTTTCTTAGCGTCTTTTAGGGAATAATACACATCATCCCCGTTATCCTGCTTGGATAAACCACCGTTCATCTTGCACGAACTGAAAGCACCTGCAAGTACAACAGCCATTCCGAATAGTAACCATTTGTTTTTCATGGTTGATCGAATTTAATGTTCAACATACGACAGGGTTTCATTAATCGGGGATGATTTATGTTATTTTTGCCCCTGTCTTTGCTAGTAAAGTTACAAAAATCATTCCAAAATAGTTTGTTAAAATGTCTAAAGTTGTTACTTCCAGAAATGATGATTACAGCCAATGGTATCAGGATCTAGTGACCAAAGCGGATTTGGCGGATCACTCTGCAGTTCGCGGTTGTATGGTTATTAAACCGCATGGATATGCCATTTGGGAAAAAATGCAGCAAGCGCTGGATGGTATGTTCAAGGAAACGGGACATGTTAACGCCTATTTCCCATTGTTTATTCCAAAATCATTTTTGTCCAAAGAAGCAAAACACGTGGACGGTTTTGCACAGGAATGTGCTATTGTAACGCATCACCGTTTGAAAACCGTGGGCGATACTCCCGAAACACGACAGGTGGTAGTGGATGAAACAGCGAAGCTCGAAGAAGAACTGATTGTTCGTCCAACTTCTGAAACGATTATCTGGAATACCTATCGCGACTGGATTAAGTCACACCGCGATTTGCCATTATTGATCAATCAATGGGCGAATGTGGTGCGTTGGGAAATGCGCACCCGTTTGTTTTTGCGTACAGCAGAATTTTTGTGGCAGGAAGGTCATACTGCTCATGCTACAAAGCAGGAAGCCATTGAAGAAACAGAACGCATGCTTGAAGTATATGCGCGTTTTGCGGAAGATTACATGGCAATGCCGGTAATTAAAGGAATTAAAACGGAGAACGAACGTTTTGCGGGTGCTGAAGAAACGTATTGCATTGAGGCAATGATGCAAGATGGGAAAGCGTTACAAGCAGGCACCTCACATTTTTTGGGACAAAATTTTGCCAAAGCGTTTGAAGTAAAATTTGCGAATAAAGAGAATAAACTGGAATACGTATGGGCAACATCGTGGGGAGTTTCAACTCGCTTGATGGGCGCCTTAATCATGACACATTCGGACGATAACGGATTAGTGATTCCTCCGAAGCTGGCACCTGTTCATGTTGTTGTTGTTCCGATATACAAAACGGAAGAAGAGTTGAGCAAGATTGAAGTATTAGCTAAGCAATTAGCATCTGAGTTAAAAACAAAAAACATTGTTGTTCGTTTTGATCACAGAGATACCTTACGTCCGGGATTCAAATTTGCCGAGCATGAATTGCGCGGGGTGCCTGTACGTTTAGGAATTGGTCCTAAGGATATGGAAAACGGCACTGTGGAAATGGCTCGTCGTGATACGTTGACAAAAGAAGTGGTATCAATGGATGGTCTTGCCGAAAGAATTGTAGCTACGTTGGATGATATTCAATCATCGATGTACAATCGTGCACTGAAGCTGCGGGAGTCAATGACGCATCACGTGAATACCTGGGAAGAATTTGAAAAGGCGTTGGATGCAGGAGGATTTGTGTATGCGCATTGGGACGGCACCGCTGAAACAGAGAAGAAAATCAAAGATCGCACCAAAGCTACGATACGTTGTATTCCTCTGGATAGTGTTGCGGAAGATGGTAAATGTATCCTGACCGGAGCTCCGTCATCGCGTCGTGTAATCTTTGCTCGAGCATATTAATTTCTTGGTTAAATTGGCGTTATGAATCAACCTGCAAAAGAGATTATCTCAGGACTGTTGTACGAAAAGTCGAAATTAAAACAGGATATTTTTTATTTGACGATTGACGTATTCAAACAGTTGAAGGAGGTGGTGCGCGAAACTGTTGCAGAGTTGAAGCCATTGGCACAACAAATTGATAAACGGATCATCATTGATTTTAAGGACAAAAGTGAGCACGAGATAGAATTGCGAGTAGCCGGCGATGTAATGATTTTTTCGATGCACACCAACGTGTTCGAATTTGATCAGAATCATCCGATGTGGAGAACATCATACATCAAACAAGATCATAAGCGCTCGTATTGCGGTATGATTATGGTGTACAATTTTCTTGCGGATACGTTCAAATATAATCGTATGAACGATGTGGGTTATTTGGTGAGTCGATTATTCGTTAACCACGAGCGCCACTATTTCGCGGAAGGTAAACGTCAGCTCGGATTGCTCTTTAATAACTTTGCTTCTTCCGAAATCAGCAAAGAAGAATTAAGAAAGTTTGTTGAAGCAACGGTGATTTATTGTCTCGATTTCGATTTGTTTACGCCGCCATTTGACGATGTCAAAATGGTATCCTTCGCTCAGATTCAGGAAGAAAGTTCGATGATGTCGTTGAAAACCGGTAAACGTTTAGGCTTTCGTTTTCAGGCGGATACAGATTTAGATTGATCAATCCTGACCAGGATCATCCTTTGTTTTGGGATATTGTCGTAGCTTGCACCTTTACGAACCTAAATCACTCTATTGATGAAAAAACTTTTACACCTGGCAGGTGCGGGAGTATTCTTTGCATTAAGCCTCAACGCATACGGACAATGCGTCAACATTACGTGTCCAACGAATATCACCGCGAACACGGATCCTGCAAGTTGCGGGGCGGTTATTAATTACCCAACACCTGTAGGTACTAATACGTGTGTAGTTAGCGGAACACAAACATTTAATTACACCGGCAGTTTACAAACGTTTACCGTTCCTGCAGGCGTAACCATGCTGACAATTGATGCAACCGGTGCTCAAGGTGGAAGCGTTACAGTATCATGTGCTGCGACCGGAGGTCTTGGAGCACGCATAGTTGGTGATGTAGCGGTTACACCGGGCGAAGTGTTGACTATCATGGTTGGCCAGCAAGGTTTAAGTAACGGTGCCGACGCGGGTGGTGGTGGCGGAACTTTTGTTGCGCGAACCGGAAACGTTCCATTGATTTGCGCAGGTGGCGGCGGTGGAGCAACGAATAACATCGGGCAGTGCGGCGCGAACAGAAATGGACTTGATGCAACAATTACAACATCAGGAACTGCGAGCGGTAACGGATTAGTTGCAGGTGGCACCAACGGTAACGGCGGCGGCGCAAGTAGCGGCTCCGGTGGCGGTGGTGGAGGTTTTTATACTGATGGTATCGCCGGAATTGGTTTAGCTAATAATAACGGTAAGGCATTCGTTAATGGCGGAGCCGGCGGAACAGGCAACAATAACGACTTCGGTGGTTATGGTGGCGGTGGCGCAGGCTGGTTTACCGGTGGAAATGGCGGCGGCGGCGGCGGATACTCCGGTGGAGGCACCAGCGGATCGCAGCCTTTCACAGGTGGCGGCGGCGGCGGTTCCTTTAATTCAGGAACTAACCAAACGAATACTGCCGGATTTCAAACAGGGAATGGTCGTGTAATTATTTCTTATAGCGTTGCAGGTCCTGCAATTACTACTCAAACTGCAGGTTTACCTTCAGGTTCTTTGTTTCCTGTAGGAACTACAACTTGTACATTTTTAGTTACAGACGGTGCAAGTGACTCTCAATCTTGTTCATTTACCGTAACCGTAACCGATAACGAAGCGCCTGTGATTACTTGCGGTACAAACGTTTCAGTTGCAACTGATGCAGGTCAGTGCTCTGCAGTGGTAAATTATCCAACAGTTGGTGCGACAGACAATTGTTCTGCAACCGTAACTCAATTAGCAGGTTTACCTTCCGGTTCTGCGTTTCCTGTAGGTATTACAACGAACGTTTTTGCTGCAACAGATGCCGCAGGAAATATTGACACATGCATGTTTACAGTTACGGTTATAGATACTGTAGGACCTGTGTTTACATGTCCGTCAAACGTAGTTATTAGCAATGATTCCGGACAATGCGGTGCTGTCGTGAACTATACGGTTAATGCAAACGATCCATGTAATGTTAGCAGTTTGACTTTAGAACAAGGTCTTGCTTCAGGTTCATTATTCCCTGTAGGAACAACATTGGTTGAACACAAAGCGACAGATGCGAATGGTAATGAGACCTTGTGTTCATTTACTGTAACCGTTAATGATGCTGAAGCACCTGTGCTTACTTGTCCTTCCAACGTTACTTCTTGTTCCGGCGCAGTTACAGGATTGCTGGCAACTGCAAATGATAATTGTGACGCTTCAACTGTAGTATCGTACACTTTAACAGGAGCGACAACAGGTCAGGGAACCGGTGATGCGAGCGGAACATTCAATGTGGGTGTTACCACGATCGCATATTCTGCGGCGGATAGCGCAGGTAATACTACCTCTTGCACGGTGACAGTTACTATTAATGCATTGCCAACAGTTACAGCTTCGGCTGCTGCTGCTACTGCTTGTTTGTCTGATGCGAACGTTGCTTTAACAGGAACTCCTGCAGGTGGAACATGGAGTGGTCCGGGAGTAAGTGCAGGTTCATTCTCACCAAGCACTGCAGGTGTTGGAACACACAATTTGATTTATGCGTTTACGGATGCCAATGGTTGTTCGAATGCGGATACTGTTGCAGTTACAGTAAATGCTTGTACGGGTGTTGCTGAAAACAGCATTTTGAATGGAGTTAACGTATTCCCGAATCCGATGACCGATAACGTAACGATTGCTTTCGGAAATGTTGTTGATGAGGTACTAGTTACTGTTGTTCAAATTAACGGTCAGGTGGTTCGTTCTATACAAGCGAATGGTGTTAACCGTTTGGATATTCCGACACACGATTTGAGTGCAGGAATTTATTTTGTGAATATTACCACTAACGGTGAAACCCGCAGCGTACGCGTGGTGAAGTAATCGAAATTAGTTAAAGTGTAAAGGGCTGGAATCGGTTGATTTCAGCCCTTTTTATTTTGAAGAATTGTAATGTCAGGAGAGTTGTATTCGCTGAGTATAGCAAACAAAAAAGCGAGTAGATTGCTTTCGCTTTCATACTCGCTTTGTTTTGTAGCCCGTAGGGGAATCGAACCCCTGTTTACAGAATGAAAATCTGCTGTCCTAACCCCTAGACGAACGGGCCATTTGGGGACTAATTTTTTCAAATCAGCGTGCAAATGTATACGCTTTTCCCGAATCCACAAAAAAAATCTTGAAAAACGCACACATTCCTTTTTACGACTAGTCTTCGTCTTCGAAATGATCGTAACGATAAATCGGATCTATTTCGGCTCCGGGTTTGATATTGATGAGCTCTTTAATTAAACCGTCGTTTAATCCGAAAACCCAACCGTGCAATTCCGGACTTTGACGACGCTTCCATGATTTTTGAATGATGGTGGTTTTAGACAAATTCTGGAGTTGTTCAATGACATTAAATTCCACCAATTTATTGACGCGATCGTCTTCATTTTTAACGGCATTCACATCATCGCGGTGCAAGCGATATACATCTTTAATATTACGAAGCCATTTATTGATCAATCCAAAACTGTCATTAGACATCGCAGCTTTAACTCCGCCGCAACCATAATGCCCGCAAACGATGACGTGTTCAACTTTTAATACTTCCACGGCGTATTGCAATGCCGATAACATGTTCAGATCGGTGTTGACCACCAAATTTGCTACGTTGCGATGAATGAAAATTTCACCGGGTTTAGTTCCTGTAATTTCGTTCGGTGGTACACGGGAATCTGCGCAACCGATCCAAAGAAATTTCGGTGTTTGCACACGAGCCAGTTTATTGAAATATTCGGGATCCTGTTCCAGACGCTCCTGCGACCAGCTTTTGTTTTCCAATAACAGACGATTGTAGTCGTTCATGATTTTGATTTTGTATTGTCGTTATAATCCGGAATTCCTTCAAGAATGACGCGAATACCACGCAGCTCAGCAGCTTGCTGATAATTGAGCAACGCTTCAATGATGTCATCATCAATGAAATCGGATTTACGTCCATCAATAATTAAAGTAACGTTATCCGGAATGTTTTCAAGCGTTTCGATGATGGCCGCTTTATTCATAAACGTCACATCCTTATAAAAGCGCAATAAGTAATTGTCATTGTGCTGATGCAAGCGGTGAACGGTTTTGAAGTTGGCACGAGCTACATAGTAAATTCCTACTACCATCCCGATTCCGATTCCGATAAGTAAGTCGCTGAACAAAATGGCCACAATCGTAACAATGAATGGCATAAAATGGTCCATGCCGCGTGACCATGCTTCCTTATACAACGTCGGTTTTGATAACTTGTAACCGGTCATCAGCAAGATAGCAGCTAAAGAAGCATTCGGAATTTTATTGATGAACGGAGCCAGCAATGCAACTGCAATGAGCAACCAGATGCCGTGAAAAATTGCAGACATTTTAGTGCGTGCTCCGGAGTTGACATTTGCCGAACTTCTTACAATAACTGCTGTAATCGGCAAACCACCGATGAGTCCTGAAATCAAATTCCCGGAACCTTGCGCGATCAATTCACGATTCGTTGGGGTAACACGTTTGAAAGGATCAATTTTATCTGCGGCTTCAACGCTAAGCAAAGTTTCCAAGCTGGCCACAATCGCAAGTTTTATGGCTAATACATAAACCGTATAATTCGAAAGTGCCGTCCAGTCAGGGCTGGAGAAGAAACCGAAAAATTCTTGTGTTGATCCTGCAACGGGCAAATTCACCAAATGATCTCCCGACAAACCTGTTCCTTGTTTCGTAAAAAACTCGTTAAGTACGATACCAAGAATTACAACAATTAATGAGCCCGGAATAAATTGAAAGACTTTGAATTGCTTGATCAGTTTTGTGTCGAACAAAATCAAAATCGCCATTGAAATAATACAAATGATGACCGCGCTTGGGCTAATGAAGTTGAATGCATTTAATATTTCACTAAACGTATTTTCATTATCCGGTTGGAGAAATGATTCATCACCTTCAAAGTCTTTATCGTAGCCAACCCCATGCGGAATTTGTTTCATGATCAGGATAAGACCGATAGCTGCCAACATACCTCGAATTACGGACGATGGAAACCAATAACCGATTATTCCGAGGCGGAATATTCCGAAGAGAATTTGAAAGATTCCTGCAGCAGCAACGACTAATAAAAATGCCTGAAAATTATTGCCCAGATCCTGTATGCCGCTCAGTACAATTACTGTTAATCCCGCAGCAGGACCACTTACGCTTACGTTTGATTTACTAATGCCTGCTACAACGATGCCGCCAATAAGGCCGGCAATGATACCGGAAAAAGGCGGAGCACCGGAAGCGAGAGCGATGCCTAAACATAATGGTAATGCCACCAGAAAAACGACAATAGATGCGGGGACATCCTTGCCCAGGTGGCTAAACAAGCCGTATTTTGCTTTCATTAATTAAGAACAGAGGTATAGTTGGGAACTGAGCAAAGATAATTAAATGACTTTCCGTTGTATGAAAGTTGATGTATCTTAACAATCGTTAACGAACACTTATTTCAGATGTCTTCATCCAAAATTATTCTCACCGCCGACGACTACGGAGCTATGCCCTTCATTGATGTCGCAATTGAAGATGCGGTTGCGAACGGCAAAATAAATTCGGTGGCGACTTTTGTGACGTACGGCAAGTACAATGAAGACAAAATTGAGCACATGAAACAGTTGCTCAAAGATGCGCCGGGAAAAGTAGGTGTGGGTTTACATTTTTCACTAACTGCAGGACAACCTTTATCGGATGGACTCGCACCGATTGTTGAGACCGATGAACATGGCGTAAAACGATTTTCGGAAGCACAACGTTTTCCGTTTGACCTTCTAAGTAAAGAGGAGGTGGCGCGTGAGTTAGAATTGCAGATTGAAAAAATGGCGGATCATTTGGGTGGTGCGGAAAAGATTGACTCTATTTCGAATCACCATGGAGTGGCGTACATGGATCATGAATTGTTTGATGCACTGAGTTCTGTTGCAGCGCGATATAAAATTCCTATTCGAAGTCCGTTGTCGTGGATGCAATCCGGATTGAAATGGAAGCGCATTAACCTCCCTTCCGATGCAGTGATTTGGGAAGGATTTCGTTTGGGCTTTTGGAGAAACTTAGGTGAAATGACGAAGAAGGATATGTATGCGCGAGTTGATCTGGCTAAACAACGGAATTTACATTTTCCATTTTGCACAGCCGATGTTATATATGGAAAGCCCACAGAGTCGAGAATGCTCACATTGCTGGAGCAATATGAAGGCGGACCAATGACCACAGAATTTATGTTTCATCTGGGTAATCCTGCGGAACAAGCGCCACCGACAGTACACGGCATCAATCCCTCATATTTTACCAAACGAAAACATGAATACGACTTACTGATGAAATTTCCTTTGGACACGCAATTAATGGTGAGGGAAATTAATAAAGCGGTATTTAGAGATATGAGTGCAGCAGATCGGGAATTGAACCGCTAGAGATTACTTACCTGCCGGTATGGTGTCTTCTACAATTACATAGATTTCTTCATTATCTTTTTTCATCAGATAATGTTCACGGGCAAATTTTTCCAATAGCACCGTATCGCTCTGCAATTGTTCTAAGGCTTCTTTATTGCGACGAATTTCGTCCTTATAAAATTGAACATCCTTTTCTAATTTTTCCACCTGTTGTTTTCGGTCCATCTGTGTGAAAAAATCATTCTTATCGAAGAATAGCAACCAAACGGCCAATACTACAATAACCAGTATGTAGCGGTTAGTTACAATTTTCAATACGGGATGTTGTGCCCATTTCATGGTGATAAAATTACAAGGACTTATCGGTTGTAGCAGAAAATAAAGGATCTGTTTTCTAAATGTTATTCAATCGGGATTGTTAATTGCGGGCTTGCATGATTTCGTAGTTATTGGTACATTCAAAGTAGTTTTAAAAACTATAGAGATTAACTATGACGTTACAACAATTAGAATATGTAGTGGCTGTAGGACGTTACGGCAGTTTTGTAGAGGCGGCTGAGAAATGTTTTGTCACGCAACCTACGCTTTCCATGCAAGTAAAGAAGTTGGAAGAGGAGTTGGGTATTGTTTTGTTCGATCGTTCCAGACAACCCGTTGCTCCTACTGAAGTGGGTCGGCAATTTTTGGAACAGGCTCGTGTCGTGTTACGCGAACAAGAGCGTCTCCTGGAAGTAGTTAAAGGTGCGAAAGGTGAAAGCGGTGGCGATTTGCGATTGGCCGTGATACCAACACTGGCTCCATACCTATTGCCGATTTTCGTTCGGGAGTTTACCACGAAACATCCTCGTGTCAATTTAATTATTCGTGAAATGACTACGCAGCAAATTACGCAGGCCTTGCGCGCTGAAGTAATAGATGTAGGATTATTAGCCACGCCATTACCGGAAGTCGACCTCAATGAAACGCACTTGTTTCTTGAACCGTTTGTTGGTTATCTGGCAAAGGGACATGAATTGTGGAGTAAGAAAGCATTGAAAGTTGATGACCTGAATCCTGAACAAATTTGGTTGCTTTCTGAAGGACATTGTATGCGCAATCAAGTGTTGAATCTTTGTCGGGAACAACCGCATACGGGCGACCAGCAATTTGTCTACGAAAGTGGAAGTGTAGAAACGCTGAAACGATTGGTGGATACCGGATCAGGGATGACGATTTTACCATGGTTGGCTACGGTAGGAATGAGTAACAAACAGGTGCAACAGGTGCGTTATTTTCGAAGTCCGGAACCTGTTCGTCAGATCAGTATGGTGACACACCGATCGCAACTTAAGCGTAAGCTGATTGAGTTATTGGCCAATTGTATTCGACAAACAATACCGACCACGCTTAAGCGTTCTATTAAACAAGACATTATCCCCATTGAAGCATGAGAACTACAGCTGTATTCCTGATAACACTAATTTCACTTGTATTGCTATTCTGGCAAGGCGCACCGAAAGCCACACCAGGAACATTTCGTGCCGAGCAGATGAAACACAGTAGGGTGAAGGCGGCATACAATGAAAAATGGGATGGAATCGATTTGAGGTTGAAGGAGCTGGATGTGCAGGTAACTGCGCTGGAAGTTTTTATTCGTTCGTTTAAACACGAGAAAGTAACTGAAGTGTGGGTGAAAAATAAAACCGACAAGACGTGGAAAAAATATCGCGATTATAAAGTGTGCAAGTCTTCCGGTGAATTGGGACCCAAGCGTTGCCAAGGTGATGGTCAGGTTCCGGAAGGATTTTATCACATGAATATTTTTAATCCATACAGTAATTTTCATCTTTCACTTGGTGTAAGTTATCCGAATGCTTCTGATCGTGTTTTCGCATGCAAACGCGATCCGGGGGGAGCAATTATGATTCATGGAGATTGCGTAACCATTGGATGTATTCCGCTTACGGATGATAAAATAAAAGAGGTGTATGTGCTTTGTGTAGAAGCGAGAAATGCCGGACAACAGAAAATTCCCATACATATTTTTCCGACACGCATGAGTGAAGAGCGTTTACGAGAAATTAAAGCAACAACTGAAGATGCAAGCGTGAAATTATTTTGGGATAATTTGAAAACCGGATACGATTATTTCGAAACGAAAACTGCATTACCGGTTGTAACGGTAGATGCAAAAGGGAAATATATTTTTCGCTAGCTGTTAACGGTTACGCGAAGGAACAATTTCAATTTTAGTCATAATCGTCTCTCCGTTATCATCCACACAAGTGACGCGGTGTTGACCTTCGGAAGGATTGAGTGCAAGTTGATGGATCCCTGTTGTTGATCCGACAAATTCTTCGTCTAGATGCCAGTGCACAGTTGCCGTCGGACTTCGATGCGCAATTTCAAAAATGATTTTTCCCGGTCTTCCATCCAACTCTGTCGGTAAACTTAAGCGTGTTTCTTCACGCGGGTAAACAAATTCCATGTACGATGAACTTTGATGCGTGCAGCCGGACAGATAAGGAGGCAAGACTTTGTACAACGGATTTTTTACGCGATAATAATATTCCATGGCAGGTGGTAGTACAAACCATGAAACGTGTTGCATTTCGGATGGCGACGCACAATCGCTGCTGACACGATATTTCAGTGAAGCATCCAGATGAACGGTACGATGATACTTGCAAGCCCCCGATTTAAGTCCTGCTTCCGGAATCCATTGTTTTTGTCCTTCACACAAGTCGAGTGCACGCATACCCGATTGCGCACATACACGAACCTGTTTCATTAACTGTTCGGGTTTTTCAAACCAATCGGGCGAACGTAGCATGGAAAAAATATCAAACAGAATAGGAGCTGCTGTTTGAATTCCGGTTAATCCCGGTCGTCCTTCTCCAGTTGCATTGCCTACCCAAACGGCAATAACATATTTAGGTGTTACACCAACTGCCCAGCCATCTCGAAAACCGAAACTTGTTCCTGTTTTCCATGCTATGCGTGATGATGTACTGAACTTACTCCAGTTGGCATCTTCTTCGGGGCGATTAACTTCAGTCAGTGCATCGAACGTAAACCATGTTGCAGCGGGATCCAGCCACGAATGATCATTCAATTTGCCTTCTATCGATTTTGATTTTTGTGTAATGTAGTGTGGAGGATGAAAATCTGATTTTGTTTGTGTTCGTGTTGCATTGTAGCGATTTAATGATCGTGCCATGGATGCATACATACCTGCAATGTCCCAGAGTTTTCCTTCGGCGCCACCCAGAATTAATGAAAGTCCGTATTCGTCGGGCGTTCGGAACAATGTAGTCATTCCACAATTCTTAAGTCGTTCGTAAAAACGATTAACCGTGTGCGATTGCAACATGCGAACAGCAGGTACATTGAGTGAACGCGCTAATGCACGTGATGCAGGAACGGCTCCATCGTATGCACGGTTAAAGTTTTCCGGATTATATCCTGAAAGATCCGTCGGAATATCCGGTACAATAGTGTTGGGCAGTATTTCGCCTTCTGTCAGCATGGATGCATAAAGCATAGGCTTAAGAATACTTCCTGTGCTGCGCGGTGCATTAATCACATCCACCTGATTGCTGTATTCGTTGAATTCGTTTGCGGTATTACCAACGTACGCTAACGTCGCACCATCTTCAACACGAAGAACCAGCGCTGCTGCATTGTGAATTTGATTTCCTGACAAACGTTCGGCATGACGCTGCACTGCTTCGGTAACTTGTTCCTGCAAGTTTTTATCTAATGTTGTAGTGATGCGTTTCCCTTCGTTCCCTTCTTTACGACAACGATCGAGCAGGTGCGGCGCTAATCGTGGCAAAGGATAAGGAGCGCCCGGCAATGGTTCTTGCATGGCGAGATGCGCAGTTTCAAGTGAAATAATTCCTTCATCAGCCATGTGTTGTAATAGACGATCGCGTTTCGTTTTTAATCGTTCCTGATTTTTTCCCGGATAGATTAAAGAAGGACTATTCGGCAACACGGCGAGTGTCGCGGCTTCTGCCCACGATAAGTTTTCCGGAGAACGACCGAAGTAACGCCATGATGCCGCATCAATGCCCACCACGTTTCCACCAAACGGCGCATGAGACGCATACAACGCGAGTATCTCTTCTTTATCATGTGTAAATTCAATGCGTACAGCCCAAATCATTTCAATCAACTTGTTCCAGAAATTTCTGGGTTGATTTTTTCTTGCCATTCTTGCCAGCTGCATGGTGATCGTACTGCCTCCCGAAACAATTTTTCCTTTCGACATATTCTGGGATGCGGCGCGCATAATTCCTGTTACGTCAACGCCGGCATGTTCTGCGTAGTTGCGATCTTCAAATTGAATTAAACAAAGTGCATATTTTAATGGAACCAGTTTTCTTTCGGGAAAACGCCATTGACCGTCAGCCGCAATTTTTGCTCCCAACAAATGTTGTTTTTCATCCTCGAGTACCGTTGCAGTTGGATCGGTGAATAATGGACGCGGAAGGAATAAGATAAACCACAAAACCAATAGCAACACTACAGCGAATACCGCAGTTCTTTTCGGATGTGCGGAAAGTGTTGTTTTCAGTTGATTGATGTGTGATTGCAGTTGCATTACTAATCAAAGATAAGCGGTAAGAAAGGATAGCGGACAGGTATTGAATAACTGTTGTTAAACTTCGAAAATCCGTTCGTGTTTATGGAAAATTGCACCGGTTTGCATCTATGGATTAAACGCAATTGTTATGATACAAATTCAACAACCTTGTTCCGCTTCCTGGGAAAAAATGACTCCTGTTAACGGCGGAAGATTCTGCGCTTTATGCAGTAAAAAAGTGCATGATTTTGCAACGATGAGTACGGATCAAATTCAGGAAGTATTGGCCCGTGCGGCAGGTAATAAATTGTGTGTACGTATTGAAGTTTCTATACCGGCTAAACGTTCTCCGCGCATGCTCAAGTTTTTGGCGGCAGTATTAATTGTATTTGGTTTTGGTTTATTTCAGTCGTGCAGTCGTCCTCCCGGAATTTTGGTGATGGGCGAGATGCAGCCTGTTATCGGCGATACGATTCCCGTATCTGATACGGTTCCTATTGAACATAAACTTGGTGAAATTGAAGCGCCTCCGCATGGTGCATGAGCGCAGCGCCTATCTTTGCTACAAATGATACTAGTATGATTCTTCGCCTTCTTGCTGTTTCAATTGTAGCGCTTACCACGCAAGCCACAACTTGTAAAAAGTCGGTTCCCAAATCGGATACGGTTGTTGCTGATTCACTAACTCCCGTAACTATGGATACCGCATTGCCACAGGATAATCGCAAACATCCGCCCGCTTTACCTATCGAGCCGACTTATCCTGAAGGCCGATTGGCGATGGAACAATTTATCGCGAAGAACACCATTTACCCTGAAGCCGCTCAGAAAGCAGGAATAACAGGTCAAGTGATCGTGGGATTTATCGTAAAAAAAGACGGTTCGTTAAGTGACTTTAAATTGTGGAAGGGATTAGGCTATGGGTGCGATGAAGAAGCCATGCGCGTTGCCCGTTTGATGCCGAACTGGAATCCCGGCAAAAAAGACGGTGTTGACGTGGATATGGAATATCAAATTTATGTCCCGTTCCCGCCGGTGAAAAAATGAAGAAACTCTTGTTGATAGTGGTTGTTGGTATAGCAGGAGTATATTCCTGTTCAACATCCGACGCTCCTGATTTCAACGATCATCAGCCCTATATGTCGGAAGAAAATCCGCATTTAGAGGTTTCTTTTTCGACGGATACATTTAAAGTTCGAAGAAAGTCGGGCAACAAAGTTGTTGCAGTTGACACCGTGCCGACATCCGCACCAACTCCGGTTTCTGTCAACGAAACAATCGAATTACAACCTGATGTACCACCTCAGTTTAACGGTGGTGATGCGGCATTAAGAGCTTATTTGAAAAAGAAATGCGTGTATCCATTGGTTGCTTTCCAGAATGAAGTTTCGGGTGTCGTGACGGTCAGCTTCCGGATATGTGCAGATGGTACAATTGAAGGCGTGAAAGTGAAGCGCTCTGTGGGTTTTGGCTGCGATGAAATGGCTGTTGATGTGGTAAAAAATATGCCGAACTGGATTCCCGGAACTAAAAGCGGAAAAAATGTTAAATGTCCCGTAGTGCTGGATGTGCCATGTGGGCGTTAGTGAGGTACTTGGCTATCTTTGCCCTTTAACTAATCAGCATAACAGTGAATAACAGATTTTCAGTCGTTCTTAACGTCGTATTGGTGATCGCGGTGATCGTATTGTTCGTCCTTCACTTTTCGTCAAAACCTAATGAAGGTGCTGTTGCGGGAACTAAGGATTCCGTAAAGCAGTTGACGTTCGAAATTCCGAAGAATTTGCACGGCGCACGTGTGTTGTATATCAATGTGGATTCATTGGATACACAATACGAAGCGTTCACCGATTTGAGCAAAGAAACATCTTCCAGTTATAAGTATAAGTTAACGCAATACCAGAATAAGGGTGTTGAGCTGCAGCAGCGTTATGGTGCACTTCAGGAAAAAGTTCAAATGGGAACTATTTCTGCGGATGAAGCTGCAAAGGAAGAGGCTGCAATTAATAAAGGAATGGACGATCTGAAGCGCATGGAAACTGAATTGCAGTTGATGGAAACGAACGCGATGAAGAAAAATCAAATCATCACGGAAGAAATTTCGAAGTACTTCAAATCGTATGCGCAGCAGAAGGGAATTGATTTTATTTTGGGTTACGGAGGCAGCAGCACAGTGTTGTATGCAACAGACAGTTTAGATGTAACTACCGAAATTGTAACGGCACTGAACGCTGAATACCGTGCTAACAAAGCGGTAAAGAAGTAATTAGTTTTTAACAAGTTTTCATCCTGTCGGGTTCTGCTCGGCAGGATTTCTTTTTTTTGAACTACACAAAATCACGGATCATGGAAAATGGCAATGAAGTACTAATTCATAAAATCAAAAAGGTTGAAGAATTTCATGAAGTGTTCATGATTGGCAATCGGCATACTCCAACCGGTAACGTTTCGCAGGAAGAAGCTTTGTTGCGTTACAACTTGCTGAAAGAAGAAAATGAAGAGTATCTGGAGGCTTGTCAGCGAGGAGATATTGTGGAGATTGCAGATGCTTTGGGTGATATTTTGTACATCGCCTTCGGAACTATCTTACGACATGGATTGCAATATAAAATTGAGGAAGTGTTTGATGAAATTCATCGCAGCAACATGTCGAAACTGGACAAAGACGGGAAACCTATTTTCCGTGAGGACGGCAAAGTGTTGAAGAGTGAATTTTACTTTCGCCCGAATATTGCGGCAGTATTAAAACACGAAGAACAGGATTTGAAATAAATTATTGGCCCGCCTGCAACCAAGGCTGTTCCACGAAAAGTCGAACGATAACGACAACACCGGAAATGATAAATATTATTCCGGCACCGACATTGATTTTATGAATCACTAAATCGTTGAGGTAAGTTTTAATTTTACCTGCGGCTAATGCTTTAATTGTATCTGTTCCGAATAAGGTGAGTAATGCTGATGTGAAAAAAGTAATCATCAATACGCCGTCGCCGTTAAACTTGGAAGAAGAAAAACTGATAGCACCGATCCACATCAGAATGATCAATGGATTTAGCAGATTCATAAAGAAACCTTTCAGCGCAATACCTCCAACTTTTACTTCTCCGTTTTTGATGACGATAACCGTATCGCCTTCAGAAACCGGAACCGGCTGCGGTACTTTTTTTAATACCTGATACAAACCATAAGCGATGAGTAAACCTCCGCCTAATATTCCTACCGGTAAGGCGTATTTCTGATCCAGCAACCATCCCGACATCCCGAAGTAGGCTAACGCCAAATAAATTAAATCGCTGGCGATAACACCGATGGACATGGCGATGCCGGCTTTATATCCAAATCGTAAACTCGATTGTATCAACGCAAAGAATGCAGGACCCAGTGAAAAACACAGAGCTAATCCGAAAAGCATTCCATGACCGATTGCGCCGAACATTAATTACACGTTTTGATATGATTTAAGATGTTGCTTCCAGCTTTCCAAACGTTCGTCTTTGATAACACGCGGGAACTTGCTCTGGCCGCCAATCTTTCCGTTCTTTTCCATCCACGCATAAAACACGTCGATAGGAAGTACTTCTACAATTACTTCTTTCAGAGCCGCACTTCGTTCAACACGGTAATCATCGTTCAGGTTTTTCAAATGATTATCCAAACAATTGCGGAAGGCTTGTGCATCAACGGGTTTATCGGTGCCGACATACCAGTGATGAGCGAATAAATTTTCGTAGTTGATTCCGGCAACAGTAAACTCATTGATCGTTACGTTAAACTCATCTGCGCAAAGATCAATGGCTCTGTTCATGTTATCCTGAGACAAGTGTTCGCCGCACAAACTCAGGAATTGTTTCGTTCTGCCCGTGATGATAATTTCCTGACGTTCCAAATTGGTGAAACGAATAGTGTCACCAACAAGATAACGCCACGCACCCGAGCATGTGCTGATTAACATCGCATATTCGGTATGCTCATCCACTTCATTAATGGTGAACGTTGCAGGATTAGCTTTCATCTGCCCGTCGCTGCCGAAGTTTTCAGCGTTAAATGGAACGAACTCGAAAAATATACCGTTGTTTAACTGCAACCGCTGACCTTCAGAATCCGGGCGATCCTGAAACGCAAAAAATCCTTCCGATGCTAAATAGGTTTCCAGATAATGAATCGGTTGTCCGAGTAATTTATCAAATCCTTTGCGATACGGTTTTAGTGAAACACCACCCCAAACATAAATTTTCAAATTGGGCCAGATTTCATGTATGTGTTTAACGTTGTAATATTTGATGATACGTTCAAACAAAATCTGTATCCACGCCGGAACGCCGCACACTACACCAATGTCCCAGTTCTTAGCATTCTTGGTAAGTTCGTCCAGCTTGGTGTTCCAGTCGCGTTCTTTCGCAATACGATCGCCGGGCTTATAAAAATGTTGAAACCAGAATGGAATGTTACCTGTAGTAATTCCGCTTAAATCACCGGAATAGTAGGTGCCGTTGTAATTGAGGTGTGTGCTTCCGCCAATCATCAAAATTCCTTTCTGGAAGAAATCGGTGGGCAAATCGTAACGATGAAGCGCCATGATTTGTCGAATACTGGCCATACGAATGGCTTTCAGCATCTCTTTCGTAACAGGAATATGTTTGGATGATGCTTCAGAAGTTCCGGAGCTTAATGCAAAATACTTGGTTTGCCCCGGCCAGGTTACATAACCTTCACCGTTCAAACTTCTGTACCACCATTTGCGGAACATGCTGTTATAGTCATGCGTTTGTACCGTTCGCTGAAACGCTTCAATCGGATCTTTTTCAGTTAGTAATTTGGTGAAATTGTAGTGTTCACCAATTGCTGTAAACTCCGCTTTACTCAGTAATTTTTTTAATGTTTTAACCTGAAGGTTATAGGCATCTTTCTTCCGTAAGCGCGGAATCTTATTATTCAGTTCTATTGTTTTCTTGAGTATCGAACCGATGATGGCCATAATTACTAATCTTAACGGGTAGGAATAAAACGCTTACGAGTAATCGCTGTTTCGCGTGCAATGCGACTTACTTGCAAAGGGCTAAGTGATTCACCTTTAGGGTAAATTACAGCCAGCGCATTCATGTCACGAGCCAGTTGTGAGCATGTACTGTCATCCGGAAATAATTGCAATAAGCCGGAGAGTTGTTCCATGTGTAAACGTTGTTCTTCCATTATTTCATACAACGTAGCATTCTTATCGTCTTTTTCCGTGGAGTCGATCATCGTAGCAGTCAGGTACAAACTTTCCAACCATCCTCCGGAAAGTACTAATGATGCTAAAGCCAGACGATCGTTGGAAATAAGTGTGGTATCAACACGCATATATGAACTGAAAACCAATTTCTGCAACGAATCCTGATTGTTGCGATTGTTATCAAAACGCTTCATGGTAGTCTCATCAAATGCATTCGGAACAACAATAGCATCTGCCAGTATTCGTACACTTTTCAAATATGGTCCGGAATCAGCCAGTCGCGATTGCGTAATCAGCAATGCCATATCGGCACCGTAAATTCCCAAATTCAACGCCTGTAGATTAGGATCGGTGATTTGTCCGGCCTGAGCAGTATTACTCAGGATGTCAGCATTAAAAACAAGTTTGGAATTCGACAACTTATTCAAAATGTCGAACGGAACAGGGATGGTGCTAACGAATTGTTTGATTCTTTCCCGCACGCTATCGTTCATCGTATTGTGCATTACGGTATCGCTGCCGGATATGGAATCCAGTCGTTGATCAGGTTCGCCCGAGCTGCAGGATGCTCCAAGTAAAGTAATGACAACCCAAATGATTAGAGGGAATCTGGTTTTCATTAGCGGATGTATCGGAAGTCGTGATTATTCTTGATGTTCTTCAAACTTTCAACGATGAGTTGAATAACGTGTTCCACATCATCCTTGTGCACACTTTCAACGGTTGTGTGCATGTAACGCAGTGGTAAGGAAATTAATGCGGAAGGAATACCTCCCGTTGAATACGCGAATGCATCAGTGTCTGTACCTGTTGAACGTGATGCTGCTTCACGCTGAAAAGGAATTTTATTTTTTTCGGCAGTGTTGATGATTAAATCGAGCAGGTTATTGTGAACAGCCGGACCATACGTCAGCGAAGGACCTTTGCCACAAGAAATATCGCCTTGTGCAATTTTATTCATCATCGGGGTTTGAGTATCGTGCGTAACGTCGGTAACAATAGCCACATTGGCACGAATTGATTCGGTTATCATTTCAGCACCACGCAAGCCAACTTCTTCCTGAACAGCATTAACAATATATAAACCGTAAGGAAGTTTGGTGCGACTTTGCTTCAACAAGCGAGCCACCTGTGCTATGATAAATCCACCGATTCTGTTATCGAGTGCACGACCGGTGTAGTAACGATCATTCAACACCATAAATTCATCTTCGTACGTCACCACACAGCCCACGTGAACACCAAGTTCAGCCACTTCCTTGTCGGATGTGCAGCCCAGATCAAGGAAAATATTTTTCAGTGTTGGAGTTTCTTCTTTACCCGGCTCACGCACGTGAATGGCGGGCCAGCCGAACACAGCTTTCACCACACCTTTTTTGGTGTGAATATTTACGCGCTTGGAAGGTGCGATCTGATGATCAGAACCTCCGTTACGACGTAAATAGACAAAACCATCTTTAGTTATGTAATGCACAAACCAGGAGATTTCATCGGCGTGCGCTTCAATTACAACTTTATATTTCGCAGTAGGATTAATCACACCAACCACATTGCCGTAGTTATCGGTCATATATTCATCCACATACGGACGAATGTAGTTTAGCCACATTTGTTGTCCTTTGCTTTCGAAGCCTGTTGGTGATGGATTATTGATATATCGTGTCAGGAACTCCAGTTCGGCTTTTCCGACGATACCTGCTTTGCCCGCTTTTTTCTTCACTTTAGACATGATTTTCCAATTTTCGCTAAGTTAAGCAATGCAGGTAATTTTTGCCGATTTTGTGTAATAATTGCCTTGAATTAACCTTGGGTTGTATATGCAGATGTTAATGGTAAATTTAGCTTATGAATAAAATCGGATCATTCGCACTTGTTTTCGTTCTGGGGCTTGCGATCATCGGCTGTAAAGGAAAGAAGAACGGAACAGGCGAATCTGCACAAACACCATTGCCTAAAGTGATCATAGATTCTACCTACAAAGCAGGTTTGAGTACTATAACCATTGACAGCAGTAGCATTTCGGGTAACACGTTACGATTATACGTGAATTATTCGGGAGGATGCAAAAAGCACGATATCGATTTAATTTGGACCGGAATTATGGCAAAATCGTTACCGCCGCAGTTACCCATGGCGCTGCGTCACAACAATCACGGAGATGCGTGTCGTCAGGTGGTAAGTGAGTTTCGGGAATTTGATTTGTCGCCTTTAAAATCGAACGGATACAAAACGATGGTATTAAATATTCAAGGTCATCGTGTAACCTATCAACCAACACCTTAACGATTTCGCTCCACAACACTAAATTCAACACATGAAAAAAATTATTCTTACATCCTGTTTGATTATTACATCGCTTTCTGCTTGGTCCCAGTTGGGAGAAGGAGGAACACCTTATTCAAATAAATTCGATTATTTTAATAATGAGGTGCCGTTTGTAACGATGCAGCCGTTTAATATTGATTCTGTGCGCAATGCAGCTGCTTATCAGGATTCGGTGAAAGGACCTTACAAATTCGGTTATAATTATTTTACGAATTTGAATCCCGATAATTCAGGAACATGGAAGGATTTGTCGAATGGTGATCGTTACTGGAGAGTAGGTATTACTTGTCCTGAAGCACTATCCATTAACCTTGCGTTTAGCGGAATGGTGATGCCTCATGGAGCGAAGTTGTTTGTGTATAGTGCGGATAGAAAAGTAGTGATGGGAGCATTTACACGGAATCAAATGAATCCTGACCAAATGTTCGGAACAGAATTGATTCCGGGAGAAGCTGTTGTTGTAGAATACTATGAACCCGCTGCTGTTAGAGGTCAGGGTTGGTTGAATGTGTTTCGTATTACGCATGGTTTCCGAGGTGTTCAACCTTATTTAAATGATATCGGTCGTGGATTTGGCGATGCGGGAAATTGTCATAACAATACGGCATGTCCAGGTGCAGCAGCGTGGGCTGACCAAGTGAGATCCGTTGTGTGTCTGGTTTCGGGAGGAAGTGAATTTTGTACCGGAGCATTGATCAATAATACATGTAATGATGCTACCCCATATGTGCTAACTGCCGATCACTGCGGAACTGCAAACGGTTCGTGGGTATTTCGTTTTAACTGGCAATCTGCAACGTGCGCAGATCCTTCCACTAATCCTGCATCGCAGTCGTTAACCGGTGGCACACAACGTGCTGCTTACGGTGGTTCTGATGTAAGTCTTGTTCAAATCAATCAGGCTATTCCTTCCAATTACAACGTCTATTTTTCAGGTTGGAATCGTGTTAATGCAGTTGTTGACAGCACCGTTTGTATTCATCATCCATCCGGTGATATTAAAAAAATCAGTTGGGCACGTAACGTAACCATTTCATCTACATACGGTGGAGCCGACTGTTGGAGAACTACTCAGTGGACCAGTGGCGTAACAGAACCGGGATCTTCAGGTTCTCCTCTTTACGATCCTAACAGAAGAATCATTGGACAGTTGTATGGAGGGCCATCCTATTGTAATGCGCCAACCAATAGTTTAAATGATTATTACGGGAAATTTTCAACTTCATGGACAGGTGGCGGAACCAATGCAACACGCCTAAGTAACTGGTTAGATGCTTGCAATACCGGTGTTACTGTATTAGATGGTTATGATCCTAATACGCCAACAGTTGCGCTTGATGCGCAGATGAGTTCTGTGGTTACGCCAAGCGGAACTTACACCAATTGTGGTGCTGCAATTAATGAAGATGTGATTGTGGTACTGCGAAATGCCGGAATGAATACCTTAACTTCTTGTACCATTACCTGGCAGTTAGACTCGAACACACCAACAGTTTATAACTGGACAGGATCGCTGAATTCCAATTCCACAACACAGGTGAATCTCGGCAATATCACTTTGCCGCTTGGTACTCACACTATAACTGTTGTTGTAAGCAATCCTAACAATGGATCAGATGGTAATACGGCAAATGATCAAACCTCCACAACGTTTACGGTTACAACATTGGCGACAGGAACATTGCCTGTACAGGATGGATTCCAGAGTACAACTTTTCCAAGTGCGGGCTGGAGTGTCGTAAATCCGAATAATGACGTAACATGGGTACGCACAACTGCCGCAGGTTTTAACAGCAATGCTTCCATGCGAATTGATAATTTTAATAATGATACCGAAGGTACAACAGATGATTTGCGCACTCCGGTACTTGATTTAACAGCCGCAATTGCACCGATAAACGTAACGTTTGATGTGGCATATGCACGTTACAGTTCTCAGTATTCTGATACGCTGGGTGTGTATGTTTCCACAGATTGTGGCATTACCTGGACGCAAGTGTTTTTAAAAGGTGGTACAACATTATCCACTGCTCCCGATAATACGAATGCGTTTACACCAAATACTAATCAGTGGCGTGCCGAGTCGGTGAGTTTAAATGCATACGCCGGCCAATCGGGCGTTATCGTTGCGTTCCGCGCGCGCGGTGGTTACGGTAATTTCTTGTACGTTGATAATATTAATATCACGAGCGGAACTACTTCTATTAATGAGGTTGTTGGGTTGAATGCCGCTGTGTATCCGAATCCGAGCAATGACGGTATCTTTACGGTTGATGTTACAGGCGTATTATCCGGAAATGAGGTGATGGAAGTAACGGATGTAACCGGTCGTGTTATTTCCACTACAACTCTTAATGGAGTTCAGCGCCAAACGATTGATTTATCGGGTGAAGCGCAAGGTATTTACTTCGTTTCTGTACGCGGTAACAACCAAAACATTCATCGTCGTTTGTTGTATGTAAAGTAAAGCATACAGCACATAAGATTTCAGTAAACGGGCTTCGCGATAGTATTCGCGGGCCCGTTTTGCATTAGGTGATTCCGGGGAATTCGCTATATTTCGGAGGATAAACACATTTTCGTATGATTCGTTTGTTAATTGTAATGACTGCCTTGTGCGGTTCTTTTGTTGTTTTGTCTGCACAAGACACGATCAAAGCGACCTCGCTACCGGGTGCGCAAGAAGCCGAACAGTTTTATAATAGCGGTACCTTGAAGTTCAACAACAAGCAGTTTGCTGATGCAATGCTGGACTTTAACAAAGCCATTGAATTCAAGCCGGATTTTGAAAAGGCATATTTCAATCGGGGTTTGACTAAGATTGAGCTGTTGTTGGCGAAAAGTGCGATTGAAGATTTTAATAAATCCATTGAACTCAATCCTGCCGCGGATTATGCCTACTTCTATCGTGGAATGGCCAAGAATTCTTTAGGCGATAAAGAAGGAGCAGGAGCCGATTTCGATCAGGCAGCACGTATGAACGCCCAGAATGATAAGGCATTCTATCAATCGGGTGTATTGAAATTTGAAAAATCAGATTACAAGGGAGCTATTGAATTGTTTGATAAAGCGATTCAAATCAATCAGAAAGAAGCGTATTACTTTAATGATCGTGGCAGCGCGAAACGAATGTTAAAGGATTATGACGGCGCTATCGCAGATTATCAGAAAGCAATTCAAATTAACCCGGGTTTAGCATTTGTGTATAATAATTTGGGAAGTGCGCGCAAAGAAAAAGGCGATTTGAAAGGTGCTGTTGAATCGTATACAACTGCGGTTAATATGAAAACGGATTATTACATCGCTTACAATAACCGCGGTGCTGCGAAATTGCAATTGGGTGATTTGGATGGAGCAATTTCTGATTTCAATCGTGCTATTCAATTGAAGAACGATTATGCTTTTGCGTATGTAAATCGTGCGGCTGTTCGTTACAAGCGCCGCGATTATAAAGGTGCGGTTGAAGATTGCGATAAAGCTATTCAACTGAACTCAAATTATGCCGACGCGTATTTGAATCGGGGTATTGCGAAAGAAATGTTGCGTGATCCTTCTGCATGTAACGATTTCAGAAAAGCTGCAGAGCTGGGCGTTGAAGTAGCGCGTAATTATGTTAACGATTGTGAGAATTAATTCAGAGCGACGATGAAGAACTTATTTCTATTAGCAGCAACATTACTTTTTGGAACTGCAACTTTCGCACAAACGAACGTAGAGTTTGACGAAAAGAACTTTAACGACCGCAAAGCATTTAAGGAAGCGAACAAACGTTACGATCGTGGTAATGATTATTATAAACAAGCGAAATCCATTCACGATACTGAATTGAAACGTTTCGTTGGTGAAAATCATTATTACCCCAATGGTATCAATGAATTGGGCGGAGCAGGCATGGATCTGTTCAAATTAGCATTGCCCGAATATCTTGCAGCCAATCAGTTTAATCCGAACAGCGCGACGTGTAATTTTCGAATTGCAGTTTGTTATTATAATATTCCCTCGCAGAAATTAATGGGATTGGCTTATGCGGAAAAGGCGCAGAAGTTAAATCCTTCGGTTGATCCGGAATTGAATTATATTCTTGGGCGTTTGTATCATTTAAACAGTCGTTGGGACGAAGCTATTGCTGCTTATAAAAGTTATCAGCAAGTGTATAACGCAGATCCTGTTAAGAACAAAGACAAGATAGCTGATTGCAATCGCAAGATATCCGAGTGTTTGAACGGTAAAGAGTATGTTAAAAATCCGCAGCGTGTTTTTATCGATAATCTTGGAGCTACCGTCAATTCTGCAGATCCGGAGTATACGCCAATTATTACGGCTGATGAATCAATGATGTATTTTACTTCACGTCGTGCAACTTCAACGGGTGGAAAAATGGATATGGATAATCAATTCTTTGAGGATCTGTACATGACGAGTTACGTGAATGGAAAGTGGACTCCGCCTGTTAATATGGGTAAACCCGTGAATAGCGAAGATCATGATGCAACCGCAGGAATTTCTCCTGATGGACAACGTTTGTATGTGTATCGTCCCACAAAAGGCGGAGATATTTATGAGTGTTTCCTGAAAGGAAATCAGTGGTCGGAACCGGAACGTATGAATAAGAATATTAACTCCGAAGGGCACGAATCATCAGTGTCGTTAAGTTATGATGGTAAAAAATTGTATTTCGTAAGTGATAAAGAAGGTACAATCGGTAATCGTGATATCTGGGTGAGCACTATGGATCACAAAGGCAAATGGGGTGAATCGAGCAATCTTGGACCAACGATCAATACGATTTATGGTGAAGAAGGTGTATTTATGATGCCTGATGGAAAGACGATGTACTTCAGTTCTCAGGGACACAAATCAATGGGTGGTTATGATATTTTTAAAAGTGAATTCAAGGATGGCAAGTGGAGTGAACCGGAGAATTTGGGTTATCCGATTAACGGTCCGGATGACGACGTGTTCTTTGTAATTAATGCAAGCGGACGTCACGGCTATTTCGCATCCAACAAGGCTGATGGTCAAGGCGAGAAAGACATTTACAAGATCACATTCCTTGGGCCTGAAAAACCTTTGGCAACGAGCACTGAAGACAATCTTTTAGCGGGCGTGGCACAACCGGTGAAAACAATTCAGGCGGCACAGCCCGTTGAAATCAAAACGGCGCAACTGACATTGTTAAAGGGAACAATAACTGATGCGTTTACTAAGAAGCCGGTATCTGCACAAATTGAAATTGTAGATAACGAACGTCGTGAAGTTGTTGCAACATTTCCGAACAACTCGGTGAGTGGGAAGTATCTCGTGACTTTACCATCCGGGAAAAATTACGGTATTGCGGTTAAAGCAGATGGATATCTGTTCCATTCCGAAAACTTTGATATTCCTGCCGGTGCAAATTATCAGGAGATCATCAAGGATATTGAACTGAAAAATGTGGCTGTTGGTAGCGTTATTGTTTTGAAGAATATTTTCTTCGATTTCGATAAATCAACGTTGAAGCCGGAATCATTCATTGAATTGGATCGACTGGTAAAACTGATGCAGGATGTTCCGTCGTTGCGAATTGAAATTTCGGGACACACGGATAGCAAAGGTGCTGACGATTATAATCAGCGCTTGTCTGAAAGTCGAGCTAAGGCGGTTGTTGAATATTTGGTGTCTAAAGGCATTAAAGCCGATCGCATGGAGTATAAAGGTTATGGTGAAACACAACCTATCGACAGCAACGATACCGATGCAGGACGTGCCAATAACCGCCGCACGGAATTCAAGATTATCGGAAAGTAAATGGAATCATCCGAACCTGAACTTCGAGTTACGACCGACGGTTCGCATTCATTGTATCATCCTGTAACGGATCAGTTGTATCATTCGCATCACGGTGCTGTGCAGGAATCGATGCACGTATTTATTAAGCACGGTTACGAATATGCTGCTGAATTAAATGATCATATTCGAATTCTGGAAATTGGTTTTGGAACAGGACTGAACGCCTTGTTAACGCAACGCGTGGCTGTCGGTAAAACGATTTATTATGAATCGTTGGAGTATTACCCGATTGCAACAGCGTTGGCGGAGCAATTGAATTATCCGGCAGATGATGCCGAGCGTCGGTTTTTTAATTCCTTGCACAACGCTTCATGGAATATAGCAGAATCGGTGTCATCGCATTTTCAATTACATAAACGATTATTACGAATTCAGGATTATGTTCCCGGAGATGCGTCCTTTGATGTCATCTATTTCGATGCGTTTTCGCCCGGCGCTCAACCCGAGTTGTGGAGTGAGGAAATTTTTCGTGCGATGTACAATAGTTTAAAACGCAACGGTGTTTTAGTCACGTATTGCAGCAAAGGAGATGTTCGGAGAGCCATGATAGCCGCGGGTTTCGCTGTAGAAAAACTTCCCGGCCCACCCGGTAAGCGCGAAATGTTGAGAGCCATACGAACGAAATAATTTGGAGAACAGAAAGAAATTCGTTTACATTTGCGCGTTCTTTAATTTATCGGCATCACCGGAAAAGGTCTGAAACGAAAGTTTCAGTTAATAGGGAATCGTGTTAAAATCACGAACTGGTGCGCAACTGTAAGTGTCTTATAGGTCTGTGTAATAATCCACTGTCTGCCTGTGGCGGATGGGAAGGAACACAGATGACACAAGTCAGGAGACCTGCCTTCGCCGTTATGATCACGCCTTCGCAAGTTGAGGCAGAAATCAAGTGAGATGTTTTATACAATGCCAATTCCGGCGTTGTTGGTTCATTTTATTTATTTCCCGAAACTTCGTGCGTGATGATGTCACAGACATTATGACAATGAGGTATTTCGTAATTACGCTTAGTATGTTGCTGCTCGTGTGCATTGCACACGGACAAGATACGTTGCGTCAATACGATAAGTCAGTTGTTGTAGTAGTCATTGATCGCGTGCGTACACAAGCATCCGGAGTGAAAGTGTTGACGTTCGATTCTGCTTTAATTACACGGTATAACGACCGGAACATCGGTGATTTGCTGGCTGCACATTCTCCCATTTTCGTTAAAAATTATGGTCCCGGCAATTTATCAACGACAACATTTCGCGGTGGAAATGCCGCGCATACTGCAGTGATATGGGGAGGGCTGAACATTAACAGTTCCATGAACGGTTTGGTGGATTTAAGTCTTATACCCGGTTTTTTGTTCGATTATGTAGCCTTGCAATTCGGCGGAGGTGGAACATCCTGGGGAAGCGGTGCAGTGAGTGGCGCGGTGCTACTGGATAGTAAGCTTCGCTTTAATACCGGAAAAACCATTACAGCAGGCGCTACTGTTGGCGCATTTGGTTTTCGTCAAACCGGATTGAAGGCACAATGGAGCTCCGATTCAACGTTGTGGAGTGTAGCCGCATATTACACCGATTCCGAAAATAACTTTACCTATCAACGCTCGGATACAACTGCGAAAGAGCGAATTGCACATGCTTCGTATAA